>NZ_JNXR01000053.1:0-25314 GCF_000725475.1 Streptomyces durhamensis
AACGCAGCCCGCAACGTCCTCTTCGAAGGACGCCGTATCGTCGCCGCCGCACGGGCGGAGACGCTAAACGCTTGTGGAGCGCCGGTAAGACGGGCACACGTGCCCGCGCAGCGCGGTGAAGCAGGAAGCCCCCGGAAGGGTCAGACGACCCAGGCCGGAATCCCTGGACTTTAGGCCAGGGAGCACGTCAAGGGGAAGGAGTTCACCGACATCGTCGTGGCGCCCACCGGGCAGTCTGTGGCCGTGGTCACCTGCTTGACCTGGCTGGTGAGGTAGCCGTGTACTCGACGCCGAACCGGCGGCGCACGATCTCGGCGAAATCCGGGCCGGCGTCCAGCGCTGGTGGGGCCAGTCGGAGGCGGCCGGGGCCGGCATCCAACACCGCCTCCAGTACGCGCAGTTCTTCCGGGTCGAGCTTGCAACAGGCACTGCCGGGGCCCTTGGCGGCCAGGGCCTGCCGACCTCCTGAGGCCAATGTCTGCCGCCGGCGGTTCGCCGACATCCGGGGTCACCCTGAACCGTCGGGCCACCTCCCGGTCGCCGGCTCCGGCCTCGATCAGATCGGCGGCTGCGAGCCGGACTTGCTCACGCCGAGCCCGTTCCTCGGCCGTCAGCCCACCGCCATCGGGGTACCGCAGGGCCTGTTGCGAAAGTGCTGGTCATAGCCAGTCGGCAGGTGGCCGTGACGACGGGCAGTCTCGCCTTCTCGGATCGATGAGCCCGAAACGCCGTTGCCGCTCGACTCAGGTGTCGAGGAGTTCCGGCACGAATATGTCCTCGCATGTCAGCTTTCGCTTCGACACACCCTGCTCGTGGTGGTAGCGCAAGAAGGTGTCGATGGCCTTGCGGTTCGCGGCGACGCCGTAGGGCCACCAGTCGTCGCCGAGCAGCTGACGGTTCTGCTCGAACAGCGTGCTGAACCACGGCGTGATGAGGCTCATGTGCTGCTTGGTGGCGTCGTCGAGGTACTTGCGCTCGGCGAGTGCCTTGGCTTGCGTGAAGGCGTCGTACACGGCCCGTGCGAGGCCCGGCCGAAGTGCCAGTTCCCTGCGGATCGCGATGATGTGCATCGGGGGGAAGATCCCGGTGCGGCGGTAGTAGTCGCGCTCCACGGCCTCGTAGTCGGGGAACAGGCGGGCGACCTTCGGCGAGCCGTCCAGCACGGCCTGCGGTACGTCGACGGAGATCAGTGCGTCGATCTCGCCGGATTCGAGCATGGCTCCCAGGGTCTGGCCGTCCTCCGCGTGGCGCACGTCGACGCCGTCCGGGACGGGCTGCGGGACCCAGTCGAAGGCGGGGATGGGGTGGTTGGTGCCGCCGATCACCCAGCGGCACTGGTCGGGGGTCACGCCGTACTCGTCGGCCAGGATGCCCTTCGGCCAGATCCCGGCATCGTGGCCGTAGAGAGCGAACTCGCCGACGGTCCTGCCGGCCAGGTCCTGCGGCTTCACGATCCCGCCGGCGGTGTTCACGAAGATCGCCGAGTGGCGGAAGTTGCGGTTCGGCAGGATCGGCAGCGCCAGGAACGGCGTGTCGTCGAGGTCGAAGGTGCGCAGGAAGTAGGTGAGACCGAACTCGGCGAGGTCGTAGTGTCCCTCGACGGCGCGGCGGAAGATGTCCGACACGAGCGGTGCCGTCTCGAACGTCGCGTCCGCCCCGTCGACCGTGACCCGGCCGTCGAACAGTGCCTCGGTGTGCTCGTAGGCGTAGACGCCGATGCTCAGCTCGGTGTTCATCAGTGGATCTCCTCTCCGGGAGTCCGTGGAGTGGCCCGCTTCCGTAAATGACCGTTCACTTTTAGGGTCTTCCCGGGACGGCAGAGCTGTCAAGATGAATGTTCATTCACGATGAAGGAGGCGACCATGCCGCGCATCACAGCCGAGCGCCGCGAGGCGAAGCGTGCGGAGATCGTCGCCGCAGCCCGGCGCTGCTTCGCCCGCGACGGGTTCCACCAGACCTCCATGCCGGACATCGCCGCGGAGGCAGGCGTCTCGGCCGGCGCGCCTTACCGCTACTTCACCAGCAAGGAGGAGATCATCCTCGCTATCGCGGGCGACGCGTTCCGGCTGATCTTCGAACCGGTTGAGCGGCTGGCCGAGAGCGCGGACGCCCCGTCCGTCGTGGAACTGGTGGCCGCCGCGCTCGGCACCATCAGCGGCGAGACGGTGCAGGACGCGGCGGGGCACGAGGTCGCAGTGGAGGAACTGCTGCGCTGCGTCGTGCAGACGTGGGCGGAGGTGCTGCGCAACGACGAGGTACGCGGCCCGGCCGCGGAGGGCTTCGAAAAGGTCCGCGCCACTATCGCCGACGCTCTGCGCCGCGGCCGGGCCGCGGGCACGGTGCCCGCCGCCATGGACCCGGACCGCGCAGCCCGCGTGGTGATGGGGCTCCTGCACGGATTCCTGCTCCAGCGCGTGGCCTTCGGACTCACGGACACGGCCGACTTCGCAGACGACCTGCACGGCGGGCTGATCTTGTGATGGGCTATGACGTTGCATACCGGGGCTGCGGGCTGTCACCTTCCGGTCAGCCGGACCGGTGGGCGCTCGGGGTGATTCCTCTGGCGTGCGCGTCTCTCCGCCACCGGAGCGGAAGTCAGCTGGGAAGTGTTCGCCGGGCGCGGTGGTGCAGGGTGGCTGCGGCCAGCAGGCCCAGCGCCGAGGTCACACCGGTAAGGAGGATGCCGGTGAGGATCGGCCCTCCGGGACGTGTGGACGCGTGGATCCAGCGGATGGCGAAATCGGTGCTCGCCGCTATGGGGAAGCTGAAGATCCAAAGGCCCGGATGGAACGCGGGCTGGTGCAGTGCGGGGAGGAGGAAGACGACGAGGAGCACGGTGAAGACCAGGGTCCCGACGAAGCCGTATGAGGGCCAGCAGTTTGCGGATGCCGGTCAGCCTCATGGCGTGCCGGATGATGTTGACGACTCCGGCGTGGCCGCACCCGGTGATGACGACAACTCCCCGGCCGCGTACGTGGATGACGAGTGCCTGGTCTTCGATGACGGGCGGCGTGTCGCCAGCCGTTCCCGTCCCAGGCTTGGTGTGCCCGCGGCATGCCGTGCTCGAACTCGGTGACGCGGCCCACCTTGCCGGTGATCAGGATGCCGCCGGTCAGCAGCGACGGCTGCCGCCGCTCGATCACCTCGAACCCCTCGCGTTCCAGGGCCCCCGTGACAGCGTGGGCATCTCTCCAGCCCCTGGCCGGCGGGCAGTTCCACGCGGCGGGTCCGGACCGCGGGGTGGACGGTCAGCGGCAGGCCGGAGCGCCCGCGCAGCCGGGCCAGGCCGTCGAAGCCGCCGGCGTGGTCGAAGTGTCCGTGGCTGAGCACGACGCCCTGCAGGCCCCGGCATCGATGCCGAGCCGCTCGGCGTTCACCGCCAGCCCGTCCGGCGATGCGCCGGAGTCGAACAGCAGCGTGCTGCTCACGTTCCCGCTGTGGACGGTGACCAGGGCGGAGAAGCCGTGCTCGGCGCGCAGCCTCGCGAGGGCCTCGCCGCCGGCGAACTGCCGCGCGGCGGTCGGCCCGGCACCCGGCGACGCCCGGGTGACGCCTTCGGCAGAGGCCAGCAGGGCGTCGAAGGTGTTGTCGACCATCGTTGTGACCCCGACCTCGTCGACCTCGGGCAGCGTCACCGGGTCGACAGCCGGTCCCTCCGCGACGCGAGGCGCTGACCACGCCGCCTCGGCCGCTGAGTGCCCATGCTCGTCACACATGCCAGAAGTCGCCTCCCTGCCGATACGACCGGCCGGGGAAGCGGAATCCGGTACAAGCCGTGGGCCCACGGCGGTCGCGCCGGCCGTGGGCCTCGTGCGGTGTCATGCTTCCACCCGCGCGGGAGGCACGACGACGTCGATGAGCCCGGTGGCCACGTCGTACACGAGCCCTGAGACGAAGACTCCGGCCCGAAGCTTCAGCTTGAGGGTTTCGACGTCGACGCGGACGGCGGCGACCGGGTCGGTGACTGCCTTGGCATCCAGGTCTCCGGCCGGAACTTCGAAGTAGTCGGCCAGCACCTCAGAGAACGCGGCCAGGTCCGTGATCCCGCAGTCAGTGTGGTGCAGGACCGCATAGTGGGTGTCACTCGGGCCAGAACCGCCCGTACGGGCCCGCACGACCGTGGAGAGCATTCCCAGCGTCCGGAGTGTCGCGGGCGTGACCCGCCCTCCGACGTTGCGGATCACCGCTGCCTCGCCGAGCTTGAGCCCGAGCACGTCCGACGGGTCGACACGCGGATCGACGCATCCGATGACCGTCAGACTGCCACTGGGCAGGAGCTTGAGATCGGCGAATGATCCGCCGTCGGCGAACCCGGCGTTCCGCTCTGCTAGCTCGTCCGTGTCGATCACTGTGCCGGTAATCCCGTCTGGCTCCGAGCCTGGCCCCCTGGTGACGCCGACGGCGACCTCCCGTTGCTGCCAATCCTGGGCCGCCGCCTCCCCTGCCACTCGACTTCGGTGGCTCCGAGCGGAGCCTTTGCGTCCGCTCGCCCCGAACCCCTCAGAGGATCGATCCGCCGGCAGGGAAGTCGGTCCGGAAGGTGCCGGAGTCAACGCGCGAGGTCGCGGTGGTCGTGGCCTGGGGAGCGTTGTGCCAGGGCTTGGGCACGTGTGATGACCTCGTCCGTGGACACGGCGCTGAGGTCGGCGAGTACGTCCTCCAGGGCGGCCAGCCACAGTCGGTAGTAGGGGTATGGCTCGCCGTGTTCTCGTGAGGCTGTCCAGGCGGTGATCCGGGCGATCAGCGCGGTCTGGAATTCCGGCCAGCTGAAGACGCCCGCCTCGTACAGGGCGACGGCCATGCCGAAGGCACGGCTTTCCCACGGCTCGGCGAACACCAGCTCACCGTTGGAGCGGGGAGGCGCTGCCGGGCCCTCGGTGTCCAGCGGCGTGCTCACGGTGCCGCCACCTTGGCCACGCCGACCATCGCGTCCCTGGTGATCAGCGGCACGAGTTCTTCTTCTGTGAGGTGCTCGGTGCCGGGCGGACGTTCGGGCAGTACGAGCCAGCGCACCTCGCTGGTGGAGTCCCGGACGATGATCTGCACGTCGTCGTCGAGCGTGAGTCCCATCTCGGCCAGCACCGTGCGCGGTTCTCTGACCATACGCGCGCGGTAGGCGGGGTCCTTGTACCAGCCCGGCGGCAGGCCGAGGACCGGCCAGGGGTAGCACGAGCACAGCGTGCACACCACGACGTTGTGGGTGGTCGGGGTGTTCTCGACCACGACGATGTGCTCGCCCTGCTGTCCCGAGAAGCCGAGTTCCTTGATGGCGGTGGTGCCGTCCTCAAGCAGGCGCCGCCGGTAGTCGGGGTCCGTCCACGCCCTGGCGACGACCTTGGCGCCGTTGAGTGGGCCCACGCTCGTCTCGTAGCGGGTGATGATCGCGTCCATGGCCTTCGGGTCGATCAGGCCGCGCTCGGTGAGCAGCTGTTCGAGCGCCTCGGTGCGCAGCGCCACGGAAGGGCCCTCGTCAGAGCCGCCGGTGGTGGTCATGCGGTGGTCTCCAGATAGCTCTCGTACAGGTCCACGGTGACGGTGAAGGGTTCGGCGTCGGGGCCCCACAACTCGTACGAGTCGAACCGCACCGAGTACACGTACTGCGGGTTTTCGCCCATGAAGTGGGCATTGGTGTCCGGCAGCACACCGGCGGGCTGAACGATGTCGACGGCGCCGACATGCCCTCGCACATAGCGCGGCAGTCGCGTGTGTCCGGACGGCGACATGTCCTTGGCGCGCACCCGCGCGCCGACGGCGAAGGCGGGCGCGGTGTCGACGGAGCGTAGCGTGCCCTCGGCGGTCGGTGTGTAGTCGGGCTTGGCCGGCTCCAGGATCGGGGGCTCCTCCACATGCTCGCCGCGGAGGTTGCGGGCGCGGGCGTCGACCGCACCACGTGCCAAGACGGCGCTGTCGAGGAGTCTCAGCTCTCCGGCGTTGAGCCAGCGCCCGTAGTAGCCGTCGTCGATGTAGTGCGCTCGGTCCAGGCGCTCCAGCGCGTGCCGGAAGGAGTCCAGGTTTCCCCCGGACACCCGGTTCGAGAGGATCGCGAGCGCGAATGCCCGGCTCTCCCAGGACTCTGCGAAGACAGGTTCATCCCGTCTCGGCGGATGCACGGGGCCCCAGCCTGGGGTTCCTCCCATGTCGGCAATACCATCCATGGTCGAACCTCTCTTTTGCCTGCAATAGCGGGCATAGTTATATGAATTGTATTTGGGTGATCTCTCTGGTGTCACGGTGTGAGGTGGGCTCGAAGCCCCTTAATTGCGGCGTCTGCCGCGGATGCGTCGGGCTCATTGCCCCGCGTGCCCGGAAGTGGCGGCGGGCCAGGCGGGCCACGCCATGGACGCATGCCGATCTCTTCGCCAGCAGCTGCATGTCGTCGGTCGCCGTGGACGGACACACCCTGATGTCTGCCGGCGAGGATCCGATCGTCTCAGGAGCAGCGTTCCCCGGGGTGGTCTGGGGGCTGGACGTCACCCCGGTTGCGCCCTGGTCGTGCGGGCCGCAGGCTGCATCCGTGGACGACAGCGCGGAAGCAGGCGTGCGGCCCATTCTGGTGACCGGTGCTGCGGGCAGCGTCGGGGCCGTCGGCAGGACCGTGGTCCAAGGCCTTCGGCGCCGGGGCCTCCAGGTCCGTGCTCTGGTGCGCCGGGACGACGACCGTGCTCAGGCGCTGCACGCGACGGGCGCCGAAGTCGTGGTGGGAGATCTGACGCGTGCCGGTGATGTCGCCGACGCCCTCGACGGCTGCGGGCGGGTGTATTTCGGCATGGCCGTGTCGGCACAGTATCTGCTGGCCGCCGTGACCACAGCCGCGGTCGCGCGCGCCTACGGAGGGCTGGAGGCGTTCGTGAACATGTCGCAACTGACCGTCTCCGAGATGGACGCCACCAGCGGCTCCGAGTCGCATCAGCATCGTCAGCAGTGGCTGATCGAGCAGGTCCTCGACTGGTCAGGCCTGCCCGTGGTCCAGGTCAGGCCCACCGTCTTCATGGAGAATCCGCTCTTCCACACCGCGTTTTCGTCGATCGCCAAGGACGGCGCCATCAGGTGGCCCTTCGGCAAGGCGAAAACGTCCCCGATCGCGGCCGGTGACGTCGCCGCGGTCGTCGAGGAGATTCTGGCCGATCCGGCCCGGCACATCGGCCGGATCTATGAGCTGACCGGTCCCAGATCACAGGACATCGCCGCTTTGGCCGCGGAGATTTCCGACGCTTTGCACCGCACGGTCGGCTACACCGACGTCCCATTGCAGGAATGGCTCGACAATGATCTCGGGGCGCTGGGACTGCCGGACCATGTCTTCCAGCACATCTCCACCATGGCTCGTCTACACGTGGCCGGCCGCTATGACCGCCAGGCGGACGGCATGGCAGAGGTCACCGGGCGTTCCGCTGCAGGAGTAGCCGATTTCGTCCGCCAGAACCCCGAGCTGTTCACTCGCTGATCCGCTTGCCGTCCGGGCCGCCGAGGTCGGCCGGGCAGGGCTGCCAGCGCGGATCGGGCACGCTGAGGCGGGTTCACACCCGGGCCACGTCCACGGGTTCCTACCCACCACCTTCGTCCTGTCCGTCTTCGAAGACGAACAGTGGCTTGGTGCCGTGCGCGGGTGCTTCGGCAAGCGCGACGGCTTCTGCGAAGCGTTCGAGCGGGAACGGCCGGCCCTGGGGAATGCTCAGCACCTCATCGGCGACGAGATCGCGCACCTGGGCCAGCGCGTGCAGCGCGTCCTCGGGTGAGGCGGTGCCGAACCAGCGGTTCAGCCAGAATCCACGGACTGCTTTGGCCTGGTAGATGACCGAGCGCGCCTGCAGCGGGATCGTCAACGCCGCCGGCTCGGTCTGCCGGTGGGTGGAGAGCGCACCGTAGATCACCAGCTCTCCTCCCGGAGCAAGCGCCTGGGAGACCTGGGCACCCACGGGACCCGCGACACAGTCGATGGCCTTTCGCACGCCGGCTGGTCCCGCTGCCTCGGTCACACGCTGCACCAGGTCTTCGTCCTCTGTGCAGATGACCTCATCCCCACCAAGCGCTTTGATCTCCTCGACGGCACCACGTCGCCGCACGACATTCATCGTGCGAATCCCCAGATGCCGGGACAGCTGGATGACGAGCCGGCCGACGGTGGAGCCCGCGGCCGTCTGCAACAGCCATTCGCCCGGCTGTACGTCGAGTTCGCGCGTCACGAGGAGCAGCGCCGTCAACGGGTTGACGGCGAGTTGGCAGGCGCTGGAGTCGCTCAGCTGGTCGGGGACCGACAGCAGCCTGCGTGTGTCGGCTACGAGGTATTCCTGCCAAGTGCCGGCCATAGGGGGCCCGGGTACAGCCGGGACCGCGGCGGCCACCACGCGCTCACCGAGCTTCAGCCCCTCGGTTTCCGGACCCAGGGCCGCGATACGGCCCACGCACTCCATCTTGCCCCCGACAGCAGGAAACTCCGGGGAGAAGCCGTAGCGGCCGCGCAGCACGTGCAGATCACTCGCGTGAACCGGGGTCGCCTTCACACGAATCAACGCCTGACCCGCGCCCGGAGTGGCAACCGTCCGGGATTCCAGCCGCAGGACATCGGCGGGCTCGCCGGCCTCTACCGCTACGAGCGCGCGCATGGATCGAGGCATGGGTGGCCTTTCGTCTCTCAGCCCGCGAAGAACCCAGCGGGCGCTCCGGTCAGAGCGATGCCGGGATCAGTGCCCTCGCCGGTGCCGAGGCTGTGATCGGCGTCGGACTCCTCCAGGCCCTCATCTGCTGACTCAGGGCGATCATGCGCGTGCTCTGGGCTCACGCGGTGTGCAAGGTCCGTTCCCAGGTCCTCCCGCCGTAGCACCAGTTCACTCATAAATCCGTCACTTCACGCTACGCCTGATCGTCCGACGGCGCCGACGCAGCCCGCCGTGCCCCTCACCAGTCCGGGCAGCACACTGACTTCCGGGGACGCTCCATAGCAGCAGCCTGCGGTGCGCGCCGCCAGAGCGTAAAGGAGCCCGACGAGCTTCGGGCGTGGCACAACAGCCCTCCAAGGGACGGCCGAGGTGGCCAGGAGTTGCCTGCGCCGGAGTCGCCAGGGCCACCGGCACGACATCAGCGGTGGCAGAAACGCCGAAGCGCAACGGCGTCCCGAGCATCGACATGCCGGACGCCTGGGCGACGTCCTCGGACGCTCGCCGTCCCGCTCCGGGCGGCGCGGATGTGCTCGGGGCTGACCGGGGCGTGATGCGTTTCGGTGTTCTGGCTTTTACTCCACGCGGTGTGTTTTGTGGTGGGCGACCTGCAGGCGGACGTCGGTGGGCATGTGAGGGAGGCCGGTAGACCGACGAGCGGTGCTGAGCGGGCCTTCGCAGAGGGCCCCGAGAGTGGCGCCGGGCGCGCCCTCAGGGGTGAGGGTGAGCGTGACGTGGGTGCGGGGGTGGGCGGGTCGGCCGGTGATGCGTACGGCCGCATGCTCGACCCGCGGCAGGGCACCGGCTTCGGTCGCGATCGCGTCGCTGAGCGCGCGGTCGCGCAGTTCGACGCCCTCCTGTGGTGGTGTGCCGCCGACGGGCAACCCTCCGGGGCGGCGTCGGCTCAGCTGGGCGAGCAGCCACCACAGGGCGAGCAGGGCGGCGAGGGTGAGGGCGGCGATGACCGCGGGCCACCACCACCAGCCCTGGCCGCTCCACCGGGCGCGGTCGGCGGAGCCGAGCAGGACGTCGTCCGGGGTGATCAGGGGCCAGCCTGCGGGCGGGATCAGATCGTGTCGCCGGTAGAGGTCGAACCCGGCGAAGAGGACCAGCAGTCCGCCGCCGAGCAGGACCAGTCCGGCGAGGGCCAGCAGAGTGCGGTTGAGTGCGGATCGCGACGTCATGGCGGGCTCCCGGTGCTGCGGTTGTCGGTCAGCCGGTGCATTGCCGCACCCGTACGACGATGCGTGGAGGACGGGCGAGGGCGAGCTGGTCGCGTTCCTCGTCGAGGACGGCGGTGAGGTCCTCCTTCACCTGCCGGGGGTCACGGAAGCGGACGTCCGCGCGTGCTTTGATGCGGTGACGGCGCACCCGGATGCGTGCCGCGCCGACTCCGGGGACCCGCAGCGCGGCGTCACGCAGCAGGTCGGCGGCGCCGTCGCGGTCCAAGGAGGCCCGCAGCCGCGGGCAGTCGGTGGGGGAGCGCTGTGGCAGCCAGTGGCGCAGACCGGGGGTGAGGGCCAGGACGATCAGCCAGACGCCGACGGCAGCGGCCACGGCGGCTCCCATGAGCAGCCACACGTCGTCCACGGAGCGGGCGGCCAGTTCGTCGGCCAGGTGCCGTCGCCAGGCCGCCGCCGGGCGTCCCGCTCGTACGGCGATGACGTCGACCAGCGCCGCGACCGCCGCCACGAGGATCACCGAGGCGACCAGCGCAGCCGGGATGCGGCGCGCGGACCACGGCCGGTGGGACCGGTGCCCTGCGTCGCGCTCACCGGACGTGAGGTCCGGGCCGGACACGTTGCGTTCGGGTGGTTCGGGCTCCTTTGTCAGCGGCACCGTGGCACGCGATGCGGACGGCGTGGAGTCGCGGCCGGAAGGGCCCGAGTCGGGTGTCATCGCGGGTCCCCTTCCTCCATGGCGTGC
Source organism: Streptomyces durhamensis (assembly GCF_000725475.1). NCBI lineage: Bacteria > Bacillati > Actinomycetota > Actinomycetes > Kitasatosporales > Streptomycetaceae > Streptomyces > Streptomyces durhamensis. The sequence continues at coordinate 10,581 of NZ_JNXR01000053.1, forward strand.
CCGGCGCGCCGGGCCTCGTGGCCGCTCACCGGACCCGCCCCCGGCTCGTGTCGGCGGCGGTCATCAGCCGCCGGACGGTGAGGACGACCTCTCCCACCCGCAGGCCGGTCAGCTGGGCCACTTTTTCGGCGACGTCCTGCTGGATCCGCTCGCACACCCGGGGGATGTCGGAGGGGTAGGGCAGATCCATGGTCAGATGCAGGCGCACCGAACCGATACGGACGGCGGCGGAGGCGCTGGGTGCCTCCGGGCTGCCCCGGTCGGGCGGTACGGCGGCGCGCCGGGACTGCGCCGCGCGTGCGGCCTGGGCGGCGATACGGGCGACCACCCGGTCCGGGATGACGGTGGCGCCCCGCTCAGCAGGGGCCGGCAAGCCGGTGGTCCGCGCCGGCGGGTCGGACCCCTCGCCGGGGGAACCTGGCCGGGTCTTCACCGCTGCCTCCGTGTCCGGACGTCGAGGTCGCCCTGTACGACGAGGCCGACGATCAGCCCCGTCGCACCCAGGAAGAGGACCAGCAGAAATGCCCAGAAGCCACCGAAGTAACCGGCGAAGCCCAGGGCCATGCCGGCCATGAGGCCCGTCTTTCCTGCGTTCATCATGCGCTCACCCGTCTCGCGGACGTACGTCGCCGTCCGCGCAATCACCCGCGCCCGCACAGGACGCGGTGGTGGATCACCTCACGCGACCCTCGTCCGATTCGGCCTCTTCCATGTCGCCGGAATCGGCGGAGCCTTGGGCGCGGACCGTGACGATGTCGCCGTCACAGCTCGCGGCCTCGATCATGCTCTGGCCCCGCACCTTCAGGGCAAACAGCTGGCCCTCACCGACTAGGCGGCGAGGCAGGGACCGCACGTCCTCGATGGACTCCTCGGCGAGGATCGGTGCACCTGCGGCGATCTGGCCGACGAGCGGCACATCGACGACCTCCGGTGCGGCAGGCAGCGGCATGGGGCTCCAGCCGGTGTCGCGGTGAGGCCTTCGGGGTCGCTGTGCGCGGCGACCCCACGCACGCCTCGGGCGGCCGCCAGGCGGAAGGCGCACGCCTGCGCCCACGTCTCCGCGTTCGCCGGTACCTCGTCGAGCAGCACCAGCCGGTTCAGCTCCAAGCTCTCCTCGTACAGGTGAGCCGGCCGAACACCGACGTGAGCACGGCGACCTGGGTCGGGATGCCCAGGGTGAGCACCCACACCAGGCTGGTCTCCGGGGACGCGGCGGTGCCGATGAGGCGGTAGACGAAGCGGACGGCAGGCCACGAGCCGCTGTAGTGGTGGGCGCGCACGAAGGCCTTCGCCGTGTGGACCAGCTCGTTCGGCATCTCGCGGACGCGGTAGCGAGCGGGATCGAACCCGCCCTCGCCGGTCGGCCTCCAGCTGTGCCGGCGGTTCTTCCACCGCTGGCAGACGGCGCCGAGATCGAGCGGGGGTTGCTCGTACGCAGACAGCAGGGTGTTCCCCTCGGGGTGGGTGAGTTGGTGAAGGAAGGCCGGTCCCGGGGTTGCCGCCCCGGGACCGGCACAGCGGGCGGTGGGTCAGGTGGTGGGGAGCATCAGCTGACGGGGGGCGTGCAGCACGTCCAGGACGCGTTCGCGCCACGCATCGCCCAGTGCACGCAGTGGGAGCAGCTCTTGTGCTTGCTCTCGCACTGGGGCAGCGGGGCGTTCCAGCGGGCATCGCGCGACCACGCAAGGGAGTCGGCGGAGGTCAGGTACGCGGCGCACGTTTCGAGCGCCTGGGTCTTCAGCCCGAAGCCGTGCAGGCGAAGCCCCGCGGCGGCCACCGTGGCGAGGACGGCCTGAACGTCCTTGACCGACGTGCGCCGGCATACGGAGCCGACCCCGACCAGCGGATAGTCCGCCAGCCGGACGCCGCGCTTGTCGTACAGGTCCAAGCAGGCCTCGTAGCCGGCCGACCGCCAGCCCTGCACGGTCGGGATGATGCCGACACCGGGTTCCTCGGCCATCAGGTCGACGAAGTTGCCCACGGTGCGGTCGAGGTGCTCCCCCACCGACAGGCCCGTCTTGGCGATCATGTCGGGCTCGCACATCCAGTCCTGCGGCCCGGCCCAGGCCAGAAGGCCGATCTCGTCGCGATACGGTTCAAGGGGTACGGGCCTCGGCTTCGATGTCGGCACGTATGTCCCAGTCGTGCATGTGCCCGGAGAGCCGGGTTCGGCACGGGTGTTCACCGGCAAGCACCGTGTGGAGCCGCTGGTACTGCTGTGGCTGGTCGGAGCGGTGTTCATCGGGGGAGCCGTGACGATCGTGCTGAAGTGACACGTGCCGGGCAGAGGCGCTGAATGCCGGTAGGGCGCCCCGAGTCCCGACAGGGGGCAGCCCACTGGGGCGTGTATCGAGTCGTGCTCACCCGAACCGCTTGCCGCGGCGAGAGGCAAGGGGCCCCCGCCCGATCCACCTCGGCGGTCTCGGTGACGGCACCAAGCGGTCTCACCGGATGCGGTGCTTCTTCCAGAAGGCGGCCAGGTCCTTGTCCGTCACGGACTGTGCGGCCTTCTTGAAGTCGGCGGTGGTGGAGACTCCGTACCAGTGGTCGTGGGCGTACCGCTTGAGGAGTCGTGCCATCGCGTCGGCACCGATGGTGCGTTCCATGCTCGCCAGGGCGCAGGATCCGGCCGTGTAGACGAGGTGGTACTCGCCTGGGTGCTTGGCCCAGTAGGCCATCGAGTTGGTGAGTGCGGTGCCCTCGTCCGGCCAGTCCACGTCCGACCAGCACGTGCGTGTGTCCCAGCCGAAAAAGCGCGCGTTGGCGTATTGGGCGAAGCTTTCGTCCAGCCAGGGCGCGCCGTATTCGTCGTTGCCCACGATGCCGTACCACCACTGGTGGGCCACCTCGTGAACAACGGCACCGCCTTCTTCGCTGGTGCCGAGGATGACCAGGCCGGGGTACTCCATACCGCCGCCGAACTCCTTGGTCATCACGAAGTCGATCTCGCCGTACGGATAACGGCCGAACTCCCTGCCGAACCGGTCGACGGCGGCGACACCGTCCTTGCGGGTGAGCCGCACTCCCGCCGCGGGCGTGTTCGGCGCCCAGTACGACTTCACGCGCACGCCACCGGGCGAGGTCTCCATCGCGGTGCGGAACGGGCCCGCCGCCCACGCGAAGTCCCGCACCCGATGCGCGACGCTGTGGGTGATTGTGCGCCCGGGCTTGCCGCGGCGCGTCCAAGTCCGGCCGGTCGCGGGGACCTTGAGGGCCGACGGGTGGTCGATACGCACGCGGAAGTCGCTCGCCAGGGGGTAGAGACTCTCGCCCGCCGACACATACGGATCGAAGTGCCAGCCCTTCGCGTCATGCACGGCGAGCACCGGCAGCGCATTGCCCAGGAAGCGGAACGCGCCCTCGCGGCCGAAGCGGCCGTTGCGCCGGGGCACAGTGATGGACACGTCGAAGGAGACGGCCGTCCGCTCGCCGCGTGCGAGCGGCTTCGGCAGGGTGATGCGCAGCGCGGTGCAGTTCACGGTGAGGCGGCCCGCAGTGCCACCGAGCACCTTGGACACCTTGACGGGGGACGGCTTGTCCGGCGTGCCGCACTTGGCATCACCGTTGCCCCACAGGCGCACGTACACCTCACGCAGCGGCTGGTCGGAGGCATTGCGGAACGACACGCCCTGCCGGCCCGTCCAGTGGGAGCCGTCGGCGTCGCCGCGCAGGGACACGTCGTAGCGAAGCCGATCGGGCGTCGCGGCCTTGGCCTTGGGTGCCGGTGCCGTGGCGGCATCGGCACCGGTGGCGGTGGCGCTGGCCGCCACGATCATGGCGAGCGGGACAATGAGCAGACGGCGAGCGGCTCTTGACCACCGCGCCGGTGCGGGTATCGACGACATGGCATCGGATCTTTCCACACCGGTATGACGATTGGCGGTTGTTGGCACGCCAGCTGTAGACCGTGATCTTCATGCCCGTAAGGCCGCGGACACGCGGGCACGGCCCGTGCCCAGGCGTGCCCATCAGACCGGCAAACCACGGTCAACAGCGGTGCGATCCCGTTCCTCGGGGGGTTACGCCGGAGCACATTCGCCCAGGGCAGGCTCTATCCGGCCCCGCAAGCGCCGTCGCTTCCCAAGGTGAGGGCTCAGGCATCGTCGTCGCGGGCGGCCCCCGAGTCGCACACCCAGGCGTCTGCGGCGAGCGGCAGCGTCGCGCGTTGGGTCAGTATCGAGCGCGAGACGCACATGGGCACGCCGCATGTGGAGAGCCACTTGGCGTGGTGCCCGCCGATCCAGAACATCGGTCCCTCGGCCGACGAGTCGCTCGGGTGGAAGCCGAGACCGTATTCGCAGCGACAGACGCAACTGCCGATGGTGCAGAACCCGCAGGCCAGGCACTGGTCGTGGTAGCAGTGGCCGCAGGCGTAGCGGACGGCGGGCGTGCACGTGCACGTCTCGGCGTCCACCGTCGGCGTGAGCACGCGGGGGGGCTGGGGCGGTGAGTACGGCGTTCACGCGGGTGCCCTTCGAGTTGGTGAGGGGGCCGGTCCCGGGGTTGCCGCCTCGGGACCGGCCGGCGGGTCAGTGGGGGAGGGGCTCGCCGGTCTGGCCGTGGCACGTCACGGTGAAGGCGGGATCGGCGCACCGGGCAGCGAGCTGGGAGCCGCTCCAGTCCTCGGCCTTGACGGACTGCACCAGGTGTCCGACTGGGCACAGGACCAGGACCCGGCTGTAGGTGGTGCTGCGTACGACCGGAGGACCGGTGCGGGGCAGGGCGCCGGGGCGCCTGGAGAGCTGGATGATCACTGCGGCGGCCCGCTCCTCGCAGACTTCGAACAGGTTGAAGTCGTCCTCGGCTGCGTCCACCAGGCGGTGAGCGTCGGCAGCTGCGGTTCGCGCCCGGTAGACCTCGGCCAGGGCGTATGCGGCTTCACGCTCACGGGCGACGGCGAGGAGCGGTTCCATCTGCGCGCGCTGCTCCTCCGAAACCTTGGCGGCGCACGCCGCGACCTGGGGGCGCACCGTCCGGACCGACGCGAGGTAGTCGTCCTGGTCGCACAGGGCGCGGACCAGCTCCCACCGCTGGCCGGTGACCTGGTTGAAGGTGGCGGTGAAAGTCAGGGGGGATACGGAAGTGGGTGGCGACGTGTACGGCGACTCCCAGCAGCGGACCGGGGTCGACGGATTCTGCGAACGTGGGGCGGAGCGTGAAGACCGCCGTGCGGCCGCAGACTTCGCCGGAGACCTGGAGCTCAGGGGGACCGGCGCTGTGGTCATAGGAGGTGGCCGGATGCGAGGTCGGCTGGGTGGAGTTCACGAGTGCGCCTCCTTGGGGGCTGCACTCGGGCGGGTTGGTGGGAGGCCGGTCTGCGGTGGCCGCCACGGACCGGCGGTGGGGCAAAACGGCGAGTGGGTGTGGCTGTCGCGGTCGGTGAACCGCGTCCGGTGTCCGCGCTGGGCGGGTCGCCGCGGTTCCAGGGAGCGAGGACGGCCCGCAGCTCGCTCGCCCCTCGTCGGCGTCCGCGTCGTGAGGCCAGCAGCAGATCGAGGATCCGCCGACCTTTGACCTCCGTCTGGTGGCGCAGTGCTGTGGGCATCTGGGCGGGGAGCATCACCCGCTTCGCCCGTAGGTCGATCTCCAGCGTGACGGTGCGCACCAGGGTTTCAGTCAAGCTACGGCCCGGTGTGGGTGTGGGCCGCCCAGTAGGTCGGCGAGCGCAGGTAGCGGGTCCGGAGCGAGCGGACCGCGTGGTGCAGGGCCTGGGCCGACCTCGCGGTGTCGGGAGGAGTCGTGCCGCCCGCGGTGAGGTGGATGTAGAAGTCGTTGGCGATCTCGGCGGCGGCGCGTTCGTCGACCGGCCACAGTGTGCCGATCACGTGCCGGTATCCGGCCAGGTGGAATGCCCCGGTCAGGTGCACCGCCTCGTCGGCCAGTCGGAGGACGGTGGCGGAGGTGTCGCAAGCCGACAGGAAGGCCAGCTCCCCGGTCAGCCGCAGCGCGCCGATGTCGCCGACCGTCAGCGGAGCGGTCTCGTGGTCGTACAGGATCAGCTGGCTAGCCCCCGGGTCCCGTCCGTCGGCCAGGCCGTGGCAGGAGAAGTGCGCCACCGGGTGCGTGGGGAGCGCGCCCAGCACCTCCGAGCGCACCGGGCGGTTGGGGCGCAGCGCGTCGGGGATCAGCGCGTGGACGGTGTCGGCTTCGAGGCGTGCGGCGTACAGCGGTTTCGTGCCGGGCGCGTCGGGGACGGCGACGATCAGCGCACGTTCCACGGTCGGTGGCCGGTGGGAGCGGGCGTAGTTCAGCGCGCGTGCCGTCGGGGTATAGGAGGAGACCACCCGGTCCAGGACGGTGCGCGGGCCGCCCTTGCGGTGTGGATCGGCTCCGTCGAGGTCGAGATGGTGGCCCGCCGCGTGGATGGGCAGGGCGCACATAACGCCGACCGGGCACCACCAGATCCGCCGGGGCGGCGGGCCGTCAGCGCCGACGGCGGTCAGCACCGGCTCGGCGACGGTGTCCCACAGCCAGGCGAGGACGTCGATGATCGCAAGCTGGGCGTCCCGGCGCGCGAGGGGTATGAGGTTTTTGTCGGTGGCCGCCCGGCGGGCGGCGGTGAGCTGTTCGGCCCGGGCGGCGGCATCATGCGCGGTGAGCCGGTCCAGCCGGAGGGTGCGCACAGTGTCGGGCTGGGTGCCGTCGAGGATCAGCGCATCGCAGCGGTCCGGCCCGGCGGTGAGGAACACCAGGGGGCCCTGGTCTCCGTGCCCGGTCAGGTCGGCGAGCTGCGGTGGGTGCAGGAAGCCCGTGAAGCCGTCCAGCCCGCGGATCTGCTCGACGAGGCGCTCCCATTCGTCGTGGGCCCGCTGGCGGGTGAGGGCGACGTCCCTGTGGCCCTGGGCCTGGGCCTGGCTCTCGCCCTGGCCCTGATCTTGGCCGGGTGCCGGGAGCCGCGGCGTCCCGCCGGTCCCGTGGCGGCTCGGCCGGGGGTCAGGGGCGTGGTCGTCGAGGGTGTCGAGGCGGTCTTGGAGGTCCCGGAACTCTCGGGCCAGTTTCGGGTGTTGTTCACCCAGTCGGGTAAGGTCGTCGCCGCGGGCGTCGATAGTGCCGGCGGCGAGCGTCCCGCGGGTCGCTTCCAGGAGTTCGACCGCGCGTTCGGGGAGTCCTGCGGCCAGCGCGGTCGCCGCCGCCACGGCGGCCAGCGACTCCAAGCGGCGGACCTGGTGGAGCTGGTCGTCCCGGGCCAGGGTCCGGGGGCTGAGCCGGGGCAGCAGGACGATGGCGGTCTCCACCGCAGCCAAGGCCTCCGCGGTGCCGGCAGGCGTTGCGCCGGCCAGCAGGGCGACTTCGCGCAGGGCCTGGATCCGGACGAGAGCCTCGGCCGCGGCGTTCCCTCCGGCCGACCGGAACGCATCCAAGGCTTCGGCGGACAGCGCCCGGTCCTGGTTCCGCTCGGCCAGGGCCCGCAGCGCGTGGCCGAGGTTGCTCAGGAAGGAGGCGTGGTGGGGGTGGTCCTCCGGCGTGGTGGCGATGGCCCGGCGGCTGGCCTGCACGGCTTCGGCGAGCAGGTCCCGGTCCCCGGTCGGTTCGGCGAGGAGCTGGAGCAAGGCCCCCAGGTTCCCGACGCGTCGCGGGTAGTAGGGGTCGTTGGACGGTGTGCCCGCCACGGCCTCGCGGAGCAGTCCGACCGCCCAGTCCTGCATCTCCGGGGTCCCGTCCAGCAGCGTGCCACTGAGGTTGTTCAGGTACCCCGCGCGGTCGGGATGGCCCTCCGGCAGGTCGACGACGGCCTGGGTGCCGACCTCCATCGCCTCGACGAGCAGGTTGGCGTCGCCGGTGCGCCTGGCGAGCGCCGTCAGGACGGTCCCGAGGTAGCTCAGGTTCCCGGCCCGGTTCGGGTGGCCGGCCGGCGACCCGAGGACTGCCCGGCGGCCGACCTCCACCGCCTCGACCAGTGCGGTGGTGTCCCCGGTCGCCTCGTAGAGGGCCTGCAGGGTGAGGCTGAGGTTGCTCAGGTACGTAGGGAGGAAGAACAGGTCGCCGTCTGCTGCGTCGGCGACCGCCTGGCGGGTGACCTCGACCGCCTCGGCCAGGTGGCCGACGTCTCCGGTGCGCTTGGCGAGCCACCGCAGGGCCAGGCCCAAGTGGCTGTTCCGCTCCATCCGTTCCGGGCTCGCCGCCGGCGTGGCGGCGACGGCCCGGCGGCCGACCTCCACGGCCTCGGTGAGCAATCGCAGGTCCCCGGTCCGTTCAGCGTGCGCGCGCAGCGTGTCGGCGAGGCTGACTAGGTGCTGGAGGAAGGCGGGGCTGTCCTCAGGCGTGGCGGCGACGGCTCCACGGCACAGGGCCACGGCCTCGGCCAGCAGGCCGGATTCCCCGGTCCGGTCGGACAGTGTGCGCAGGACGGGGCCCAGCAGTCCCGCCAGCCCGGCGCGGAGCGGATGGCCGTCCGGCATCGCGGCGACGGCCCGGCGGCCGACCTCCACCGCCTCGGCCAGCAGACCGGAGCCGCCGATCCGCTCGAACCCTTCCCTGGGTTTGACGCTCAGCGGCCCCGCCACACCGGCGGCAATGGACAGCCCGCGCAGCGATTCCAGGACGGCGGAGAGCAGCCGCACGACGTCCGCGTGCTGGAGATGGTTGGGCGGGGCCAAGGCGACGGCTTCGCGGCAGATGGGCACGACTTCGGCGAGGAAGGCCCAGTCCTGGGTGTACTCGGCCGACTCCTGCAGGGCGAGGCCAAGGTTGACCAGGCACGCGACGCGTTCCGGCGTGCCTCGCCGACCGCCGGTGACGGCCTGCCGACCTGTCTTCACCGCCTCGGCGAACAGTTCGGCGTCCCGCAGCAGTGCGGCTTGGAAGCGCAGAGTGATGCTGAGGTTACTCAAACAGGGCTGGTGGTCGGGATGGCCGACCGGGGCCGCGGCGACCGCTCGGCGGCCCACCTCCGCCGCCTCGGCCAACGTTCCGGCGTCGGCGGTCCGGTCGTACAGGGCGCGGAGCGCGAGGCCGAGCATGGACAGGTACCTGGGGAGGTCGGCGTGGTCATCTGGGACGGAAGCCGCGGCCTGCCGACCCAGCTCCACCGCCTCCGCCAACGGGGCGGTGTCATCAGTGTGTTCGGACTTCGCGCGCAGCAGTAGGGCCAGATTGCTCAGGTACTGCGGGTAGTCGGGGTCGTCGCGCGGGACGTCGTCCAGGGCCCTGCCCAACAGCTTGATGGCTTGGTCGAGTTGAGGGAGGCTCCGGCTCCGCTGGTAGGACGCGAACAGCCCGCCCGCAGTGGAGGCGGCCGATTCGGCCTCCACCCGGCGGCGGGCGTGCGGCGGGGCCTGGGCGAACAGGACGCGCAGGGCGTCCGGGACGACCTCCGGGTGGGAGCGGTACACGGGGTATAGGAAGCGCACGGCCTCGCCGAACGCCTCCCGGTCCTCGCCCTCGGGGAGCAGCTGGTATCGGTACCAGTGGAACGTGCCCAGCAGGTGGGCCACCCGCAGGTCCTCCTCTGGGCTGCTCACCGTGGCTAACTCCTGGGCCTCCCGCAGGGCTTGGTGGGTGAGCAAGGTCGCTGGGCTCTCGCCCTCCCGCATCACCCTCAGCATGCGCCGTTGTAGCGCCGCCACCGCGCGGCTCCGTCTTGACTCGTCCGATCCGAATCTGCCGAACACTTCCACGACCCCCTCGAACCTGGCGGGCGGTGCCGCCGCGGGCCGGTACGTCATGGCGCTCCGGGCAGCGCGCCGGGTTCTGCGGATCCTAGCCGCCACGGTCCGCCGGAGCGGCTAGAATCACCGCAATTGTCCTCCTGGTAAGGCAATTTACGTAGTGGGCCGGGCTGGTGCGAGGGTGTCGGAGGAACGACGGGTGAACGAGGTTCGAGAGCGCCTGGCCATCCTGTGCGGCCAGGTCGCCAGGCACCCCGAGATGCGCGAGGCCATCGCCGCCGCCGGTGCGGAGACTCAACTGGCCCAGCTCCTCGACGCCGTCGCCACCGACGGGGCGCCGGACCAGGTGCAGCTGCTCGAACTCCTCGACAAGATCGAGGACCGCTGCAGCCACTGGGGCCTGGTCGGGGTCACCACCTCCTCGAAGCAGTACACCGCCCTCCCCCCGGGCTTCTCGGCGTCCACCCCGGACGAGCCGGTCACCTGGACCTGCCCACTGCGCCGCTGCAGCCGGGCCGTCTTCGCCGACGAGGTCACCGAGCCGCCCTCCTGCGCCGCGGCCGGGCTGCCGATGGCCGCGACCCGGGTCCTGTGATGACCGGCTTCCTAGCGAAACTGGGTACCAACCTGACCGAGCGGTGGCTGTCCCTGCTGGTTCTGCCCGGCCTGCTGTGGGCCGCCGCGGCGGCCGCCGCGTTTCGGCTGGAGCAGGCCGACCCGTTCAATCCGCGGCCGCTGGCCGACTGGCTGCGCGGCATCGCCGCGCAGCCCGCGGAGCACCGCACCACCTGGCTCGCGGTCGCCGGCGTCGTTGGCGTCCTGGTCTCGGCGGGGGCCGGGCTGGCCGCCGGCGGCCTCGGCTCTGTGCTGGAGAACCTGTGGGTCGCGCAGGGGACCCATGCGCCGCTGACCTGGATCGTATGGGCCCGCCAACGGCGGTGGAACGCGGTACGCGCCTCGGCCCGCTTCTGGATCGCCGCGGTGAACGACCCGGAGCGCACCGGCATCAGGCGCGCCCGCGCCCGCGCCGCGGCCCGGCGAGCCCAGCGCCGCCACCTGGCCCGGCCGACGCAGCCCCCGCACCGGCCGACGGGCATCGCCGAACGCTTCGACGCCAGCGCCAACCGCTCCCGCACCCTGTACGGCCTGGAGCTGGAACTGGTCTGGCCCCGGCTGTGGAGCGTCCTGCCGGACGGACTACGCGCCGACGTAACCGCAGCCCGCGACGCGTACGCTGCGGCCGGCCGCCTCGCGGGTTGGGGCCTGCTGTACGCCGCCCTATCTGCCCTTTGGTGGCCCGCCGTCCTGCCCGGTGCAGCCGTGGTCGCCGTCGCCCGCGTGAGGGCCCACGCCGCAGCCGGTGTCCTTGCCGACCTCATCGACACCGCCACCGACCTGCACTTGGCCGACCTCGCGGGCCGGCTCGGCGTCCCCACCACCGACCGCTCGGCCCTCGAAATCGGAACCGCTGTCGCCGAACGACTGATCTGCCCCCAGCACCCCACCCTCCCGGCCCCCGCCACCGGAACGCCGTAGGTTCCGCGGTCCAGAAGACGACGCTAACCACTGGACGTGTACGTGTGGTCGGCCAGTAGTCCAAAGCTTGACCGGGCCACGTCACTGGGAGGCTGGCCGCCCGCACGTGGGAGGAATCGATCACCGCCCGCGACCAGTCCAGCTTCTTCGCCGACCGCAGCTTCCCCAGCAGCACCAGATGCAGCTTCTCCCACCCGCACAGCGCCTGCCGGTCCGGCACTCGCGGCCGGCCCGCGACCAGCTTCGGCCCCGGCTCGGGCAGCAACAGCTCAATGAGCGACCACAGTCCGTCCGACACGATCCACGGCCGCGACTGACGCTTCCCCACGACCCGACCAACGAGCAGACAAGCCGATGGTTACTTGATCAATAACTTCTGTTAGGACCTCTAAGGGACGACGCGCCGATGAGGACCGCGTCACCTGCTTGGCATCACCAGTTCAGGTGGGCGGAGTGGGCTGATGTGCTGGAACGAGCAAACGACATGGCAGAGCTTGTTCCTTGACTCCGTTGTCCCCGTCTGGCTCTACCCGATACAGCTGGGCCTGAGGCGCGCGAGTCACCGTGTCCGTCAACTGACCATCGGTGAAGAGGGCACCGACGCCGTCCTCCACTGCCCAGCCGGCCGGAAGAGCGTGGTTTGCCACGGCCGTCTGATAGGACGATCGACGCCCTGGCTCACTGTCGTAGTGGGGGCAGACCGAGCCGGAGAGCACACCCAGCCCATTCGAGAGGTGAGTCAGCGGCCCGAAGGAGTCGGTATGTGAGCCCTCGGCCCAGCAGTTGGCGCCGGCGCTGATGCCGCACAGCAGGGTCCCGCGGTCGAAGGCCTCGCGAAGTAGGCGGTCCACGCCGTGCACACGCCAGACCGCCAGCAGGTTCGCGGTGTTGCCCCCACCCACATAGACGACGTCCTGAGAGAGCAGGAACGTTCGCAGGTCGTCGTCATCGAGGTCCCGCCGAAACAACTGCAAGACACTGGGCCCGCAGGAGCGTGCCTGGTATGCCGTGAGGAATTGCTCGTAGGCGGGGGCGTCCCCACTTGCTGTCGGAACGAAGCACACCTTGGGCCGAGGCGCACGCACCCCATGCACGAGGTCGTTAGTGCCGAGTCAGACAACGTTTGCCCTGTCACTCGTCAGGTGGGTCTCGCTCCAGAGCGCATGGCGGCGCGGCAAGGAAGAGGATCGCTGACGCGGCGCTACCGTCATGAGGGTGACAGGAATCAACGCCGACCGGCGATGGTCCGAATCCATGCCGGCGGCCTATGAGCAGTACCTCGTGCCGGTGGTCTTCCGGCCCTTCGCTGAGGACCTAACCGCCCGGGCGGCGGCACTCCATCCTCAGCGAATCCTCGAACTCGCTGCTGGGACTGGGGTGTTGACAGCAGACCTGATCGCAGCGGCACCTTCGGCCGAGGTGACGGCCACCGACCTGAACGAGGCCATGGTCGCTTTCGGATCGACGCGGGCCCCGGGCGCGGTGTGGCGGCAGGCCGACGCGCGGCTGCTGCCGTTCCCGGACGGAGCCTTCGACCTGGTGGTCTGCCAGTTCGGTGTGATGTTCTTTCCTGACCGCATCGAGGCCTTCACTGAGGTCCGCCGGGTGCTGGCTCCGGGCGGCCGGTTCCTGTTTAACACCTGGGGCCCGCTCGGGACGCACGCCTTCGAAGTCGCGCTTCAGGCCGGGCTGGAGCGGGCTTTTCCGGTTGACCCGCCACGGTTCTTCCAGACGGTTCCGCACGGCTATGCCGACCCCGCTGTCGTCGCCGCTGATCTGGCGGCCGCCGGGTTCGCCGTCGAGGACGAACAGGAGCTGACGCTTCAGGGCCGGGCCGCATCGACCGCCGACCTTGCCACCGGATACCTCACCGGGACACCGGTGCGCGCGGCCGTTGAGGAGCGCGGCGACGGGCCGGCCGTCCGGGCCACCGTCATCGAGGAGATGACGGCCCGGCTGGGCCCTGGGCCGGTCACCGCAACGATGACGGCGTACGTCTTCCGTGCCGCGGCCTGAACGCATAACGCACCCGCGCAGAGGATGGCGTGAGTGGACCTCGACGGGGCGCGGTGCACGGACGCCTGGTGCTCATCAGGCAACATTCGCCGTGGTGACGACCTTGCGTAGCCGCTCGTCGGCGGCGTGCTTGTTCCGCCAGATGATGTAGCGGCGGATCATGCGGCCCTGCTCTTTGTGGTTGGCGTGGTCCGTGCCGTCGAGGGTGAAGTAGCGCAGTGCAGTGAACTGGGCCTCGCTCCGGTTGAGCAGGAGCTGTTGGTCGGGGTGTAGGCGATCTCGACGTTGTGCGCCGCGGCCCAGGTCCCGACCCGCTGACATCGCTTCGTCGTCAGGTGCGGCGAGTAGTTGTCACAGACGATTGCGATGCGCACGTCCACCGGATGAAGTGAGCGCAGGTAGCGGCAGAACTCCAGGAACTTGGAGCGGTTCTTATCGGTCCAGCCGATGGCCGAGCAGCTGCCGGACGGCAACATGCAGGCACTGCACAGTTCGTGAACCAGCCGCCGTGGGATCCGCTGCCGGTCAGGCAGCGGATCGCCGAGCGGCTGTCCGAAGTTGTCGGGCCCTAGGTGTGGGTGATCGACGACGTGTCGTTCCCCAAGTGCGGCAAGGCGTCGGTGGGGGTGGCCCGCCAGTACTGCGGAGCAGTCGGCAAACGGGCGAACTGTCAGGTAGCGGTCAGTGTCCATGCCGCCACCGACACTGCGTCGTGCCCGTTGGAGTGGCAGTTGTATCTGCCGCGTGAGTGGACGGACGAGCCGGATCGATGCCGCAGGGCAGGAGTCCCCGACGACGTGGTGCACCAGGAGAAGTGGCGTCTCGCGCTCGACCTGCTGGACACACTCGCCGAGTGGCAGTTGAAGGCGCCGGTCGTGGTCGCCGACGCCCGCTACGGTGTCAGCACCCCGTTCTGGCTCGGACTTGAGGAGCGAGGACTGTCCTATGTCCTGGCCCTGAACGGGAAGGAAGTTGCCCACCCGGAAGATGCCGAGCCGCACCAGCCTGCTTATGGCGGACTCGGACCGCCCACCCTTCCCCGCTACCGCACCTCACCGCGAGCCGTCTCCGTCCTCGCAGTGCAGGCGGGTGCGGAGCGGTTCACCGAGGTGACCTGGAGGCAGGGCAGCAAAGGTGCGATGACCTCGCGGTTCGCGGTGCTGACAGTGCGGCCCGCGGGCAAGCAGCCCCTGGCCGCAGCTCCGGAGGCGGGTGGCGGCCGCAACCGGTGGGACGGCGTCCTGCCCGTCCAGACACTCCTCGTCGAATGGCCGGACGGCCAGGACACTCCGACGGACTACTGGATATCGAACCTGCCCGCCACCACACCGGCCGCTGACTTGGTGCGATGGGCCAAGATGCGCTGGCGGATCGAACACGACTACCGCGAGCTCAAGCACGGCCTCGGACTGGACCACTTCGAGGGCCGCACCTGGCGCGGCTGGCACCACCACGTCACCCTCGTCACCGCCGCACAGGCCTTCCTCACCCTGCGGCGGCTCGACCCAAAAGCCCAGACGCCGGCCTCACCCTCTACCAGGTCCTCGACCCTCTTCAAGACCTGCTGAGGTGCT
>NZ_JNXR01000054.1:0-20061 GCF_000725475.1 Streptomyces durhamensis
CTTGGCGATCTCCCACAAGCCGTCCGGAACAATCCAACTCCACGTACCCCGCCCCATACGCAGCCCAACGACCAACTGCCATGTAGGACACGGTCTAAGAACTCCTAACGAAAAGCCCCCTTGGTCTCTTCTGATTCCTCGTGTCCCGGTCCGGCGGCATAGGCCAGCGGGGGTGCGATTGCTTGGGCATCGGCTCCCTCGCCGACCCATAGCCCGATGAAGAGCGCGGCGGTCGCTTCCAGGAGTCCCGCTCGTTCGAGACCGCCGCCGACCACGGGCTCGCAGCCGACCTGCCGCACCAACTGGTGTACGAGTGCGAGGGCCGTCTCGTCGTCTCCGCAGACCGGAACGGCCAGTGGCCGCCCGTCGAAGACGGGTGGCGTCATGCGCCATACGTCCTCGTGGCAGAGATTGAACGCCTTGACCACATGAGTTCCCGGCGCCGCCGCGGCCAGTTGCTGTGCGGCCGAGAGGCCGCTCTGTGTCAGCAGCCGGAAGCCCGGACCGACCGGATTGGAACAGTCAAGCAGCACCTTGCCGTCCAGGACCGCCCGCAGTTCCCTCACCACACTCGCCCCCGCGCCGAAGGGCAGCGCGGCCAGCACCACCTGACCGAACTCGGCCGCCGCACGCAGACTGGCCGGCTTCGCGCTGCCTCCGAGGCGCGTCGCGAGCCGCTCCGCCTTGTGCACGTCTCGCCCACCGATGACCACGTCGTGCCCGGCCCGCACCCAGTGGGTGGCGAGCGCGTCCGCCATGTTGCCCGTGCCCAGTACGCCGATTCTCATCACGCATTTCCTCCCAGGACCTGCTTGGACCGTTCGCAACGACGCTAGAGGGCCCATCGGGCACCATTTGGTACGTGACGACCGACACTTTCCTCGCCGACTGCCGTGCCCGCCTCGCTTTCGACCTCCTCTCCAACACCTGGAACGCCGTCGTGCTCTGGGCACTGCGCGACGGTCCCAGACGCCCGGTCGAACTACGCCGCCAGATCGGGGGAATCAGCTCCAAGGTCCTCACCCAGACGCTGCGGCGCTTGCAGTCCAACGGACTGGTGGACCGGCAGGAACACCCCGGAGCGCCACCGCGCGTTGAGTATCAACTCACCGCCCTGGGGCGGACTTTGCTGGCACCCATCGACGCTGTCGGAGCATGGGCCTTCGAGCATGGCGATGAGCTCATGGCCGCACAGGAAGCCGAATGCACCGCCACGATCCAGCCCTCCTCAGAGTGAGCGCAGGCGCTGCCAGCAGGTCAGTGCACATCCAAGGGTGAGGAAGGCTTCGTGGATGTCGTCTCGGATCTCCCAGCGGATCCGCAGTCGGCGGAACCAGTGCAGATGGGCGAACGCGCGCTCCACTACCCAGCGTTGGGTGCCCAGGCCCGAACCGTGCCCGGTGCCGCGGCGGGCGATCAGCGGCTTCACGCCGAGGCCCCAGACCAGGCGGCGGTACTTGTCGTGGTCGTAGCCGCGGTCGCCCAGGACCACGTCAGGGCGGCGCCGGGGCCGGCCGCGCTTGCCACGTAGCTGGCGGCACGGCTTGGAGGAGCGGGATCAGCTGGGTGACGTCGTTGCGGTTGCCGCCGGTCAAGGTGGCGGCGAGCGGTATGCCGGTGGCGTCAGTGATCAGGTGATGCTTGCTGCCCGTCCTGCCCCGGTCAACAGGGCTTCGTCCGGTCTTGGAGCCCCCTTTAACGCCCGTATGTGGGAGCCGTCGACCGCCGCCCAGGAGAAGTCCAGAGCATTCGCACCGCGCAGCTTGGCGAGGATCACCTCGTGCAGCCGTGGCCACACCCCGGCCTCAGTCCACTCGGCCAGGCGGCGCCAGCACGTCATTCCAGATCCGAAGCCGAGTTCCTGCGGCAGGTGCTCCCAGGCGACGCCTGTATGCAGTACGAACAGGATGCCCTGGAACACCAGGCGGTCCGGATGCCGCTTGCGTCCCGGATGCCGTGTCCGCCGCTCCACCTTGGGAAGGAGCGGCTCGATCACCGCCCACAACTCGTCGTCGACTTCCCACGGCTTCGGCCGAGCCACCCCGCACCCCCAGATCAACGGTCCGGGAGTGATCCAACCAACTCGAAGATCATTTCGTTAGGAGTTCTACGGCGTACGGGAAGTTCGTCGAGGAGCCCACGCGTCCGGAGCTGGAGCGGTTCTTCTTCCTGGACGACGTTGACCGTGATCTGATTGCGCTGCGGCGTACGAAGCACCACCGACTCGGGTTCGCCCTTCAGATGTGCACGGTCCGTTACATCGGCCGGTTCCTGCCGGACGATCCGCTCGCGGTGCCGTGGCCGGTGGTCGAGCACTTGGCCGAGCAGCTCGGCATCGAGGACCCCTCGTGCGTGAAGCGGTACACGGGGCGGCCGAAGACGGCGTACGAGCACGCGTGGGAGATCCGGGACGCCTACGAGTACCACGAGTACGACGATGCGGAGTGGGGCCGGAAGTTCCGCACCTTCCTGCAGGGCGGGCGTGGACGCACGCCGAGGGGCCGGTGGCGCTGTTCAACCAGGAGGTGGGCTGGCTGCGCCGCAACCGGGTGCTGCTGCCTGGTGTTTCGGTGCTGGCCCGGCAGGTCTCCGAGGTCCGCGGAATCGCGGAGAGGCGGCTGCACGCCACCGTTGCCAGGGCCGCGGCCCGCGTGGACCGGGAGCTGCCCGCGCAGCTGGTGGATGCAGCCCAACGGGCGGGCGAAGCTGAACGTGGACGCGCTCGGCGCGCTGGGCGAGCCCAAGAGCCTGCGCTGGCTGCGCCGGCGGGTGGAGCGGATGCTGCCCAAGGTGGATCTGCCGGACCTGCTGTTCGAGGTGCACGGCTGGACCGGGTTCCTGGACACCTTCGTGCACCTGGGCGACGGCACCACCCGCATGAAGGACCTGCACACGTCGGTGGTCGCGCTGCTGGTGTCGGAGGCGTGCAACATCGGCCTGACCCCGGTGGTCAACCCGGCCATCGAGGCCCTGACCCGTTCCCGGCTGGTCCACGTCGACCAGTACTACCTGCGGAGCGACACGATCGCCGCGGCGAACGCCGCGCTGATCGCCGCCCAGGCCAAGGTGCCGATCGTCCGGTACTGGGGGGATGGGCTGCTGGCGTCGGTGGACGGGCTGCGGTTCGTCGTCCCCGTTCGCACGATCAACGCCGCCCCGTCGCCGAAGTACTTCGGCTTCAAGCGCGGCATCACCTGGCTCAACGCCGTCAGCGACCAGGTCGCGGGCATCGGGCAGATGGTCGTGCCGGGCACCCCGCGGGACTCGCTGCACATCCTGGATGCGCTGCTGAACCTGGACGGCGCGGTGAAGCCGGAGATGGTGGCGACCGACAACGCCTCCTATTCCGACATGGTGTTCGGCCTGTTCAAGATCCTCGGCTACAACTTCAGCCCGCGCTTCCGCGACCTGGACGACCAGCGGTTCTGGCGGGCCAGCCTGCCCGGGGTGGAGGCGGGGACGTACGGGCCGCTGGAGGACATCGCCCGCAACCGGGTCAATCTGAACTAGGTGATCACGCACTGGCCGGACATGCCACGGGTGGCCGGCTCCCTGGTCACCAACCAGGTCCGCGCCTATGACCTGCTGCGGATGTTCGGCCGCGACGGTCGCCCCACGCCGCTGGGGCAGGCGTTCGCCGAGTACGGGCGGATCGCCAAAACCCTGCACCTGCTGGCCGTGGTCGACCCGGTGGACGACACCTACCGGCGGCAGATGAACCGGCAGCTGACCGTGCAGGAGTCCCGCCACAAGCTCGTCCGGGAGGTGTGCCACGGCAGGCGCGGCACCATCCACCAGGCGTGGGACGGGATGGAGGACCAGCTCGGCTCGCTCGGCCTGGTCTTGAACGCCGTGGTGCTGTGGACGACGAAGTACGTCGACGCCGCTGTCGTCCAGCTGCGGGCCGAGGGCCACGAGATCCGTTACGACGACGTCGCGCGGCTCTCCCCGCTGAAGCACAAGAACCTCAACGTGTTGGGCCGCTACAGCTTCACAGCCTCCGTCCGGGCCGGAGAGGGTGAGGAGTGAGGGCCTCGGGACCTCTGTGGGGGTGAAGCACCTGCTGGATAGGTGGACGGGCACAGAGTGACCTGGTGGGTTCGATGCAGCAACCGCGGGGAGACCACGGAGGCTACTGATCCGAACCAATGAACGTGCGGTGCGCGCTACTCATCATCGGGGACGCACACCGTATGGCCGAGGAAGCATCCCCTGCCCCGGACTCGGGGCGGCAACGAAGCATGCGGGGGCTCGACTCCGCCCTGCGGGCCACGGCGACGGCGGCCGTAGGCGGAACGCTCGTCATCTGGTGGCCCGCCTTCACGCTGGGTGCGCATAAAGCCGGGGTCTTCTTCGACAACGTGTTGGCGCTTTGGGCGGCTGCCACCGCAGTACTGCTCGCGGGCCTGGCTTTCCGTAGAAGGGGCGCGCTGCCTTGGGGTGGCTGGGTCGCGTTGTCCCTTCCCTCGGTCTGGGTCGTCCTGGCCATCGCGGCACCGAAGACTCACGGGTTTCCGTACCTGCATTACTTCGAAGCGGTTCTCACCCTGGTAGGCGCCCCCATGTTGACATGGCTGCTTTCCTGGATCCTGGTGCCTGACTATGCCGCGCTGCCTGTACTGCAACGTCTGGGAGCCGTTGCAGCGACGGTCGTCGTCGGCATCCTGGCCTTTCTGCTCGGCAAGTTCAACTACCTGTTCCTCACCTGCGCAGACTTCGACGTGAGCGGCAACAATTCCCCCGCCCACTGTGCCCGCGGAGAACCTTTTCACCGACGGTGAGAAGGGCGTCGCCGACGACTGAAGTGAGCAGCCGGCCAGGCTGAGGTCACATGCAGACATCACTGGCGGTGTTCGGCCGGGCGGCAGCAAGTCCGTGAGCGGCCCGGTGGCAGGACCCTGGGGGTCGGTTCCGCGATGGCGGGCCGTGGTCCACGACAGGCGTGAGGCTGGGCCGCAGCGGCGAACGGTGCTCTGACACGCACGGTCGCACCCGCCGACGATGCGTCCGAGCCACCGAGAATGACCCAATGACGGCACGCCGTGTATCCGTGACGGACGCGTTTCCGCTCCTCGCGCAGCTACGGCACTATCCGGTGCGACAGATCGGCAAAAATGTCGTGGCCGGGTTCGCGCTCGCGGTGACGCTGGTGCCGCAGGCTCTCGGATACGGGCAGGTGGCGGGGCTGCATCCGGTCAAGGGCGGGCGTCAGGCCCGGCCGGTCGGGAAGAGTGCCTTAAGCTCCACGTCCAGCCTCGTCATCGGGACCGCCGCTGGCGGAGTTCCACCTGACTGCGGCGGCCTGACCTGGTTTGACAGCGAGATCGGCGCCACCCCTGAGCGGCGCCGCCGGATCTGCGACTACCGAGCCCGTCCAGCTGTTCCTTCTCATGACGCCGATCCGGCTCACCGACGCCCTCTGATCTCAGCCATGACGGAACTGATGCTGTTGGTGATCTTCGCCTGGGACGGCAGTGGTGCATGGCCGGTTTCATCTCCGCCCTGTTCCCGCTCCGCACCGTGGTCATTCAGTCTTGCGGTATTGCGGGCCCAGTCGGAGCGAGGAGCATGAGTGCGATGGCCAATGCGCGGAACAGCGGAGCAACATCCGAGGTCAGCGCCTCGCAGTCGAGGGCTGTTCCTATCACCGCAGGCATGACACAGTTCGACGGCATCTATGATCAGCCGGACCCTCGGGCCTATTTCCGCGTGTTGGGCCCGCTGGAGTACCAAACACCCCACCACGCTCAGAGCATCTTCCGTCGTGTGCTCACGGCTTGCGAGCCGGAAGCCCAGTCGGCAGAACCGTCAACGATGCTGGACATCTGCTGTTCATACGGCATCAACGCCGCCCTGCTCAACCATCGAGTGACGTTGGATGACCTGTATGCCCACTACACGTCGCCGCAGGCCACTGCGCTCACCACCGCCGAGCTGATCGAGTGGGACCGCGCCTATTACGCGGCTCGACGGCGCCCTGACGCGGTCCGGGTGATCGGACTCGACGCGGCCACGAACGCCATCGCCTACGCCCGCGCAGTCGGCCTGTTGGAGGAAGGGTTCGACGAGAACCTCGAAACCGCGACCGCATCTGCGGCTCTGTGCCGCGCCGCGAAACGCGCCCGGCTGATCACGATCACCGGCGGGACGAGCTTCTTGTCCCCTCGTACTTTCCAACAGCTCCTGGCCTGTGCCCACGATCCGGTGTGGGTTGCCGCCTTCGTGCTGCGCACCGGCTCCTACCAGTCCATTGCCGCATGCCTGGCCTCGCACGGACTGGTCACAGAAAGGGACAGCACGCGAACATTCCCGCAACGCCGCTTCGCCGACGCGGACGAGCAGCAATACGCCATAGACGCAGTGACCGCGGCCGGCGAAGATCCCCACGGGAAGGAGACGCACGGCTGCTTCCACACGACGCTGTACCTTTCACGCCCTCGCGAAGATGCCGAGGCATTTCTCCTGACCGACCTGATGGGAAGCTGCTGAGGCCGTCGCCCACTCGACAGACAGCACACGACAGGGCGCCGCCAGAGATCACCAACAGCATCCGGGTCTGCGGCCAGAGCCATTTTCAAAGATCGTCATCACGGGTGATCAGCCCGGACACGTCAGCGATGACAAGTATTCGGACCAGTTCTCGCCGGCGAGCGTGGCCCAGCGTTCGGCTGTCTTGGGGTGGATGCCGAGCAGATCGGCGATGACCATGGGCGGTAGGTCGGCCAGTGAGTCCATCATGGCGGTGTTCCGAGCTGCGCGGGCAGGCAGACCGTGGTGTCGCAGTGTGTCGGCGAGGCCGAGGGGGTTGCGCGGGCGTCCAGGGCTTTGTCGGGGTAAGAGGTACCTTCGTCCGGCCGTGGTGCTGTGCCGGGGCGTGCTGTGGCGGAGCTGATCGTCGATGAGACGGGCGAGCTTCGGGGGGAGCACGAAGGGGTGCTGGCTGACCGCCAGGTAGGTGTGCTCCTGGTCACGGCTGATGTGGTCCTCTGTGAGCTCGACGATTCGGGTCAGAGGAAGGGCGTAGAGACGGACGAGAGCGGCCGCGAGGCGGACGTCCAAGGGCAGCGCGGTGTCGTTGAGGCAGCGCAGCAGCTCGTTTCGGGCCTCGTCCTCGGTTTGGAAATGGCCGGGGAGTTGCGAGGCTGGGTGCTCGATGGCCAGACCTGGCGGGCAGAGGCGTCGTGCGGTGCTCCAGCGGAGGAAGGGGATGGAACGGGTGCGCAGGGTTGGCCTGTCGGTCGCCCAGGTGTCCAGATGCGGCTGCTGGAGTCGACGGAAGCTCAGGTGCTGGGGGCCGAGCCAGTTCAGGAAGTCGATGGCGGCGAGCATGTTGCCGCAGTCGCCTTTGTGCGCGGCGTAGGTGTAACGGCCCCGGGCTGAGCGCCGGCGGGCGTCGTGGATGATGTGCCACTCGGCGAACGGACGGATGAGATTGGCGTGACGCGCTGGGAGTTCGGCCACGGTCCCGCGCGACCCAGCTGGTGAGCAGGGCGAGATTCTCGTCGCGCGGCGGCAAGATGCCAGCGGGGACGAGTAGCCCGCGCACGTAGGCGGTGACAGACCGTTGGGGCAGCGTGTCGAGGGACTCATGGTTCAGGACTCCAGGATCGCGAGCCAGACGTCCCAAGAGGTGGGCGGCGGGTCTTCGGCGCAGCCACTGCAAGACGCGGTAGGGGTTTTCCGCACCGGCCAGAACGTCGGTGAGGGGTTGGAGCGTCTGGGCCACGCTTGCGCCGTCTACGGAAAGCAGATCGGTCACGCGGGCGGCCAGGGTGCAGCGGAGCTCACGCGAGGACCCTGCCGAGGCTGGCGAGCAGGTCGTCGGCGGCCCCCGCGGAGGGCCTCGCGGTCGACCAGGGCGAGCGCGGGGACGGCAGCGGTGAGCCGGCCGGCCGCCAGGAGTCCGGCCACGAGGTCGGCGGGCCGCCCGTGGTCGCCCCGCACGGCCGCGCCGTACGCCTGGCGGGCCGCCTGCCGGACCTGCTCGGCGGTACCGGCGAGAGCCGCCCGCAGCGGGTCGGCCGAGGCGGCCCCGGGTCCCCGTGGCGCCCTCTCGAGATAGGCGAAAGCCATCCGGCGGGTCGGGAAGTGGCTGATCAGGGCAGCGACGTCCCGGGCCCGGACCGGCTCGCCGGCCGCGCTGAGGGCGCACGCCATGTCCGTCAGCAACCGACCCTGGACGTGGGGGGGGTGTGCCAGACGGCACGGGAGAACACGTACGCCTGCCTGACGGCCTGGTCGGCCAGGCCCGCGGCCTGCTCGGACAGCCCGGCCGAGCTCAGCACGTGCACGAGGGCGACCAGTGCCTCGGCCTGTCCCACCGGGTCCGCGATGCGGCTCGCCACCACCTCGGCGTTGGCGATCACCTCCCCGGCCTGTGCGTGCATCGCCGCGCAGGCGAGCCACCACGCCACCTCGACGAGAGCCGATATCCGGGGCACGTGCTCACCCGCGGGATCGGTCATGACGGCCGAGAGCCGGACGGCGGTGCCGGCGGCCTGCCCGGCCCGCTCGCCGTACCCGGCGTCGGCCAGTGCCAGCGCCAACGCGACCAGCGACCGGGCTAGTTCGTGCGGACGTGCGATCAGGCGAGCGGCAACCTCCGCCTGTTCGGCCAGCCGTGTGGCCTCTTCGACGGCACCGGTGCGTGCGTGGGCCCGGGCCAGCACGGTAAGCGTCCGCGCGCGGCGGGCCGGTGGCGTCACGTCACCGGTTGCTGCCTCCGCTTCAGCGGCCGCATGCCGGGCGGGCCGCGGCAGTCGCGTGCGCCAGCGCGGCGAGCGCCAGTGCCCGGGCGTTGCGGGTGACGCCGCGGGTCAGCAGCGCCGACCGGTCGGCCGCCCGCGCCGTCCGCAGCAGCCAGTCCGGTGCCGTCGCGGGATGGTCCTGCCGTGACGCCTCCGCTTGATCGGTGTACGTGCGGCTGCCCCAGTCCTCCAGGGCGGCGGCCGCCGTGCGCAGCGTCCGGGCGAGCCTTACGGCGCGGTCGAGTTCGCCCGACCCGGTGCAGGCGTCGAGCAGCGCGGACAGCGCCTGCACCCGCTCGTCCGCGGAGGCGACGGCGCCCGCCCCGGCCTCCGCCTCGTCCCACTCCGCCGCCGGGACGGCGCAAGTACCGACCGATGAGCCGATCGCCATCGCGCTCGAAGCGCCCGGCGTCGATGCCCAGTTGGCGACGTGCAAGACCTGCGGCAGTGAGATCCTCCAGGCCACCGCCCACCGACACGACAACGGATGGTTGGGCGACTCCTGCTGCTGGGACGAGAGGCTGCGCATGACCGCCTGAGAACAGATGGTGGCCTGCCCAGAATGGCCCACCACGATGGCTCTTTCACCCAGCGGTCACACGCCTTCATGGGTTCTCCTCGAAGTCCTCGCGGGCCTGCTGGCCGCCTGGGCGCGGTTGCCCCAGTGGCGGGCCGTGTCGTCACCCATCGCCTTGAACGCGGCGTCCGGGCGGCGCAGCAGAGCCGTCGTCACCTCGGTGGCGACGCTCTCGTCCTGGTCAGTTCCTCGACGACCTTCACCTTGCCAGCCAGCGCGGTCTTCGCAACCGACCGCAGGACGGCGCAGGACGTCCGGGGCGAGGGCGTCGACACCAAAAGCTGCGACTCCGTCTACTTCGCCGACGTCCGCAGCTCCATGCTGGACCTCGTCCAAGCCGTCGGCCGGGTGCTGCGCATGCAGCCAGGCGACGGCAAGAGGGACACAGGCCAGTCCCTCGCGGCCACAGCGAAGAGATCGTGGGCGACACGAGGCCGAGCCGCTGGGGGAAGTGGGCTCAAAGAGACTTCGGCCGGAGGCGAATCCTTTTCGGATCTCCCCGCCTCTTGTCTGTGTACCGGCCGAACGGGCCGGCAGAACTAGGAGGAACCACCAACGATGGTCACTAGCCTCGTAGTAATCGGAGCCCTACTCATGGGTGCGTGCAGCTGGCACCTGATGCGGCGCTACAAGAGCCGACGCTGACCAGCACCTGCCCGCAGGGCGCCTTCCGGGGAGGAGTCTCAGATGAACCAACGCTTCACTTGGCCGGACGAGCGGCTGATCAAGGCCGCTCAGGACGGCGACGTCACATCGCTCACCACCGTCGTCATGAAATCGCAGCCTCATGTGCGCAAGTTCGCCATATCGCTCTGTGCCTCACCGCAGGACGCGGAGGACGCGGCACAGGAGGCGCTGATCATCCTCTACCGGAAGATCGGCACCTTGCGGGCCACTGGCGCGCTTGCCTCGTGGATGTTCCGGATCGTGCGCAACGAATGCCTCCGGCAGGTACGGCTGCTCGTCTCACGGAGCGACGAGTCGACAGCCGAACCGGAGGCGACTGCGGAACCGTCCGCCGAGGACGCGGTGCTGCACAGGCTGGAGGCGGAGCGGATCGCAGCTGCGGTGAGCGTCCTTCCCCGTGACCAGCGGCAGGTTCTGATCATGCGGGACGTACAGGGCCTGCCCGGCAAGACCGTTGCCCATTCGCTCGGTCTGAGCAACGCCGCGATGAAGTCGCGGCTGCACAGGGCACGCGCAGCACTGCGTCACTCTCTGGCGGTGACAGACCAACCACTCGGTCAAGCCGCCGATCAGGCGCGCGATCAAGCTATCGACCAACCAGTCGGAGGAGTCTCACGACCGTGAACACCGTGAACGTCGCGAACGCAGTGAAGCCCTCGCAGGGCGCGAAGGCCCAGGACGCCGCGCCCGAGATGAACTTCGCCAGCAAGTCCGTCTCGCGCCATCTAGCGCGCGGCGCCATCGGCTTCGGGCTGATCATCGGCTCGGTCGCCCTGGTGCCCGTCGCCGGCCCAGCCACCCTGCTGGCGGCCCCGTTGGCCCTGATTGCCTTCCGCGGCTGCCCCACCTGCTGGATGGTCGGCCTGGCACAGACCATCTCCCTCGGACGTCTGGAGAGCCAGTGTGTGGACGGCGTTTGCACCCTCACCAAGGCGCACACGGCGGCCGAGGCCAGGGACGAGTCGACAGCCGATATCAACGTCCCGGCTACTTCCCGGTGACCACGCCCACTGATCATTCGGAATGACTCGTCCAGGACGCATGGCAGGTGTCGGATGCCGACCGTTGCCACGGGGCATCAGCAGATCGTCGCTGAACACTCGCGCGGGAGCAGGGTTCGAGAGCAAGCTCCCGCCTGCGTCCCCCAAGCTGTGGGCCTGCAGGACGCTCGTATGGTGTTCTCCAGCCGCCGCTTGGTGGTCCAGGTACTCGAGCGCGAGCCGCTAGCTGCCCAGTTCGGGCCGGGCTGTCAGCAGACGGGTAAGAGATCATCTCGTTTGGTGGGTCGAAGTGAAGGTGCCCCGGTGGACTGCGTCTTCAGTGCTGGTGCGACGATGCGGGGATGCGCGAGGTCGATGAGCTGCTCAACGTCGATGATCCAGCCTGGCCGCTCCTTCTCCAGGAGCTGTCCGGCACTGACGTACCAGTTGAGGTGCTGCCCGGCGATGCCGAGACAGGCCGTGCCTCGCTGTTGCAGCTCCAGGTCTCGGCCCGGTCGAATCTGGGCGGGATTGTCTTGAATAGCGGCGGTCTGCTGGTGGACAGCGGCTGGTTGCGGATCTTCGGAAGCCCGGGTGACGCCCACGCCGAGAGGCTGCCGGGCCTGGCCGAGATCAACGCGATGCCCTCGACGTTCGATCCGGCCTGGCGGCCAGGGGCGGGACTCGTGGTTGCGCACGATGTGCTGGGTGGGGTGTTCGTCCTCAATGGCGGAAATCCCGGTGAGGCCGGTCGTCCCGGCGGGCCGGGCGAAATCCTCTACTTCGCCCCCGATTCCCTTGGCTGGGAGGCGCTGGGCGCCGGGCACTCGGCCTGGCTGTCCTGGATTCTCTCCGGAGGGCTCCAGGAGTTCTATGGGGGCCTGCGGTGGGACGGCTGGCGCAGCGAGGTGTCCGTGCTGAACGGCCGACAGGGGCTGTCGTTCTTCCCGCCGTTGTGGTCGGCCGAGGCCCGCCAGGACCTGCTGGCGACCAGTCGCCATGCGGTGCCCATGGCGGAACTCCTGGGGCTGAGCCGCGATTCGTGCCTGCAGTTCGACGGCACCGACCCAGGGTTCCTCGGAGTCGCATGAACCGGCTCACGCAGCCAGACGCCGGTAGCAGATGAGCGCGGCGGCGATGCCGGCGAAGGCGAGGAAGTGTTTTCCACGGTCCATCGGTGACGACCCAGGCGCTGGGAGGACTCGACGCCCTTGCGGGCGATGCGCGGGGTGATGTTCCGGGAGCGTAGCCACCAGCGCAGGTGGTCGTAGTCGTACCCCTTGTCGCCGTCCGGCAGCCGCTCAGCCATCGGTGGACCGACTTGCGACGGCCATCCCAGCATCAGGCCCCGCAGATAGCACTCACCCCATCGCCGCTGGTCCCGCCGCGGCACCGACCTGAAGACATCCGCAACGAACTCCGCCAACTCGCCCCGGAGCCGTTCGACTTCCCCCAAGCTTCACACCACCAAAATGCCCACCACCAGGTGAGATCACTCTACGTAACGAAGCACTACCAGGACTTGTCCGGTCGATCACCCTCTCGTCTGTCCTGGATGTGCCTCCTGGTCCTGCCATCGCTTGCTGACCGAGCGATGGCAGGACTTACGATCGGTCCGTGATGGATACCCCGACGCATTGGACCGTGCGCCACTTCTCGCAGGCCAACCCCGCTGGCCCCGGCTGCGATAGCGTTCCGGCCCTCTTGCGGCGGCTGGCCGATGCCATCGAGGCGTTGGGCCCCGTCGAGATCCAGGACGTGGTGATCGAGTCGGAGATGACCGAGCACGGCCCCTGGCGGTCGGGGACCGTCTACTTCCACCTGCCTGAGGACGAGGACTGATTCTGGCCTTCACGAGCGGAGCCAGATGACGAGGGCTGCGGCAGTCGCGGTCCCGAGGAAGACGTTAGCCACGCCTGTCGTAGCGGGTGGCCACAACTCTGGCGTGTTTGAGCCGGTTGATCGCCCGTTCGACGGTGTTGCGTTTCTTGTACCGCTGTTCGTCTAAGCCGGGTGGCCGTCCGCCGCGTGACCCTTTGCGCAGGCGGGCGGCCTGGCTGTCGGTCTTCTCCGGAATCGTGTGCCGGATCCCCAGGCCCCGCACGTAGTTGCGGCGGAGACCGTTGCTGTAGGACTTGCCCGCCGCGAGGCAGTCAGGCTTGTTGCGCGGCCTGCCCGGTCCGATCCGCGGGACGCGAACCTTCTCCAACGCGAGCTGAACTGTGTGCAGTCCGCCCGCTGTCCCGGTGTGACGATCAGGGACAGCGAGCGGCGGCGGCCGTCCGCGCTCAGATGGAGCGTGGTGGTGAGCCCGCCCCGCGAGCGGCCCAGGCCCTCACCTCGTGCACCACCTCCACCAGGCGGGCGACGAGGTTCTGCCACGGCGCTTCGTCCTGGTGTTCTGCCGCTGCGTCCCCCTTTGAGGCGCGATGCGGTTGCGTGGTCCAGGTGCCGGTCATGGTGCCGGGATCAGACGCCAGAGGGACGTGGTCTCGGCGCTTCGTGCTGTGTGGAGTGGGTCAGCGGCATCCTTGGAGCGTGGGTGCCGGGGCGTGGTATCGATCTTCTCCACGACGCGAAGTTGTGTTGCCTGAATGGCGTCGAGCAGCTGCTGACGTGTCCGGAGGCCGAGGTGCTCTGCCAGGTCGGACAGGATGAGCCAGCCCTCGCCGCCTGGCCGGAGGTGGGCGGACAGTCCGGCGAGGAAGCTGTGGAGCATGGTGCTGTCCGGGTCGTAGACGCCTTGTTCGATGGGGCCGGTCGGACGGGCTGGGAGCCAGGGTGGGTTGCAAATGACGAGGTCGGCGCTACCTTCGGGGAACAGGCCGGGTCCTGACACCTCGATACGGTCGGTCAGAGCGAGCCGGTGGACGTTCTCCTTGGCGCAGGCCAGGGCGCGGGGGCTGATGTCGGTGGCCACGACGCGGTTGATACCGCGGCGGGCCAGGACCGCGGCGAGGACGCCGGTGCCCGTGCCGAGGTCGAATGCCGTACTGGTGGCGGGACTGTCCCGGGTCGCGGGCGGCAGTGGCGTGTGGGCGACCAGGTCGACGTACTCGCCTCTGACGGGTGCGAAAACGCCGTAGTGGGGGTGGATGCGAGTCCCGAGCGCCGGCACGTCGATCCCTTTCAGGCGCCATTGGTGAGCACCGATCACTCCTAGTAGTTCCCGCAGAGAGACCGCCATGGGCCCCTTTGAGGGACCGTACGCTTCCAGGCACGCCGGGCGGACGTTCGGGGCTCGGCGCAACGTCAAGGTGTAGTCGTCGTCCAACACCACCAGGAGCTTTCCGAGGACACGGGCTCGGTGATTGCTGCTGCGTCGGTGCAGATGGAAGTTCTCGCTCGGGGAGGTGCTGTACCTGGGCGGCGTGCGGTCGATGCGGCGGCCCATCGCCTGTAGGAGTTGCCGGGCGTTGTGGAAGTCGCCTCGCCAAAGCAGGGCCGTTCCTTCGCACGCTTGCCGGTAGGCGTCGTTGGCCTTCATCCGGTCGTCGGCGACGACGGTTCGCCGGGGAAGAGGGGTGGCGTTCTCGGAATGCCAGCGGACGGACTGGTGGGCGTGGTTTTCGGTCCAGCGGATGGTGGACACCACGTACTCCTCGTGGTCGAACGTGCAGGGGCACGAAGAGCACTTCGACGAGGAGCAGACTGAACCCGCGCCTGTTCACCGGACAGGCGCGTGCGTTGAGGCAGGTGGCCGTTACCGCTCTCGCGTCGAAGCGCGAGAGCGGACGTCCCAGACAACCATGCCGAGCATCGGGGTGAGCCCTTTCGGAGGAGTGGCAGCAGGCTCGCACAAGTGCTGCTCGGCTGCCAAATCACCAGCCCTGGCATCGTCAAGACGGCGCTTCGCTCGCGCGAGCGGCTCGCCGCCCTGCGCCCCCGGCACGGGATCCCGAGATGTGAAACGCCTTGTCCCCGGAAGCGGCAATACCGGGAACAAGACGCATTGTGCAGGGCTCTGCTACAGCTCGATCCCGATCTGCTCGATGTCGGTGAACTCCACGCCAGGCCGTGCGCGCGGGTGTTGTTGGCGCGGAAGTACGTCTGAGCGAGGCCTTCGGCCGCGATCCGCTGGAGCTGCCGTTCCGTGGCGCCACGCCTGGGCGCTCTTGGGGGCGGGGCGGGTGAACGCCCCTTCCAGCGCACGGTCCAGGCTGCCCCCGATCGAGCCCGCCATGATCGGCTACTCCCCTACTCCAGCCCTCGGGTCGTTCTTGATCAGGTTGGAGACGTTGAACACGCTGCCGTGCTCCTCGAATTGCTTTTCCGCCACAGGACGGTCTGGGTGCCCTGGTGCTTGACCATCCCGGGCGAGATGCCGAGCCGGAAGCCGCCGGGCAGCGGCTTGCCCTCCGGGGTGTGCGGCAGTACGTCCAGCGGGGACGGGCCGGGCGAGGGGTAGACGACGGCAGCGTGCCGATCGCAACCGGGTACAGGCCGGCCGCCGCGGCGGTCTTCATCAGCTTGCGGTGCAGATCGATCCGCTGGTTGGCGAGCACGGCGACCCGGATGTCCGGACGCCGCTTTTCCCGCGCGAGCGCCGGCCACGGCTCGTAGTACGGCACCTGGCCCCGGTTGCGCTGGCGCAGCTTGCCGATGCCCCCGTTGGCCGTCGCCTTGATCGCTCCCACCAGGAGTGCCAGGGTCCACCTGCTGGAAGCGGGCCATCGCGTCCATGAACTCCTGGCCGGACAGGTCGGTGATGACGCCGAGGCCGGCCATCGTGGTGACGTACGCGTCGCGCAGCCGCTTGTAAGCCGTCCAAGTACCGGCCGGTCTGGGTGCGGACGTTCGCCTCGATCGGCGCG
The DNA here is from genome assembly GCF_000725475.1 of Streptomyces durhamensis. Taxonomy (NCBI): domain Bacteria; kingdom Bacillati; phylum Actinomycetota; class Actinomycetes; order Kitasatosporales; family Streptomycetaceae; genus Streptomyces; species Streptomyces durhamensis. The sequence goes on from NZ_JNXR01000054.1 coordinate 15,806, forward strand.
ACCTCGAAGCCGAGCTGCACCGCGCACTGCACGGTGGGTGTGGCGTACCACGCCGGGCCGGTGGGTCAGTCACCCTTCGGCGTGAACGGGCTCGGGAGCCGTTCACCGTCGACCGTCCGACCGCCGACGTCCACGCGGGACAGGTCCACGTGAGTGAGGTCCACCAGCCATGAGCCGGGCAGAGCCGGGTCGAAATGGGGGGTTACCGGTCAGGTAGGTCGGCCCGTTCAGCCCGACCGTGAGCCCGTTGGCGGCCGCGGCGAAGGACATGTTGATGTCGATCGCGACCAGGTACCGGCGCGTGCACTCCTCATCGGTCAGCGGCCGGCACCAGTCGTAGGGCTCCTCCATCAGCATCTCGGCCGGAGTACGCAGGTGGTGCCGGGCGAACTTGCCCTTGAGGACCGGGCGTTCGTCGGTGACCTGGCACTCCACCACGTCGTACACGGCGGTGAGCGCGTCCGTGTTGAAGGTCTGCTTGAACCCGCCGGTGACCGGGTCCTTCTCGGCACGGGTCGGCGGCACAGCGGTCATCAGCTCCAGGCCCGTGACGGCCGCGGTGCCGCGGCGTCATCAGCGCGGCCGGGGTGAGGACGAGGACCGGGTCGGCGTCGCGGCCGTTGCGGTGCAACCGGGCCTGCCCGAGCCAGGCCTCGGCCAGCGTCCGCACGATCAGGGACGGCGGTGACTTGGCGGGCACCTCCAGGACGAGGCCGCCGACGCAGTACGCCAGGACATGGCCGTCCTCGTCGACGTCGACCACGGCCAGCGGACCGTTCTCGAAGCGCGGGTCGACGGTGGCTGCCTTATGGCACCTAATGACGAGGCCCACCCTTTTCGTGTTTCCGCAGTTCAAGGCGGCTTTCCCTCGGGTCGGGGTCATGCTGGGTGCCATCAAGGGGTTGCATGTGGCGCCATCATGGCGCCATTATGGCGTCATGGACCTCACGCCGTAGGTCGACACCCTCCGCCGCGAACTCGCGATGGCCGCCGAAACCGGCGGCGACGAAGCCCGCGAGCTGGCCGAGCGGCTCACCGCTGCCCTGGAGTCGGCGACCCGTCTGACCATGCTCAACGTGCTCTCCGCCGCGATGGACGAGATCACTCGTGAACTCGCCCCCGGCTCGGTCGACGTACGGCTACGTGGGCTCGACCCCGACTTCGTGGTGACACCGCCGCCCACCTTCGGCGGCGCCCCCGCGGAGCCGGCTCCCGTCGAAGCGTTCAGGAGCCCAGCCCCGGCCGAGGGCGACGAAGGCGGCACCGCCCGGATCAACCTGCGTCTGCCGGCCCACCTCAAGGCGCGCGCCGAGGAGGCCGCAAGCCGCGAGGGGCTGTCGGTCAACGCCTGGCTGGTGCGTGCCGTGTCAGCCGCGGTCGACGGCGGCACCCAGCCGCGTACGACGGAGAAGAGCCAGACCATCGGACAGAGCTTCACGGGCTGGGTGCGCTAGCCGCGCCCCGCCCACACCGTGCCACTTCACCCACACCACGTCCCACCAGCGGGGACGCCCAAAAGACTCAAGAGGACGGGACAGCCATGCCTTCTTTCGACACCTCCGAAGCGATCGCCGTCACGGCGCGTGTGGAGGCCGGTTCCATCCAGTTCACCGCGAGCGACCGCGTGGACACCGTCGTCGAGGTGCGGCCCCGCAACCCGAAGAAGGACCTGGACGTGCGGGCGGCCGAGCAGACCGAGGTCGGATACGCGAGCGGCCTTCTGACCGTCAGGACGCCGAAATCCAATCTGTTCGGCCGCACCGGCACCGTCGACGTCACGGTCGAACTGCCCACGGACTCGTGCATCGACATGACCGGCGCCTGGGCCCAGGTGCTCGGTGAGGGCCGGCTCGGCGAGGTCCGTGTGAAGACCTCGTCCGGCGACGCCCGTTTCGACACCACCGGCCCGCTGCAGCTGACCGCGTCGCACGGCTCGATCACCGTCGACCGGGTCGAGGGCATGGCCGAGATCACCACCAGCTCCGGCAGCCTGCGCGTCGGCGTCATCGACGGCCCCGCCGTCCTGAAGAACTCGCACGGCACGACGACTGTCGGCGCCGTGACCGGCGAGCTGCGGGTGAGCGGCGCCAACGGCGACATCGAGATCCGGCGCGCCGAGGACTCGGTCACCGCCACCACCGCCCACGGCACCCTGCGCGTGGACGATGTGGCCCGCGGCACCGTCCAACTGGAGACCAACTACGGCGCCATCGACATCGGCATCCGCGAGGGCACCGCCGCCTGGCTCGACGTCAGCTCGAACTCCGGCCAGGTACGCAACGCGCTCACCGCGTCCGAGGCCCCCGAGCAGACCGAGGACGCCGTCAAGATCCGTGCCCGCACCACGTACGGCAACATCGACATCCGCCGCGCCCGGGCCTGACCCCCACCTCCGCACCTCCTCGACCGGCCCCTGCCCACCACCACTTCAGCCTTCTACATCAGCCAGGGCGACCCTTAGGCTCCTGCGCAAGCAGCGCGAGATTCCGCGAACTTGTCGGCTTCGCGCCGGGCCGGCTGCGACCACAAGGTCCGGCTCGGCCGGGTCCGCTTCACGCAGTCTGTCGACCCGGTCATCCCCGCCCACCCCGAAGTCGACTGGGAGCCGCGGCGTGCGACGGAGAAAGGCTGGAGATCCCCGCTCGCATCACTGCGCCCGGCACCGGCACCAGCACTCACCTGACTACCTCCAAGCACCCGTTCAGTGCTGGGACAGTCCTCCCCCCAGCCGCGTCCCAGGGCGCGGCGCTGGTCTTCCTCGCGAGCGACCTGCCGGGCGGGACGTCGCGGTCGACGTACGCGGCGACGGCGATGACGACCAGGCGCCGGGGTTCAGCCGGCTCCAACGCCTCCACCTCCCACTGCACGGGGTGGCGAGGGTGGCTTCGTTCACGTCAAGCAGCAGCGTTTGTACGCCAGTTGTTCTTTGACGACGAAGTCAGTCGTGCTGGCTGGAGCTGACCTGCGTGGACTACCGCTCTCCGGTCACACGAATGGTGGACATCGGGAGGGCGCACAATTTCCGCATCTGCCCCTTTTAGAGGCTGCCCACCATAGAGTGCCCGTGGCCTTGCCTCCACCAGCAGAGGCAAGGCCGCCCAGCCCGTGATCAGCGACAGGGAGCCTTCGATGGAGCACGAACTTCGAGCGGAATACGCTGACGGCAGCTCACCCGAGGATTCCGATCCGTCGGTCAAGACTTGGCACGTCGTGCGCGGAACGGACAGCACAGCCATGTGTGGTCGAGACCTGGATCCGGCATCGGCGGTGCGATCCGTTGACCTGTGGGGCACAGGACAGGTGCCGATCTGTCACAGCTGCGGAGCCCTGTTCCTCCGGGAATCACCGTGACCGACCGGCGAGAGGGCGCTCTGTGAAGTCTGCCCGCCTGGCTTAGGAAGCCCCGGCAACAGCCGGGGCTCCCTGCTTTTGAACAGCCCTCAGCTCACCACGTCGGCTCGAGCCTTCCAGAGTCACCTGAATCAGCGAGAGAACCCGGACCCGCGGGCTACACGCTGCGGCTCGGACGTGCCCCAGTCAGACCTGCTGCCGCACCGGACGGCCAACGATCCACAGGTCGCCCCCTCCGTACCCCTTGAGGGGTTGTTTTGAGAGCTTTTGGAGGGCTGTGGTAGGTGCTTGGGCCTCGCGGACCTTCATCTGCGACCACTCCCACCATGCTGTACGAGACAGCGCTACGCGATACTCGTCCTGTGGACTGGTTCGAGCAAGCCCGGGCAGCCGAACAGCGCCGGGATTGGGACGCGGCCATCGCGTTGGTAAGTGCCCATGCCGAGTGCTACTCCACCGATCACCATATGCACGCCAACCATCTGTGGCACATTGATTTGCTCGCCCGTGCGGAGCGGTTCTCCGAACTCACGAAGTTCGCTCTCACGGACGTCCATGCACGTCGGAGACTCAACAGATCGCTTCGCGCTCAGGGGATGGAGGCGGTTCTGCGTAGCCGCGCCAAAGATGGTGACCGTGACGCTCTGTATGTCCTTGTTCGGCTGCTGTGTGAGACAAATCGGGACCAGGAGGCCCATCGAGCGGTCCAGGACTTCGGCCCGGAGGATCGGTACGCACACCAGATCGTGGCTCGCTTTCGATCGCCATCAAGCGGTACGCATTGACGTGCTCCCTGGCCTAACGTACAGGGATTCCGGCCTGGGTCGTCTGACCCTTCCGGGGGCTTCCTGCTTCACCGCGCTGCGCGGGCAGGTGTGCCCGTCTTACCGGCGCTCCACAAGCGT
>NZ_JNXR01000055.1:0-17522 GCF_000725475.1 Streptomyces durhamensis
GCGCGTGGGCGTGGCCCTGGCTGCCGTAGCCGATGACCGCGACCTTGCGGCCCTGGATGATGGACAGGTCGGCGTCAGCGTCGTAGAACAGCTCGGCCATGGATCGAACTCCTTAGGGTGGTGGGTAAGGGGGTGTGGTGGGAAAGGGTGCGTGACGGGGGGCGCCGCCCGAGGTTCAGGCGCTCTGCGCGGTCCTTGCCACGCCCGAGGTGATGCGCAGTGTGCGGGTCTCGCGGACGCCTCGTTCCGTCAGGGAGCGGGAGCCGCGGCCGATGGCGATCGCGCCGGACTGCACCAGCTCCTTGATGCCGAACTGCGCCAGCATCCGCAGCATCGCGTCGAGCTTGTCACCGGCGCCGGTGGCCTCCAGGGTCACCGCCTCGGGGGCCACGTCGACGGTGCGGGCCCGGAACAGCTCGGCGATCTCCAGGACCTGGGAGCGGGTGGTGTTGTCGGCACGGACCTTCACGAGGACGAGCTCGCGCTGCACCGCGTCCGAGGCCGCCAGCTCGACGACCTTCAGGACGTTGACGAGCTTGTTGAGCTGCTTGGTGACCTGCTCCAGGGAGAGTTCGTCATCGACGCGGACGACGATCGTGACACGGGAGAGGTCCGGGTGCTCGGTGGTGCCCACGGCGAGCGAGTCGATGTTGAAGCCGCGGCGGGAGAACAGGGCGGCGATCCGGGCCAGGATGCCGGGGGTGTTCTCGACCAGGACGGAGAGCGTGTGCTGGGACATGTCGGAGGGTCCTCTCAGTCGTCCGCGGCGTCGCCGAAGTCGGGACGCACGTCACGGGCGGCCATGATGTCGTCGTTGGAAGTGCCGGCCGGGACCATCGGCCACACCATCGCGTCCTCGTGGACGATGAAGTCCACCACCACCGGACGGTCGGTGACCGAGTTGGCCTTGTCGATGACCACGTCCAGCTCGTCCGGGGACTCGCAGCGCAGCCCCACGCAGCCCATCGCCTCGGCGAGGAGGACGAAGTCCGGGACGCGCGTGCCCCGGTTGGCCGCGGAGCCGACGCCCCGGGTCGAGCCGGTCGCGGCGTTGGTCGCGCCGTCGTGCAGCACGGTGTTGGAGAACCGCGCACCGTAGAACAGGTTCTGCCACTGACGGACCATCCCGAGGGCACCGTTGTTGATGACGGCGACCTTGATCGGGATGTTGTTCAGCGCGCAGGTGACCAGCTCCTGGTTGGTCATCTGGAAGCAGCCGTCGCCGTCGATCGCCCACACCGTGCGGTCGGGCCGGCCGGCCTTGGCGCCCATCGCGGCCGGGACCGCGTAGCCCATCGTCCCGGCACCGCCGGAGTTGAACCAGGTGCCCGGCTCGTCGTGCGGCAGGAACTGCGCCGCCCACATCTGGTGCTGGCCGACCCCGGAGGCGAAGAGGGTGCCCTCGGGGGCGAGCCGGCCGATACGCTCGATGACCAGCTGCGGGGAGAGCGTGCCGTCGGCGGGCACGTCGTAACCGCGGGGGTAGGTCTCCCGCCAGCGGATCAGGTCCCGCCACCAGGCGCTGTAGTCACCGGCCGCGCCCTCCTCCCGCACGGCGGCCGCCAGCGCGTCGATCACCTCGCGGGCGTCGCCGACGATCGGCACGTCCGCGTACCGGTTCTTGGAGATCTCCGCCGGGTCGATGTCGGCGTGCACGACCTTGGCGTGCGGGGCGAAGGTGTCCAGCCTGCCGGTGACCCGGTCGTCGAAGCGGGCGCCGAGGGCGACGATCAGGTCCGCCTTCTGCAGGGCCGCCACGGCGGAGACGTCCCCGTGCATGCCGGGCATGCCCATGTGCTGCGGATGGCTGCCGGGGAAGGCGCCGAGAGCCATCAGCGTGGTGACCACGGGCACGCCGGTCAGTTCGGCGAGGTCGCGCAGTTCGGCGGTCGCCCCGGCCTTGAGAACGCCGCCGCCGACATACAGGACGGGACGTTCGGACGAGGTGATCAGCCGCGCCGCCTCGCGTATCTGCCGCGGGTGCGGGCGGGTCTTCGGACGGTAGCCGCGCAGGTTCGCCGTTCCGGGCCACACGAAGGTGGTCCGCGCCTGGAGGGCGTCCTTGGTGATGTCGACCAGGACCGGCCCGGGGCGGCCGGTCGAGGCCAGGTGGAAGGCCTCGGCGATCGTCCTCGGGATGTCCTCGGCGTCGGTGACCAGGAAGTTGTGCTTGGTGATCGGCATCGTGATGCCGACGATGTCCGCCTCCTGGAAGGCGTCCGTGCCGATCGCCTTCGACGACACCTGGCCCGTGATCGCCACGAGCGGTACGGAGTCCATGTGGGCGTCGGCGATCGGCGTCACCAGGTTCGTCGCGCCCGGTCCGGAGGTCGCGATGCAGACACCGACCTTCCCGGTGGCCTGCGCGTAGCCGGTGGCCGCGTGGCCGGCGCCCTGCTCGTGCCGGACCAGGACATGGCGGATCCGCGCCGAGTCCATCATCGGGTCGTACGCCGGGAGGATCGCACCGCCGGGAATCCCGAACACGGTGTCCGCGCCCGCCTCTTCCAGGGAGCGGATCAGGGACTGGGCGCCGGTCATGGTGTCGTCGGCGGCGCACATCCGTGGAAGGCGGGCCGCGGGGGCCTCTTGCACAGTGCTTGGCATGGTCGGATCCCTTGGTTCGTAGGGGTGGAGTGGTCTTGCGGGTGTGTCGGGTCAGATCGAGGTCCCTCCCGTCAGGAGCACGGGCGGGGCCGCGCGGACCAGCTCGGCGGCCTGTGGGCCGACGAGGCGGGTGATGGTCGCGCCGGTGGCGGTGAGTTCGCCGCGCACCGCCACCGCCGCCGCGTAGCCCCGGTCCACCGGAACGTCCAGCAGGGTCCAGCCGGACGGCGGGTAGGGGCCTTCCGGCCCGCCGGAGCCGACGTAGTCGAGGGACGGATCGCGTCCCAGTCCGGTGCCGAGGCCCTTGAGGTAGGCCTCCTTGCGGGTCCACAGCCGTGCCAGCGCGCGGGGCCGCAACGCCGGCGGGAGAGCGGCCAGTTCCTCTTGCTCGGCCACGTGCAGCATCGAGGCCAGTTCGGTGGTGGCCGTCTGGTCCGACACCAGGTCCACGTCCACGCCGATCGGCGCCGCGGCCGTACCGACGAGGGCGAGGTCGCCTCGGTGGGAGAGCGAGAAGAACAGGTCGTCGCGGCCCGCGCCGAGCACGGTGGGCCGGCCGTGCGGGCCGCCGCAGCAGGGACAGGTGTCCCGGCCGAAGTGGATCTCCTCGGGGCGAAGGCGCAGATACGCCCCGAGCAGTCGTCTCAGTGCGACGTGCGCGGCCGTGAACCGGGTGCGGTCGGCCGCGTGCATGAGGGCGGCAGCGCGCCGGCGCTCGGTCGCGTCGAGCACCGCCTCGTCCAGGATGCCGGCGGCGACATCCGAGACCCTCAGGAGCCAGAGGTCGAGTGAGCCGGGGGGTGGCAGCTCACGAGCGACCCACGGCAGGGTTCCTTCCACGGGGTCTCTCCTGTTCGTACTCGAAGGAGCCGACCGGGCGTCATGAACCACCGGGCGCGGCGGGCAGGTCGTGCCTGCTGCGCAGGGGCCCGATCAGCAGTAACAGGGGGCTGACCGCGAGACCGGCGGTCAGCAGCCACAACGTCGGCCGCAGTCCGAGCGCCGTGCCGAGCACGCCGCCGAGCAGGGAACCGAACGGAATGGCGCCGAAGTTCGCCACCGAGATGCAGGCCGTGATGCGGCCGAGCAGCTGGGGCGGACAGTACCGCTGGCGGAACGCGCCCTGGATCACATTGGCGAGTACCACACCGAGGGCGAGCAGGGCGCTGCCGGCCACGAGCGCGGCCAGCATCCAGCCCTTTCCCGCCATCGGGATCAGCAGGGAGAACGGGGCCGTGGCGGCGGTGGCCACCAGCAGCCCGCGTGCGGTGCCCCAGCGGGCGGTCACCCGCTTGGCACCGGCCGCGCCGAGGATCCCGCCGACGCTGCTGGAGGCCAGCAGCCAGCCGGTCGCGCCCTCCGGCACGCCGAGCTGACGGATCAAGAACACGGGCAGGATCGCCTGGTAGGCCGTCAGCAGCAGGTTGGTGACGGTGCCGTAGGCGGTCAGCACACGCAGGTACGGGTCACGCACGGTGTGCCTCAGGCCCTCGCGGATGTCCCGCCGCAGCGGGGTGCGCTCCCGAGAGGGCCCGGACCGGGGCTCCCGGCTGCGGATGCCGAGCAGGCACAGCGCCGAGAAGAGGAAGGTGCCGGCGTTGACCAGCAGGCCGGCGACCGCGCCGAAGCCCTGGGCGAGCAGACCGCCCCCGCCCAGGCCGGCGACCTGCGCGACCGACTCGCTGCCCTGCAGCTTGGCGTTGGCGTCCTGGAGCTGGTCCCGGTCCACGATGGAGGGTACGTACACCTTGTACGAGATCCCGAAGAACACCGCGGCCAGGCCGTTGAGGAGCGCCACGGCCAGCAGATGGGCCATGGTGAGCACACCGAGCCACGCGGCCACCGGCACGCTCGCGAGCAGCAGCGTCGAGGAGACGTTGCACACCAGCATCAGCGGGCGCCGCCGCATCCGGTCCACCCAGGCGCCGGCCGGCAGCCCGATCAGCAGCCAGGGCAGCCAGGGCGCGGCGGCCAGCACACTCACGCTGAGGGTGCTGGCGTTCAGGGTGACCACGGCGACCAGGGGCATGGCCACCGTGGTGATGTTGATGCCGACCCGGTTGGTGGTCTCGCCGAGCCACAGGAGACGGAAGTCGCGGAGCCGGGACAGGGGACGGCGGGACGGGGCGGGGGCCGGTGCCGTGACGGCGGTGACGTCCGCGCTCATGCCCGCACCGCCTGCCGTACGGCGTCGGCCAGCAGTTCCTCGGCGTCCGACCAGCGATCGCGGCGTACGGCGGCCTCGGCGCGGTGGGCGTCGAGCTGACGGTGCAGCGGCGGAAGCCCGTCGCTGCCCGGGCCGCCGCCGTGGACGCAGGCGGCGGCCACGCGGTCGGGGGCCAGGTCGGTGTCGAGGCCGGCCGTCTCCTCCAGGGAGCGGCCCGAGCCGAGCGCGGCCAGCACGGTCTCGCCGACCTTGTGGTGCGCGGCGCGGAACGGCATGCCGTCCGCGACCAGGCGCTCCGCGAGGTACGTCGCCGCGGTGAACCCCTCCCGGGCGCGCTCGGTCATGCGCTCGGGCCGCGGTTCGGTGCCGGCCACGACCAGCCGCAGCAGAGTCACCGCGTCGGTGGTGTCGCTCAGGCCCGGCCACAGGTGGCGCATGGCCTCGGTGCCGACGGCGATGGCGTTGGTGTAGCCGGCGGTGGTCATCGCCGAGGCCGCGCTCATGAAGGCGCCCAGGCTCGCGGTGGAGCGGCCCTGGATGTGTTCCAGCAGGAACGGGTTGCGCTTCTGCGGCATCATCGAGCTGGAGCCGACCAGTGTGTCGGCGACCTGGAGCAGCGCCGCCTCCTCCGCAGTCCACACGCTCAGGTCGCGGGCGACCCGGGCGAGGCTGACACCGAGCGTCGCGGACGCGGCCAGCAGGCTCAGCGCGAAGTCCCTGGAGGCCACCGCGTCCACGGAGTTGGTGGCGGCCCCGGTGAACCCCAGCAGCCGGGCGGTGCGTTCGGAGTCGACGGGGACGGACGTGCCGCCGATCGCGCCGGCACCCAGCGGGTTGACGTCCAGCTGCCGCCCCGCGTCGAGAAGATGGCCGTAGGCGCGCAGCACCGCGCCCGCGACGCCCGCCAGATAGTGGCCGTAGGTGATCGGCACGGCGGGCTGGCCGTGGGTGTACGCGGGCATGGTGACGTCCGCGTACCGGTCGGCCTGCGCGAGGAGTACGGCGGCGAGCCGGTCCACGGCGTCCAGCAGGCGGAGGTAGGGGGTGCGGGCCCTCAGGCGGGCGGTCGTGGCGTTGAGGTCGTTGCGGGAGCGGCCGGTGTGCAGGATGCCGCCGGTCTCGTCGCCCAGCCGCTCGATCAGCCAGCCCTCGTAGGCCAGGTACACCCCGCGCGGCATCGGCCGTCCGCGCACCGGGCCGAAGTCGGCGGCGCGCAGTTCCTCCACGGCCCGCAGCAGGGCGGCGGCCCGGGCGGGGTCCACGACCCCGCGCTCGGTGAGCATGACCAGGTGGGCGCGGTCCACCTGGCTGATGCGGCGCAGCTCGCCGCCCAGCGGATCCGCCGCGTCCTCGGACACGTACTGGTCGTAGACGATGGCGTGTGCCTCGGGATCCAGCGCCGAACTGAGCCGGCCGGTGTCGACGCCGTCGCGCGCGGGGGCGGTGGTCATGAGAGGTCCTCGGGGGTGAGAAGCGGCCGGTGCCCCCGGCACCCGCGGGGGCGCGGGGAAGGGGTGCCGGGGTGGTGCGGCGCGGCGGTCGCGCCCTCGCGGGTCCGTACGGCGCTCATGTCAGCGCCTCCTGCCGGTCCAGGGACGCGGGGGTGATCGCCCCCGTGAGGGCTGCCACGCCCCGGTCCGCGGCCTCGGCCGCTTCGGCCGGATGGTCCGCGACCGCGATGACGTGGCCGAGGCGGCCGCGGAAGTCGGCGGCGGGGCCGACCGGTTCGCCGGGGGCGCGGTAGAGCACCGTCTCGACGACCCCCGGGACGGCACCGGCGCGCGTCACGGTCTCGGTGAGGTCGGGGGCCAGGATGCCGTCGCGGTCGGTGGTCAGGAAGCGGATCGAGGCGCGGCCGTACAGCGCGCGCTCTGGGTGCGCGGCACGGCCCAGGGCGGCCAGGACCTGGGCCCGGACCAGGTCGATCCCGCAGGCCCGGCGGACCAGTTCCGGGATCATGCCGCCGGCCAGCCGCGGGTTGACCTCGATCACCTTGGCGACGGGACCGTCGAGACGCAGCTCCACATGGGCCGCGCCCCAGCCGAGGCCGAGCGCCGCCACGGCCCGCACCGCGGTCTGCCGCAGCTCGCGCTCCAGGTCGGCGGGGAGCGCCGCCGGCACGTCGTGGCCGACCTCGACGAACGCGGGCAGCGGGCCGACGTGCTTGGCGACGGTCACCACCGCCTCGGTGCCGAACACCTCGACGGAGAACTCGGCGCCGGTCAGGTACTCCTCGACCAGGATCCGGCCGGGGGTCGCCACCCCGCGCTCGTTCGTGGTGGCCGCCAGCAGGGCGCGCGCGTGCTCGGCGACCTCGTCGGGGTCCGAGCACAGCCGTACGCCCAGACTGCCGGAGCCCTGCACCGGTTTGACCACGACGGGCAGCCGGGTCGCGGCCGCCGACACCGCGGCGTCCGCCGTCGACACCACCGCGAAGCCCGGTACGCCCACGCCGGCGGCGGCGAGGACGCGGCGCTGCTCGGCCTTGTCCCGGCAGGCCCGCACCGCGTCCGCCGAGGGGCCGGGCAGGCGGAGTCGGGACGCCAGCGCGGCGGCGGCCGGGACGTAGTACTCGGAGCTGGTCAGCACACCGGCGACCGGGGCCTCGGCGGCCAGCCGGGTGGCCGCCTCCCACAGCCGGTCCGGGTCGGAGGTGTCGACGACGACGGTCCGCAGCCCGTCCTCGGCCGCGTACGGATAGCGGGCGGGGTCCGTGCTCAACAGGACGGGCGCCACACCGAGTTCCGCGGCCCGCCGGGCGAACAGCCGCCCGGTGCCGGTCGTGTTGGACTCCACCAGGAGCAGCAGCCGCCCGCTCATGACGTCATCTCCGGCATCATCACGTCGTCGAAGCCGCGTCGCGCCCACATCAGCCGGGACCAGACCGGCGGGGCGTCCAGCGGGTGCTCCACGGTGACCGGGCCGCCGCCGGGCGCGGGTGCGGGGGTGATGCCCTGCTCGCGCAGCCAGGCGTCGTTGTAGACGGTCGACTGGTAGCGGTAGCCCTCGTCGGGCAGCACCATCACGACCGTGCTGCCGGGGTTCTGCGCCGCCCACCAGGACGCCACCTGGAAGGACGCGCCGCTGGTCGGGCCCATGAACAGGCCGTGGCTGCGGTACAGCTCATGGGTCGCGTGGAAGGCCTCCGCGGCGGTCACCCAGTGCGCCTCGTCGTACGCCGAGTGCCGCACGTTGCCCGGGTGGATGCTGCTGCCCAGGCCGCGCAGGGTGCGCGGGGCGTCCGGGGTGCCGAAGATGATGCTGCCGTGGGTGTCGACGCCGACGAGGTGCAGCTGCGGGTTGCGGGGCCGCAGGGCACCGGCGAGACCGCCCGTCGAGCCGCCCGAACCGACCGGCCCCACCAGGCAGTCGACGGCGCCGACGGTGCCGTCGATCAGGTCGGCGACGATGCCGTAGGCCCCCGGGTTGTCGGGGTTGTCGTACTGTCCGGGGACGAACGCGTCGGGCCGCTGCCGGCACAGCTCGGCCACCCGGGCCAGCCGGGCGCCCTGGATGCCGCCGGGCTGGCCGGTGTGCTCGACGATCTCCACCGTCGTGCCGAGCATCTCCAGTCTGGTGCGCAGCTCCTGGTCGATGGCGGAGTCGCCGACGATGGTCAGCGGGTAGCCGCGCAGCCCGCACACCATGGCCAGGCCCAGCGCGAACGTGCCGGAGGACGTCTCGATGACCGGGGTGCCCGGGGTGAGCACCCCGGCGGCCTCGGCCCGGTCGATGATGTAGCGGGCGGGCAGCAGCTTCATCAGGCTGAAGGCGGTCGCGTAGAGGTTGTCGCCCACCTTGATGATCCGTGGCAGCTCGGTGGCCTCCACGATCGAGGAGTGAGCCTTGGGGAGGGTCGTCGTCGTCATGTCAGTCACCCGTTGTGTAGTTCCACTGCTCGTCGATACCGGTGTTCCGCAGGAGGTCCTGCGCCAGTGCGGTGCGCGTCTCGACCTCGGGGTCGTCCCGGTCGAAGAGGAGCCCCGCGATGTCCCCGCTGTGGGCCACCTGCACGCCCACCGCGCCCGAGGTCCGCGCGATGTCCCGGATCCGGTCGAAACCGGGGACCGGCAGATGCCGCTGGTTGATCTCCGCGCTCGCCGTCGCCACCGCGCCGAGCAGCGCGACGTCCTTCATCTGGATGGCGTCGCGCAGCATGTCCCGCAGCCGGGCGAACCGCTCGGTCTCGGCCCCGTCGTAGCGGGCCGGCGGGAGGGCCAGCGTGTCGACGCCCTTGCCCCGGTTGGAGGGCCGCGAGCCGAAGCCCAGGACGCGCAGGGGCGGCATCCGGTAGCCGAAGTCCTCGATGACGGTGCCCTCGCGCTGCGCGAACAGCACCGTGGAGTCCTCGAACATCAGCGAGTCGGAGGCGGTCTCCGCGCGTACCGCGAGCCGGGCCACCTCACGCGGCGGCAGGGGGTCGGCGAACGCGTCCTTCACGGCCCAGATGGCCGCCAGCACATCGCTGGTCGAGGAGCCGAAGCCCCGGCACAGCGGCACGTCGCCGGTCAGCTCCAGATGACCGCCGGCCACGCCGGCGCCGGCCGGGACGACGGCCCGCACGGCCAGTTCGGCCGCCCGTCGCGCCTTGCCCTTCCAGTCCGGCGACACGGTGACCCGGGTGCCGGACGCCGGTGTGAAGGTCGCCCGGGTGGTGTGAATGGTGCAGGGCAGCGTCACGAGTCCGCGCACGAGCCCGTCGCGGCCGGCGAAGACACCCTGCAGAATCTCGCCGTGATGGACGGGGGCCGAAGCTGCCCCGACACGCCAGTCGGAATGTTCCACCATGTCCTTGACCCTCTGTTGCCGGTGAAGCCGTGACCTGCGGACACCCTCACGCTACGGAGGCCGGAACCCGCCGTCCGGCGGCAAGAGCGGCAGGTTGTGGGCGGTTGGGGCACCTTCGCCCCCGGCACGCACACATGCCGCCGGGCACGCGGAAGTGCCCGGACCGCCGTGTCGGCAGGTCCGGGCACCTGGTGGCCGGTGTGGAGACCGCTAGCGGCGCACCCCCCGCAGCTGCTCGCCCAGCACCTTGCCGATCTGCCGCAGCGGCTCGGCTCCGGTCAGCTCCCAGTGCTCGCAGTCGACGTCGTACTCCTCGACGTGGCCGAGAACGTACGGCGCCCAGGCCTCGGCGCCGGTGGTCGCGGCCGGCGTGCGCAGGGCGTTGAAGAACACCGCGTGGCCGCCGAACCGCAGCTCCGGCACATACCGGTAGCGCATGTGCAGATGCGCGGCCGTGGCCTCGACGACCGCGGCGGCCTGGACCGGGTCCAGGGCGCCCAGGATCGGGTCCTCACGCCGCAGCACGTCGGCGAGTTCGGCCGGGTCGGGCGCCGAGCCGCCGCACCGGACGTCGAGTTCGGCGCCGCGGGTGCCGAGGAACGCGGTGAGGACCTCGTGTCCGTCGACGGCCGGGGCGGTGAAGCCGTCGGGCAGCGGGTAGGCGTCCAGGAGTCCGAGCAGGGCCACTTCCTCGCCGAGCGCCTCCAGCCGGGCCGCGATCGCGTGCGCCACGAGTCCGCCGAAGGACCAGCCGAGCAGGTGGTACGGCCCGTGCGGCTGGACGGAGCGGATCTCGGCCACATAGGTGTCGGCCATCTCCGCCATGCTCCCGGGCCGGAGCGCCGGATCGGTCAGCTCCCGTGCCTGCAGGCCGATCAGCGGCCGGTCGTCGAGATACTTGAGCAGTCCGGCATAGCACCAGCTCATCCCGGAGACCGGGTGCACACAGAACAGCGGCGGCTGGTCCGAGCCCGAAGCGGCCCGGATCGGCAGCAGCGTCTCCAACGGGTCCCCGCCCGCGTTCTCGGCGATGTGTTCGGCGAGCAGGGCGGGCGTCGGATGCTGGAACAGGTCCCGGATGGTGACCGGGGTGTCCCAGACCGCGCGGATGCGGCCGATGAGCCGGGTGGCGAGCAGGGAGTGCCCGCCCAGGTGGAAGAAGTGGTCGTCGATGGTGACCGAGGGGACCCCGAGCACGGCCGTGTACAGGCCGCACAGGATCTCCTCGGCGGGGGTGCGCGGCGCCCGCCCGCCGGTGGCCTCGGTGCGCGGCGGCTCGGGCAGCGCGCGCCGGTCCAGCTTGCCGTTCACGGTGAGCGGCAGCGCGTCGAGGGCGACGACGGCGGCGGGCACCATGTACTCGGGCAGGGCGGCGGCCGCGTGCCGGCGCAGCTCGGCCGGGTCCACCGGGTGCGCCTTCGCGTCGGCGGCCACCACATACGCCACCAGCCGCTTGTCGCCCGGCCGGTCCTCCCGGATCAGCACCGCGGCCTGGACGACCGACGGGTGCCGCAGCAGCGCCGACTCGATCTCGCCGGGCTCGATGCGGAACCCGCGCAGTTTGATCTGCTGGTCGGCCCGCCCCAGGTACTCCAGCGCGCCGTCCTGGCTCCAGCGGGCCAGGTCCCCGGTGCGGTACATCCGAGAGCCGGGCGCCCCGTGCGGGTCGGCCACGAACCGCTCGGCGCTCAGGCCCGGCCGGCCGATGTAGCCGTGGGCCAGGCCGTGACCCGCGACGTACAGCTCCCCGGGTACGCCCGGCGGCAGCAGCCGCAGGTTCTCGTCGAGGACGTAGGAGTGCTTGCCGGCGATGGGCCGGCCGATGGGGATGGCGGGCGCGGGCGCGGTGATGGCGTGGGCGGTGGTGAAGCCCATGCTCTCCGCCGGCCCGTAGCCGTTGACCAGGTGCAGGTGGGGGTGGTCGGCCAGGGCCTTGGCGGTGTGCGCCGGCGAGGCCGCCTCGCCGGCCGTCATGGCCTCGCGGACCTGGGCGAAGACGGCCGGGTGCTCGTCGAGCATGTGGTTGAACAGGCTCGCCGACATCTGCAGCGTGGTGATCTGGTGCTGTTCCACCAGCTCCGCGATCCGGTGCGGGTCGGTGTGCTGACCCGGTTGCAGCACGCACACCCCGCCGTGCAGCAGGGGCCCGAACACCTCCAGCGCGAACGCGTCCCACGACACGGGTGAGCTCTGCAGATAGGTCTGCTCGGGACCGAAGTTGAGGTAGTCCGGCCCGATGAAGGTGGCCGCCAGCGCCCGGTGCGAGGCCGCGACCCCCTTGGGCACCCCGGTCGAGCCCGAGGTGAACATGACGCACGCGGTGGCCTCCGGGTGCCCGCCGGTCTCCACGGCCGTACCCGGCAGGGCGCTGATCCCGGGCGCGTCCACGGTCAGGTCGATCAGCGGCGCGTCGGTGGGCAGTTCGATCAGGTGGCTCTGGGTGACCAGGGCCGACGGCCGGGTCTGGCCCAGCACGGTGGTCAGCCGCTCGGCAGGGAACTGCGGGTCCAGCACGGTGTATCCGGCGCCCGCCTTCAGCACCGCGAGGATCGCGGCGATCAGGTGCGGGGAGCGCTCCAGGTGCAGGGCGACCAGGCTGCCCGGGACGACCCCGCGCGCGGTGAGGTGCCGGGCCAGCCGGTTGGACCACGTGTCCAGCTCGGCGTAGGTCAGCCGCTGCTCCTCGTACACCAGCGCGAGCGAGTCCGGGGTACGGGCCGCCTGGCCGGAGAACAGCCCGTCGAGCCCGAGGGTCGGGGCCGGCGTGGGCGCACCGCTCCACTCCAGCACCCGCGCACGCTCGCCCCCGGAAAGCAGCTCCAGTTCGCTCACCGGCAGTTCGGGCGAGGCGGCGGCGGCCTCCAGCAGGCGTACGAGACGGTCGGCGGTCGCCTCGATGGTGCGGGCGTCGTACAGGTCGGTGGCGTACTCGACGGTGATGTCCAGGCCGCCCGGCTCGCCCGCCGCGTCCCGGTGCTCGGCGAACGCGAAGGTCAGGTCGAACTTCGCGACCGAGGCCGACGGGAACAGGAACTCTCCCTCCAGGGCGCCGATCCGGGGCGCCTCGGTGGCGGAGTCGCCGACGGTCAGCATGACCTGGAAGAGGGAGTGCCGGGCCGTGGTGCGCTCGGGGTTGAGGACCTCGACCAGCCGGTCGAAGGGCAGGTCCTGGTGGGCCCAGGCGGCCAGGTCGGTCTCCCGGACGCGCCCCAGCAGCTCCCGGAAGCTCGGGTCGCCGCTCAGGTCGTTGCGCAGCACGAGGGTGTTGACGAAGAAGCCGACGAGGTCGTCGAGCTTCTGGTCCGTGCGGCCGGCGACCGGGGAGCCGAGCGGGATGTCGTGCCCGGCACCCGAGCGCGAGAGCAGGGTCGACACGGCGGCCTGGGCGACCATGAACAGGGTCGCTCCGCTGTCCTGGGCCAGGGTGGTGAGCGCCCGGTGGAGCCGGGCGCCGCCGTGCACGGTGTGCGTGGTCCCCCGGTTGGAGGGCGTCGCCGGGCGGGCCCGGTCGGTCGGCAGGGTGGCCTCCTCCGGCAGCTCGGCCAGCGCCTGCTTCCAGTGGGCGAGCTGGCGCTCCTCGGCCTCCTCGATGAGCCGCTGCTGCCACAGCGCGTAGTCGGCGTACTGGACCGGCAGCGGCTCCCAGTCCGGCGCCCGCCCCTCGGCGCGGGCCGCGTAGGCGGTGGACAGGTCACGGAAGAGGGGCGCGTTGGACCAGCCGTCGGAGGCGATGTGATGGATCACCAGCGACAGCACGTGCGCCTGCTGGCCGATCCGGAACAGGCCTGCCCGGAAGGGGAGTTCACCGGCCAGGTCGAAGGTGCGGGCGGCCTCGGCGTGGAGCAGCCTGGCCAGGTCCCGCTCGCTGGTGTCGGCGAGCGGCAGCTCCACCGGCCCGCATGGCAGGACGTGCTGGTACGGGGTGTTCTCCTGCACGGGGTAGACGGTCCGCAGGCTCTCGTGCCGGGCCACCAGGTCGGTGAGCGCCTGGCGCAGGGCCTCCCGGTCGAGCTCACCGGTCAGCCGCAGGGCCATCGGGATGTTGTACGTCGCCGACGGGCCCTCCATCTGGTCCAGGAACCACAGCCGTTGCTGGGCCGAGGACAGCGGCACCCGCTCCGGGCGCTCCTGCGGTGCGAGGGCCGGCCGCCGGGTGTCACCGCTCGCCGCGGTGAGCCGCTCGGCGAGCAGGGCGACCGTCGGGTACTGGAACAGGTCCCGGATGGTGATCTCGGCGTCCCACACGGCACGGATGCGGCTGATGAGCCGGGTGGCGAGCAGCGAGTGGCCGCCCCGGCGGAAGAAGTGGTCGTCGATGGTGGCCGACGGCAGCCCGAGCACGGCCGCGAAGAGCCCGCACAGCACCTCCTCGGCAGGGGTGCGGGGAGCCCGCCCCGCGCTGTCCGTGCTCTGCCTGGGCGCGGGCAGCGCGCGCCGGTCGATCTTGCCGTTGGTGGTCAGCGGCAGCGCGTCGAGGACCACGAACGCCGACGGGACCATGTACTCGGGCAGGGCGGCGGAGACCTCCCGCTGCACCTCCTCCGCGTCCAGCTGTACGTCCTGCGCGGCGACCAGATAGGCGACGAGGCGCTTGTCGCCGGGCCGGTCCTCGCGGACGACCACCGTGGCCTGGGCGACGGAGGCGTGCGCGGTCAGCGCGCTCTCGATCTCGCCCGGTTCGATACGGAAGCCGCGGAGCTTGACCTGCTGGTCGGCGCGGCCGAGGTACTCCAGGGAGCCCTCGTGGTTCCAGCGGACCAGGTCGCCGGTGCGGTACATGCGCTCGCCGGAGGGGCCGTAGGGGTCCGCGACGAAACGCTCCGCCGTCATCCCCGGGCGGCGCAGATACCCCTGGGCGAGCCCCGCGCCCGCGATGTACAGCTCTCCCGGGGTCCCGGGCGGCACCAGCCGCAGCGCGGGGTCCAGGACGTAGAGGCGGTGGTTGTCGAGTGCCTCGCCGATCGGGACGGTGCCCGGGTAGTCGAAGGGGCGGCGGATCCGGTGGGTGGCCGCGAAGGTGGTGGTCTCGGTCGGGCCGTAGCCGTTGACGACGGTCGTCTGCGGGCAGTGCTCGTGGATACGGCGTACGGCCTCGGGCGGTACGACGTCGCCGCCCGCCCACACCTCGCGGACGCCGGCGAAGGCGTCGGGCGCCTCCTCCGCCATGACCCGGAACAGACCCGCGGTCAGCCACATGCCGGTGATGCCGTAGGTGTCGATCAGGTGCCGGTAGCCGGACGGGTCCAGGTGGCCGGGCGGTGCGACGACGAGGGTGCCGCCGTTGAGCCACGGCACCCATATCTCGTACGTCGACGCGTCGAACGCGGCCGGCGAGTGGAACAGCACCCGGCGGTGGTTGCCGCCCGCGTACCTGGTCTGGGCGGCCAGGTCGGCGACGTTGCGGTGGGTGACGGCGACGCCCTTCGGGACACCGGTCGAGCCCGAGGTGAACATGGCGTACACCGGCTCGTCGGGGTGTACGGCGGACACCGGTGCGGTGGCGGGCAGGCCCTCCGGGACCGAGACGCCGTCCAGGACGACGACCCGGGCCGAGGTCGCCGCGGCCACCGGGTGGTCGGCCATGGCCTCGTCGGTGAGCAGCACCGGGGCCGCGGTGTCACCGAGGATCTGTGCCAGACGGGTGTCCGGGTCGGTGGTGTTCAGCGGTGCGTAGACCGCGCCCGCCTTCACCACCGCCAGCAGCGCGGTGAGCAGCCCGGCCGAGCGTTCCATCAGGACGGCGACCACGTCACCGCGCCGGATACCCAGGTTGATCAGGTGGTGGGCGAGGCGGTTGGTGAGTTCGTCCAGCTCGCGGTAGCTGAAGTCCTGGTACTCGTCGACCAGCGCGACCGCGTCCGGGGTGCGGGCGGCCTGCGCGGAGAACAGCTCGGCCAGGCTCGCGTCGGGGGCCGCGGTGGCCGGGCCCGCCCACTCCTCCAGGAGCTGCCGGCGCTCGTGCTCGCCGAGCAGGTCGAGGACGGACAGCGGGGTGTCCGGCGAGGTCAGCACCGACTCCAGGAGCCGCCGCAGCCGGGCCATGAGGGCATCGATCGTGCGGGCCTCGTACAGGTCGGTGGCGTACTCGATGGTGATGTCCAGGCCCTGGGGCCGCCCGTCCCGGCTACGGTGCTCGGCGAACCCGAAGGTCAGGTCGAACTTGGCGATCTGCAGCTCGTTGTACTCGGTCCGGGCGTCCAGGCCCGGGAAGCCGACCGTGTCCGAGCCGGCCTCGCCGAGGGTGAGCATCACCTGGAACAGGGGGTGCCGGGACGCGGAGCGCTCCGGGTTGAGCACCTCCACCAGCCGGTCGAAGGGCAGGTCCTGGTGGTTCCAGGCGGCCAGGTCGGTCCTGCGCACCCGGTCGAGCAGCTCGCGGAAGCTCGGGTCGCCGCCCAGGTCGGTGCGCAGCACGAGGGTGTTGACGAAGAAGCCGACCAGACCGTCCAGCGCCTCGTCGATCCGCCCGGAGACCGGCGAGCCGAGCGGGATGTCGAGCCCGGCCCCGGAGCGGGACAGCACGGTCGCGACCGCCGCCTGCACGGCCATGAACAGCGTGGCCCCCGACTCCCGCGCCATATGGGTGAGTCCGGTGTGCAGGTCGGCCGGCAGGTGGTGGGTGCACAGACCGCCGCGGTAGGAGGCGGCGGCCGGGCGGGGCCGGTCGGCGGGGAGCGTGGCCTCCTCGGGAAGGTCCGCCAGCGCCTCCTGCCAGAAGGCGAGTTGCCGGGAACCGGCGCTGTCCGGGTCGTCGGCCTCACCGAGGAGCTCCTGCTGCCACAGTGTGTAGTCGGCGTACTGCACCGGCAGCGGCTCCCAGTCGGGCGCCAGCCCCTGGGCGCGCGCCCCGTAGGCGGCGGCCAGGTCGGCGAGCAGCGGGCCGGTCGAACCGCCGTCGGTGACGATGTGGTGCATCACCACCAGCAGCACGTGCTCCCGCTCGCCGAGCGTGATCAGCCGCGCCCGCAGCGGCAGGTCCACCGAGAGGTGGAAGACCTGCGCCGACTCCTCGGCGAGCACCGCGGCCAGCGTCTCGCCGGTCGCCGGCACCACCGGCAGCTCGAACTCCACCTCCTGCTCGGTGAGGATGTGCTGGTACGGCGTCCCGTTGTGGTCCGGGAAGAGCGTCCGCAGGCTCTCGTGCCGGCCGATCACATCGGTGATCGCCGACTTCAGCGCTCCGCGGTCGAGTTCACCGGTCAGCCGGACGGCCAGCGGGATGTTGTAGGTCGTCGAGGGGCCCTCCATCTGCGCGATGAACCACAGACGCTGCTGGGCGAAGGACAAGGGGATCACTTGGTCGCTCCCATCCGGCGCATCGGCCGCAGTTTGGGCCTAGCGGCCTCGGCGCCGTCGAGCTTCTCGACGAGCGTTGCCACGATCGGGTTTTCGAAGAGGGTCGCCACGGAGACCTCGACCCCCAGCACGGTGCGGATCCGGCCCACGAGCCGGGTGGCGAGCAGGGAGTGCCCGCCGAGGTGGAAGAAGTGGTCGTCGATGGTGACCGAGGGCAGGCCGAGGATCTCGGCGAAGAGCCCGCACAGCACCTCTTCCTTGGGCGTGCGGGGCGCACGCCCGGAGGCGGTGTCCTCGGCGGCCGCCGGCGCGGGCAGGGCCTTGCGGTCCACCTTGCCGTTCCCGGTCAGCGGGATCGCGTCCAGCAGCATCAGCGCCGACGGCACCATGTACTCCGGCAGCAGCCCCGCCGTCCGCTGCCGCACGTCCTCGACGTCGACGGCCGCGCCGTCCTGTGCCGTGAGGTAGGCGACGAGGCGTTTGTCGCCGGGGCGGTCCTCGCGGACGGTGACGACGGCCTGGCCGACGGCCGGGTGCCCCGCCAGCACGCTCTCGATCTCGCCCGGTTCGATGCGGAAGCCGCGCAGCTTGACCTGCTGGTCGGCCCGGCCGAGGTATTCGAGGGAGCCCTGCTTGTTCCAGCGGACCAGGTCACCCGAGCGGT
>NZ_JNXR01000056.1:0-24178 GCF_000725475.1 Streptomyces durhamensis
AGCACAGTCCGCTGGGCATCCGTCACCGACAACGGCGGGATCTTCGGTCCACGGCGATTCACACCAAACCAACGACGAACCTCTGACTCAGGTCACTAGCACACTCCTACTACCGGGCACCGCTCGGCCGACCAACGGAATGGCCCTACCAGTAATGGCTGCTCGGCTGTTCCCCGAGGTCGCCAGCGGGCGAGCAGGCAGTCGCGGTAGGAGTCCTGCCGGCACAGGCCCAGTCCGGTGACGTTCCGGCGGACGTGGTCACTCCCTCCCCGGCCGATCCAGTGTCCGGCCGGATTTTTCCGTATCAAGGTCGTTCGTCCCGCTTCTCGCCGTGTCCGCTCGTTCCTCACGGACACGCCTGCGGTGCGAGCGCTCCACCCGGAACCTCTCCGCTGTTCAGGGCGACGAAGTCGGCATGGGCCTGTTTGACGACAGGGCCAACCAGGAGAGTTGGCGATGCACATCGTGGCCGGCTGCGCAGCGACAGACGAAGTGAGACCCCGACGGCTGTCCGGGCCCTGTGGACGCGCATCCAACGCCAGCGGACGGTCTTCATCTCTCCGGAGGGATTGATGCGGAGCGGACGTACTGCGGCCGGGGACTTGACCTCGTTGGTGTTGTGCGGGCGAAATTACCTGCCCTTCTTGCAGGTCCGAGTTGTTCCCGCGCTGGGAGGGTTCCGTCGACGCGCCATCATGGACCACTGGTGGGGCCTACGTTCTCAATAAGCAGGTCAGGGAATCGGCCCTGGGACTACCGCCACGAATGGGTGACTGCCCAGCCTGCCGGCCGCGCTCGGAGTTCGCGGAATCGCCCTACTTTCTGGGAGATACCAACTGAGCGGCCACCCGCCTCGTTTCCAGGCGCAGCGGGTGGCCGGTCGCCCACCGGACCCCTCGACAGGACGGGAGCAGAACCCAGTATGCCCGCACTCGACAAGCCCACCTTGATCCTGTTTCTCACCGTATTAGCCGCTGGCCTGGTGCTGATCCTCATCGGGCACGTGCCGGTGGTGGAGGCGGCCGGATATGTTGCGCCGTTCGTGGTTGTGATCGACAAGCTGAGCAACCGGCAGCACTGAGTCCTGGCACGGGAAGGCCCCGCACCCGAGCGCTGCGGTGCGGGGCCGACTGCGTTCCGGGTCGGTCGCGGCTGCTGGCCGGTGGTACGTGGGGACGATGTTCTGCAAGCACGTCGCCACGAAGATTCGCGCGAAGGCGCGTCCGATCCCCCTCGCTGGCCCGGGTCGATGTCCGGCATCGACACTCGCAGTTGGTGCACGCTCTCCACGGGGGCAACCGTATCGACAGAGGCCCCTCAAAGCCGTTTGCAGCCCCTGGTAGAACTCTTACCAGCACCACCATTCGGTCGCGCAGGTCCCCCTAGTGGACCGCGTCGCCGCCGGCACACCACCCGGAGACGAAGCCGTCATCCTGGGGAAGGTCGTCGCCGTCCTACAGACGCTCTGAGGCCGCGCACCGGCGAGATTGGCCGGCAATCACCCCGGTCCACCCCACCCGGCCGCTCGGCCTTCCACGCGGCGTACAGCGCCGGGTCACCAGTCCACCAGAGGCACCGCCCGCAGGACCCGTCGTTTCTCTCTGGCGTTGATCGAATGCGCGGTGTAGCGTCGCGGTGGTTGTCGTGGGTCAGCGTTGCTGCCCGTACCGCGAGGTACGGGCGTTTTGTTGTGCGGGCTGTGACCAGGGCGATCACTGCGGGTCTGCATGGTGTGGACCCGGTTCGACCGAGAGGTAGATGCATGGCCAGCGGGACCGTGAAGTGGTTCAACGCCGAGAAGGGTTTCGGTTTCATCCAGCAGGACGGCGGAGGCCCGGATGTCTTCGCGCACTACTCCAACATCAACTCTTCCGGCTTCCGTGAGCTGCAGGAAGGCCAGGCCGTGACCTTCGACGTCACGCAGGGCCAGAAGGGCCCGCAGGCGGAGAACATCACGGTCGTCGCCTGAGCGACGCCGTGTGCGTGGTCCCCGGCTCTGGCCGGGGACCACGCGTTTCGGCGGCCACGATGCACCTCCAGCCCTACGGCGAAGTCCGCCGCAACATGGGCAGACGGCCCAAGCTCGCCACACCGGAACCGGAGCCCGCCCCCCGTCCTCCGCACCCCAGCCACTGGCGGGTTACCTGGCACCTGGTCGGCCGCTCGCCCATGGCACCCCAGCCGGGGGCGATCGCCTGTGCAACACCCGCCCGCCCGGCAGCTCACCTGCGGCGATCAGGTTTAAGCCCGCGTTGTCCGCGGGACGGCCGACGGACGCCAGTCATGCGGCGGCGTCTCGCCGGGCGAGGATGCCGCTGGGCACCATGGCTGCTGCGCCGTTCAGGGCGCCTAGCGGCGTGACATAACAGTGAAATCGCTGGGACGCGTCCGGTACAACCGGCGCGGCACATGCGGCGTCATGAGTGTCACACGGCCAATAGGCCGCTCTGCGCAGCAAGAAGGGCAACCGCGATGTCATCTCCACTCACGCTCCGACGAGTATTCCTGGCCACCGCGCTCACCGGCGTCGTGGTGCTCGCCACCGGCTGCAGCGCGGGCTCAGCCACCTCCTCCGGAGGCACCGCTGCGGCCACGGCTTCCGGCGCGTCGGTCGCGACGGTGCCGACCGCGACAACGCCAGCCGCGACAACGCCGACCGCGGCCAACAGGGCTCAGGCCGGCCGTAGGGGCAGCAATACCCAGGCACAACCGGCCGGAACGACGCCCAGGCGCACCGCCGCCTGCCCGACCCGTTATCTGAAGGCCAGACCTGGTATCAGTCAGGGAACCGCCGGCAGCGTCTACCAGGTGATCGACTTCACCAACATCTCCCAGACCACCTGCACCCTGTACGGCTACCCCGGGGTGTCACTGGCCGGTGGCAGCCCGGTCCATCAGATTGGCCCGGCCGCCACACGGAACACCACCGCCCCACGCGCACTGGTGACGCTGGCACCGAGGGCCACTGGTAACGCGTTGCTGCGGATCACGGATGCAGGCAACTACCCTACGGCGCAGTGCCACCCGACCGCCGCGCAGTACCTGCAGGTCTACCCGCCGGGCCAGACGACCCCGATCTACGTCGCCTACAACTCGACGGCCTGCGCCGGGACGGTCGGCCTTTTGAGCGTCAGCGCGGTCCAGCCAGGCTCAGGAAGTGCGTCGTAGTACGCCGGACCGACGGCGGTGCTCCGGCCACCGGGCCACGGTGCGCTGCGTGCGGGTCATGATGACACCGGCCGCGGCGAGCTTGATGGCCCGGCTCCGCACCCGGGCCGGTCGCCGCTCGACCGACTTGCGGCTAGTTCCTGGGTGGCCCCGGTGATGAGCATGGCCTTGCACACCGCGTACTCCTCCCGCGAGGCGCCGTCCAGGATGACGGCCAGGGCCTCCCGCAGCGCGGTCTGGTGCTCTGGGCCGGGGAAGGGGAAGGGCCCCCAGGCCACCGTCCCCTGCTCGAAGCGGTACCGCTGGAAGGCGTCCTTCCCGAGGATCTCGAACAGCCGCCGCCGGTGCTCGCGGGCCCACCGCCGGTAGGCGTCCGGGAAGTGACGCAGCGCGAGGTGCAGGAAGTAGCCCCAGATGCCGACGAACGCCTACTCGAAGGCCGTGCGGTACACCGCGCGGGTGGCGCGTGAGGTCTTCAACGCAGTGCGCCGGTAACTTCCGGAGGGCAGAAGAGAGCCGTGGACGCTCCCGTCCACGGCTCTCTGTTGCTGCCCGCCCGACTGGCAGACCTGGCATGCACACCGGGTGCGGTCTCGCCGGCGGTGAGGCGGGCGAACCTGGCGTCGACGATCTGCTGCAAGGGCGGTTACACCGAGAACATTCGGCCGCCGGAGGCGATCACTCGGAAGGACGAGGCGGCGAACGCCGCCTCCTACGCCTACAAGGGCAGCCTCAAGGATGCCGAGTACGACCACCTCATTTCGCTTCAGCTCGGAGGCGACCCGAACGACTACCGCAACCTCTGGGTGGAGCCGGCCGACCCGGCTCACAAGCCGGGCTCGGGGGGGTGAACAACCTGAAGGATCCGGTGGAGACGAAGCTGCACACGGCCGTCTGCTCCGGGAAGGTCACCCCCGCCGCGCAGAACGCCATCGTCACCGACTGGACCACTGCCCTGTCCAAGTTGGGCCTGAACTGACCAGGTAGGGCAGCACCGGCACCGCAGTGGCCTAAAAACTCCTAACAGAATGGATCGAAGGTGGGGTGAGCCGGGTGACGATCTCTCGAAGCCGTTGCCACGGTGGACGGCTGTCGCCTGGGATCCGCCCAAAGGGAGGACTTGGCAGCCCATGTCTGCCCGACCGCGGGCCGGCTGTGGCCCGGGGTGCCTAGGCTGTCACCGCTACGGAAGGGCGGTGCCATGGATGAGGACTCCCGGACCAGGGCCGCGATCGAGGAGCATTGGCGGGCCTCGGAACGCGGGAACACCGATGTCGAGCACGCCATCTACGCCACGGACGCGATCCTGGACTACCCGCAGTCAGGTGAGCGGTTCCGGGGCCGCGCGACGATTTCGGCGCAACGCGGCGGACACCCGGCCGACCGCCACTTCACCGTCCAGCGGATCACCGGCCACGCGAATCTGTGGGTGAGCGAATGCGTGATCACCTACGACGGTGTGCCTTCGTACTCGGTGAGCATCATGGAATTCGCTGACCAGCACGTGGTGCACGAAACACAGTACTTCGCCGCCCCCTTCGGAGCGCCGCCCTGGCGAGCCGCGCTCGCAGAGCCGATGCCAGGCCGAACGATCGCTGGAACCTGATTCCTGGCCTCGTTCGGGTCAGCCGACTGATCAGCCTGTCACTTTGTTGAAGTTCTAGGGACTCCTATCGCGCTGATTTCAAGCGCCTCCAGCAGACGAGCGCGCATGCGAGGGTGAGGAAGGCTTCATGGATGTCGTCGCGGATCTCCCCGCGGATCCGCAGGCGACGGAACCAGTGCAGATGAGCGAACGCGCGCTCCACGACCCAGCGTTGGGTGCCGAGTCCGGAACCGTGATCGATGCCGCGGCGGGCTATCAGCGGTTTCACGCCATCGTCGTCTGGCGGCTGCGGCGGCCTACGCATTCCCGGAGCCGCTTCGACGAGAAGCTGACCGTCGTCATCGTCCTGGCGCTCGGCGTCCTGATCGCACCCACCCCGGCGGGCCAGGGGATCTTGAACATCTTGGGACAGCTGGCGAGCGGCGTCACCCAGGCCGGCCGATGAGCCTCCGCACACGTACAGGCTGGAGTGCGCCCGTCGGTGCGCACCGCGGTGCAGGGGTCTGGAGAGCGGGGGAGTGATGGCGGCACGTTGACGGCGCCGGCGCTTGAGGAAGCGGACGCGCAGGCAGCTACAGGGCTGGGGGGCGGTGGCGGCGGTGGCTGCCTCGGTGTGGGTCGCCGGGCACTGGTCGCTGGTGTGGCCTGTCCTGGTGGCCGTGCTCGCCGCGGCCGCGGTGGGCGGGGCTGGATGGGCGCTGTGGCGGGCGCATCGTCTCGCGGTCGGCCAGGACCGCGCGTGGCGAGCGCGGGAGGAGCCCGGGCGCGGGAGTTGTCGATGGCCGAGGTCGACGCGTTGTCGTGGCTGGACTTCGAGACGTACGTTGCCGATCTGTGCCGGCGGGACGGCTGCGCGAAGGTCGTCGTCAGTGGCAAGAGCGGCGACCTGGGCGCGGACGTCGTCGGTTATCTGGCCGACGGCCGCAAGCTGGTCGTGCAAGAAGTATGCGCCGCACCGCAGTGTCTCCTCGCAGGACATGCAGAAGTTCGTCGGTACCGCCCGCCTGGAACACGGCGCCGATGTCGCCTTGTTCGTCACCACCTGCCGTACGTTCACGAAGGCCGCACTGGGCCTGGCGCTGCGCCAGGACATCGTGGCTCTGCACCGCGACCTGCTGGTCGCCTGGGTCAAGGGCGCTCACCTGGAGACCCTGATCCCGCTGAATGGCTGCGGCGGCGGTACCAGGCGGCGCCCCTCTGCCTGACGGTGCCCCCAGCGAGGGACCGAGGCCGCTTCGCCCGCACCGACTGCCACGCCTGCCCCACCCAGGACAAGTGCACCACCTCAGCGCGCGGTATCCGCATCCTCAGCCTCCGCTCCCAGGAACTCCACGAGACCCTGGCCAGTGCCCGGGCCGAGCAGACCACCAAGACCTGGAAGACCAAGTACGCACTTCGCGCCGGTATCGAGGGCACCATCAACCAGGCCCTCGACGTCACCGGCCTGCGCAGGGCCCGTTACCGCCGCTTGCCGAAGGTCCGTCTCCAACACGCCTTCTCCGCCACCGCCGTCAACGTCATCCGCCTCGACGCCCACTGGAACCCCGGCCAACCCTCGTTCACGTCTCGGACCAGCAGACTCACCCGCCTCAGCCACCAACTCGCATCCCGAACCCCGAAGGGTGCAGCTCCGGCTAGCTCCGGGGCCGCGGAATACTCGGCTGCAACTGGGGCTGGCCCGCTCGTAGGATCCTCGTTCAAGGCGCTGACACGGCGCCCTGCCGACCGTTGGCACTCAACGGACCGAGGATGCGTGGCGCAATGAGCAGCCGACTCTTCGCGATCTCTTTCGACGCGCACCAGCCTGAGCGCCTGGCGCATTTTTGGTCCGGTGTCATGGGCTTGAAGAGAACCGACGATTCTTACGACGGCGTCGCCCTGCTGTCCGGGAATGACGCCGGCTACCGCCTCGGCTTCCGTCCTTCCCAAACGCAGAAGGCCGCCCAGAACCGGCTGCACTTCGACCTGACGAGCTCCTCCTTGGAGGACCAGCAGGAGACCGTGGCCAGGGCGCTCGCCTTCGGTGCGCAGCACGCTGACGTCGGCCAGGGACCGGACGCGTCCCATGTGGTACTCGCCGACCGCGAGGGCAACGAGTTCTGTGTCATCGAGCCGGACAACAATTTCCTCGCCGGCTGCGGCTTCATCGGAGCGCTCGCCTGCGATGGTTCGCAGACCGTGGGCTACTTCTGGAGCGAGGCGCTGGGCTGGCCGCTGGTCTGGGACCAGGACGAGGAGACCGCCATCCAGTCACCGAACGGCGGTACGAAGATCACGTGGGGTGGTCCGCCGCTCATGCCGGATCCGGGCAAGGACCTGCACTTCGACCTCGCACCGGACGACGATCAGCAAGCGGAGGTCGAGCGCCTGCTCTCCCTCGGGGCGAAGCGTCTCGACTCCGACCACGGCGGGGACGGCGCAGTGCTGCTGGCCGACCCCGACGGCAACGAGTTTCGCGTGCTCACGCGCCGGTGAAGCGGGAGCCGCGGTAGGCGGTTGCTGCTGCGAGGAGCACGGCAGAGAGTCGGGTAAGCCCACGTCACCCCAACGAGCAGCTCAACGCGTCCCGCGAGGAGAGAGCCACACCCAACCCTGAATTAAGCAGCAGAGTCGTCGGTTCCTCTGCGGCCGTAGGGGGCGAACGCGCCTGGTCCGAAGATCCGAAGAGATGACACCGCTCATGCAGGGGAGCCGGAGCCTGTTGTCCACGTCGCGGACCGTGCTTCAGGCGCCCGTTGCCCGTCGGTGGGTCCGCCCAGGGTGGGCGGCTCGGCCGGCGTGAGAATCATGGCGACCAGGTGGTCGAGCGCGGCTGAGGAGCCGGGGTCGTGGAGTCGTGTCTCGGGGGCGAGGGTGGGTGCGGTCCGGCGTAGTTCGAGCCAGCCGAGGTAGGCGGCGTAGGCGGCGAGAAGTGATCGGCGTCGACCATGACCACGGCCGTGTCGTCACCGTTACGGCGCAGGATTTGCCTGGCGCGGGCGGAGTATGCGTCCCGGCACATCAGCCCGGTGAGCGGGTCGTACGGTATCGCGGCGAGCCACTTGTGCGGCGCGATGGCGTGCACGGTCCAGCCGGTCAACGACAAGAAGGGCCGGAGGCGATGGCGCGCCGCCGTCAGCTGCCGTCCGCGCTGCGCAACTGCTCGGCGGCGACCTGGTAGGCAGTGGCGGCGCGGGTGAAGTAGTCGAAGAGGACGTCAAGTTGCTCGGGAGAGTAGTCGCCGAGGATCTCGCCGATCTTCTGGCGGGCGGGTGCCATGACACGGTCGAGGCCGGCGGGTTCGCCGACTGGTTCGACGATGACCTTGCGCCGGTCCTCGGGGGAGGGGGAGCGGCGTACGTAGCCGGCTTGCTCCAGGCGGTCGATGAGGCGGGTGGTCGGTCCAGTGGTGAGGCCGGTGCGGGTGCCCAGTTCACCGGGGGTCATTGGCCCGGTCAGCTGAAGGATGTTCAGTGCGTACAGGTCGGTGGCGCCAAGCTCGCAGGCCCTGGCGCTGGCGTGGCCGTGGAGCATCACGGCGCTGAGGTAACGGCGGTAGATCTGGCTGGCGTCGGCTCGCATGGCAGGCGTTGACACGGGCTTCCTCACTCCATAATCTCTTCTTTAAAGAAGAGAAATCTTCAAGGCAGTATCTTCTCTACAGAAGCTATCATCATCGCGCCGAAGGACCACCATGACCGCACACCTGAACCCCGCCAACCCCCTCGACCCGGCCCGCACCACGGACGCCGAGGCCGTCCATACCCTGCTGGAGCGCAGTTGCGCGGCCTGGGCGAACGGTGACGGCGCCGCGTACGGCGCGCAGTTCACGGCGGACGCCACCGATGTCACTTACGTCGGCACCGCCTACCACGGCGGTACGGAGATCGGCCGCGCCCACCAAGCCCTGTTCGACAGCTTCCTCAAGGGCACCCGGCTGATCCTCGAGATCACCGACCTGCGCTTCTACGGCACCGACACCGCCGTGGTCGTCACACGCGGCGACGTACGCAAAGGCGGCCCGAAGGCCGACGACGATCTGGCCAAGCTCGGCAAGCTCGCCACGTACACGGTCATCCGCGAGGCCGACGGAGGGTGGCGCATCGCCTCCGTCCAGAAGACGCAGCGCAAGCCGCTGATGGAGGCGCTCTCCTTCCGCTTCCAACCCGCCACCCGCCCCGCCACGCGCTGAACACAGGGGTGACCGCCCTGCCCGTCGCCGAGGAGATGGGCGCCTAGGCTTTCACCGGCACCGGCAACCTAAGGAGCGCGAACGTGTACGACCCCGCACCGGAGCACCCGTACCCCGACGCCCACGGCCCGGACGAAGCGCCCACACCGCACGCACTGCTCGAGCCCGTGCTCGGGTTCCTGGGCACATGGCACGGCCGGGGCCAAGGGGGATACCCGACGCTCGCCGGAGACTTCACCTACGCCCAGGAGGTCACCTTCAGCCACGACGGCCGTCCCTTCCTCCGCTACGAGGCCCGGGCCTGGCTGCTCGACGCCGAAAGCGCACCGTTGCGCCCGGCGGCTCGGGAGAGCGGATGGTGGCGGCTTCAGCCCGACGGCCGGGTGGAGGCACTGATCACCCAGCCCACCGGCATCGCCGAGATCGCGGTCGGCCAGGCGGCACAGGACACGGTCGATCTCTCCACGCACAAGGTGGCCCTCACTCCCACGGCCAAGGAGGTCAATGCCACCCGCCGCCGCTACACCCTGACCGACAGCGACACACTCACGTTCGTCCACGACCTGGCGGCGGTCGGCCAGCCGTTGCAGCACCATCTCTCGGCAACCCTGCGACGCGCGCGGTAGGTCATACCGTCCGTCGAGCAGTGATCGTCCGCGGCTCTTGATTGGTCTTGCCGTTGGAGTCGATGAACTTCCGTCGTTCAGACCGAGGGCGGCCAAATGGCGGGTGACCGTGCGTGGCGACATGCGCGATCGGACGAGTCTTGCAACGTTCGACCAATCGGCGGCGCCCCTCTACAGACAATGGTGCGTTCGCGTGGGTCATGATGTGGTCGACACTGTACGGGACGCGTGGTGCCGTGTGCCGGTGACGATGAGTGAGACGTTCTGCCCACCGAAGCCGAAGGAGTTGCTGAGCACGGCCTCCTGGGGGACGTCTCGTCGCTCTGCGACGACATCGAGATCGATGTCGGGACCGACGCCGGCCGCGGTGATGTTGCGGGTCGGCGGGATGACGCTGTGCTCCACACTGAGGACGGCGATGAGGGCCTCGATCGCGCCGGCGGCGCCAAAGAGATGACCAAGCGCCGCCTTGGGGGCCGTCACGGTGGCATGGCCGAAGACCTCCCTGATCGCGTGCGCCTCAGCGACGTCGCCGACCGGCGTTCCGGTGGCGTGGGCGTTGATGTGGCTGATCTGCTCGGGAGCCAAGCCGGCTTGCGCGAGGGCCTTCCGCATGGCCGAGATCTGACCGGAGCCGTCGGCGGCGGGCGCCGTGATGTGGTGAGCGTCGGCGGCGATGCCGGCGCCCGCGAGTACCGCGTGGACGCGCGCGCCTCGGGCGCTGGCGTGCTCGGCGCTTTCGAGCACCATGACAGCGGCGCCTTCACTGAGGACGAATCCGCTGCGGTCCGCGGCGAACGGCCGTGATGCTGAGGCGGGTTCGCCGGTGTACCGCGACAGTGCTTGTGCCTGAGCGAAGCCGGCGACGGTGATGGGTGTGATCGCGGCCTCGGTCCCGCCCGCGATGACCACGTCCGCCTCACCGGCACGGATGAGCCTGGCTCCCAGGGCGATCGCCTCGGCACCGGAGGAGCACGCCGAGACAGGCGTGTAGACCCCGGCCCGCGCGCCGTATTCGATGCTGATCAGCGCCGCCGCCGCATTGGGCATGAGCATGGGGACCGTGCGTGGCGAGACGCGCCGCGTCCCGGCCGCCTCCAACACGTCGTCTTCCTTCAGCAGCGTCCGTACGCCCCCGATGCCCGTGCCGATCGATGATGTGAGCCGGTCCGGATCGACCCGCGGGGCACCGGCATCGGCCCAGGCTTCCGCCGCCGCGGTGAGGGCTGCCTGCTGCGAGCGGTCGAGCCGCCTGGCCTGCACGGGCGGCAGCGACTCGGCGGGGTCGATCGCCATCATCCCCGCGACGGTGTCGCGAAGGCCGATGTCCTCTTGGCCTCGCAGGACACCGCCGCGGATGCCGGACTCGCCGACAAGCAGGGCTGTCCAGGTGGACTCCACGTCTCCACCGAGTGGTGTGATCGCGCCGAGTCCGGTCACGACGACTTCAGTCCGGTGCATGCCCTTGGACCTTTCTTGTATGCGATACAAGTCGATGAAGCTTTGTTGTATCACATACAATTCGGGTGTGGAGAAGAAGCGGACTGAAGCTCGGTCAACGTCGGCTCGCTCGCGTGATCGCGGTCGCGCGACGAAGCGCCGGCTGGTTGAGGCAACTGCACAGCTCTGCAAGGAGCGGCCCGGCGCCGAGGTGAGCGTCGCGGAGATCGCGAACGCGGCAGGCGTCTTCCCCAATCAGGTCACCTACTACTTCGGCTCCAAGGACTCGCTGCTCGTGCACGCCGCCTTTCTCGGCCTGCTGCACGACGCCCGACGCATTGAGCGCATCGGTCGCCAAGCCCCCGATGCGGCGACATTTCGACGCAACATCGCCCGCGCCGTACTGGCCATGCCCTCGCTCCCGTCAGTCGCGCGAGCACTCGCCGCCGGGATCTCCAAGCCCGAACTCGCCCCCGTGGTCGACCAGCACCTCCAGTTGCTGTTCCGGCAATCCGAGCGCTTCGTGAGCCAGCTCGTCGACAGTCGCGGCTGGCGGACCCGTCGACCGCTCGAGGTGGAGGCAAGGACCTTCTGGAGCACCGCGCTCGGCGCAGTGCTGCTCGTCCGCGCCGGCGCACACGGGACTGTCGCCGACCTCGACCTCGCCGGAGCACTGACCATCCACGACGAACCCGAACCCGAGCCCGGCTAGCTCAGTCGAACGGTCCTGCGGCGACGATGTGCGCCGTTCCCGCTCGACGGTGGCCTTGTCACGCTCGGCACGAGCGCCATCGCCGACGAACTCCACTGTTGCGGCTAGCTAGGGTGTGTCCGATAGGTCCAGCGGCAGGGGACGTTCCGGATGCTGTCACGGATCGTGATGCTTCAGGGTGCGGCGGTTACAGCTGGATGCGAACCTGGGCTTACCCCCACTCAAGGAGTGAATCCCCATGGGCATCAAGGATGAGATGCATCAGAAGGCGCAGCAGGCCAAGGAGAAGGCGGAGCAGGCCAAGCGGCAGGCGCAGCAGAGGAGCGAGCAGGCGCAGGACAAGGCCCGCCAACAGCAGCAGGAGCGTAGGCAGCAGTCGGTGGACGACATCCAGGACGACCTCGACCAGTGACGTCCAGGGCGCCACAGCGATAGCCAGCATCTTCAAGGGCCGGCCCTTCATACCCAAGCCTCCTACACCGAACTTGTGGTGAGGGAGGCTTGGGCGTGCTGCTGTCCTTTTGGACCGGCGCCGGCCCATCGGACAGGCTCCAGGCCGTGTCCGGTGGGTCGTGTAACGCTCTCATCAGCGGTTGCCAGCGACTGGTTGGCCGATCACGACAATGAGCCGGGTGTCGGCGTCGATGACGACCTGGTGGTTGGTGGAGTACCTGTAGTTCTTGGGCTGCTCGACGATGGTGTGATCGCGAGTGGGGACCAGGGTTCCGTCCACGATCAGCACGGTGCCCTTGCGGAACCGCTTGCGTTGCTGGAGCGCGAGCGAGGCCCGAGATGGTCGATGATGCGGTCGGCAGCCGACTTCGAGACTCCGAACAGCGGGGCGAGGTGCCGCAAGGTCAGGTTCCTCCGCCAGTACGTGGCGACCAGCAAAACCCGGTCCTCCAAGGCAGGCTCCACGGTCGTCCTCTACGGACCGCATCCGCTCCTTCACGGCGCAGCGCGGTGATCGGCTTGCCGAACTGACGCAGGTTCAGCCCAGTCAACGGGGCTATCCAGGAAGGGTTCGACGCTGTGATCACACCAGACACAACAAGATCTTTTCACGCACTGCACCCGTGCTGGCCTGCGGTAGTTGCAGTTAGGAGGAGGAGTATCTCTGCGGCTCAGCAGCCCTGAGCAGGCACTCGCGGTCGGCCGCGCTGATCAGTCCGTCTGGAAGAGTCTCGGCCTCCAACAACGCGCGGAGCGCAGGAGCGTGGGCGGCGAAGGCGGCCCTGCACCATTCCCGTTCCGGGTGATCGCATTCGTTGCCGAGCAGCAGGACCCGGCGTTCGTTGTCCGCGTCGACAGGTTGAGACAGCTCTGCGGCAACGACCAAGAGGTCGACCAGGCCGGAGCGCACCGCGATGTCAGGGAGAGCTGCCAGGCGGATCAGGAAGGGCAGGGCGGCCGACAACGCCGGGCTCACGTGAAACACACTGTTCATCAAGACGTTGTCCAGCACGCGCAGGGCCTCGGGGCCGGCTACCTGATCGAGGAGACCACGGAGCAGGGCCGGGAGCTCGGCAGGGCACCCGGGGATCTGCGACCAAGCGACATCGGTGCAGCCCACAAGCGCGGGGTGGCCGTATTCAGCTTGCTCTGTCTCCGGGTACTCGCGGAGGAACCGAGCGACGGCAGCCTCCTTGGCCGCCGCATCCACTACGCACATCCTCTGCCCCTGCCCCAGCTCGCACGACATCACCCCGAAGGACGTCCGCCGGATGAGACTCTTCCCGGGGCGAGCGTCGAAGGCAAGCGCCGAGGTCAACAGCTGATGCTTCCTGCCCTGGGGGTAGGGGCGTGACAGCCTGCACCGCATTCCGGGACAGCCCTGAGCTTGTTCTTCATCTACGGCTCAGGTTGATGTCGTGAGAGCCAGGATGCCGGTGTGGTCGTTAATGGTTTGCTGCGTGGGTCGGCGATCGGAAGACTTCCGCCCATGCCTTCGACTGCACGTGAGCTGGTGCTTGAACACTTCCGGTGGATCGGTGGTCACGCGGACGTGTGGGCGATCTTTCGGGATGCCACGGCACTGGCCGCGGTGGTCGCCGCTCTCGTCGAACCGTTCCGGGATGAGCAGATCACGGCAGTCTGTGGGATCGAGTCGCGGGGATTCCTTCTGGGCGGTGCCGCGGCCGTCGAGCTCGGCGCCGGTTTCGTTCCCATCCGCAAGGGCGAGGGCCTCTTCCCAGGCGACAAAGTTGTGCGTCAGTCGTCTGCCGACTACCGACGCCTTCGTCATACGCTGCGACTCCAGCGATCGTCGCTGGGGCCGGGAGACCGTGTGCTGCTGGTTGATGACTGGATTGAGAGCGGTAGCCAGGCTGCGGCTGCCCAGAGCATGGTCGAGGAGTGCGGGTCCACCTGGGTGGGATGCAGTGTCATCGTTGATCAGCTCACCGGTGCGCCGAAGAACGCCCTCGGCACTGTTCGAGGGCTGTTGACTGCGCAAGAACTCCCACCGTGCCGATAGAGATCAAGCTGAGCTCAGCTTGATCTACCAAGATCTTCAAGGTTTGCCGATGGTCTTGAGGGTCTCGGGGCGTTTGACGCACTTGCCGACGTCGTAGCGGGGTGCCCGGTGTTTGTTCTTGGCGCCGGGTGGCCGTCCAGGGCCAGCGCCTCGGGGTTTGGGAACATGGGCCGGGCAGCCGAGGTGGGCGCGGATGTTCCTGAACCCGCGGCGGACTCGGGCCGGGGTGAGTCGGTCGGAGGTGGTGGGTTTCTCCCAGGGCCGGCGGAGATCGCTGGCCAGCGGCCGGGCGAGCCGGGGCTGGGTGTGAGCGACGATCAGGAGCCAGGTCCATCGGTCCGCCGCCTCGGGAGTGCGGAGTTCCGGGGTGGTCCATCCGAGGGTCTGCTTCGCGAAGCGGAAGGGGTGCTCCAGATCGAAGCGGCGGAGAAATGCCTGCCAGGAACGGTCCACGTCGTCCGGGGTGGCGCCGGTCTTGGACGACCACAACCACACCGGCGGGGCATCCCGGTCCTTCGACGGATGCTCGACCCTTCGATCGCATCAACCTCTCTTCGACCAGCGGCAGTTCACCGTCATGGTCGAGCCAGGAGGAGCGGTGGGTGAGCCGTGGATGGACCCGGTCCCATGCCTGGGTCTCAGGCTTGCCGTAGTTGGTGGTGTAGGGGACCGTGGTGATCGCGGGCTCGGGCCAGGTCTCCGGCCTGGTGAAGCGGAACTCCGGACCATGCTTGGGCGGCCTGCCGTTGACGCCGCGCATCCTCGGTGGCTTCGGCAGACGCATCACGCGGTCGGAGCGGACCCGGCCGACGAGCTCGACCGGCAGGTCACGCAGGACCCAGGCCAAGCGCGTGACGTCGTAACCGGCGTCGACGCGATAACGATATGCGGGTCCCCGGTCTGCCACTGGCCTGCGGCGATGA
Source organism: Streptomyces durhamensis (assembly GCF_000725475.1). Classification (NCBI taxonomy): domain Bacteria; kingdom Bacillati; phylum Actinomycetota; class Actinomycetes; order Kitasatosporales; family Streptomycetaceae; genus Streptomyces; species Streptomyces durhamensis. The sequence continues at coordinate 15,123 of NZ_JNXR01000056.1, forward strand.
GCCGTTCAACGACTCCTCGGAGCTGGGCGGCGGTGACTGCGGTCGCGTCGTCCGCAGGGCCGAGCCGGACCGTGTCCGGGATCGCGGTCCAGGAGGTGGCGCCTGGCTCCAACGCGGCCACGAAGGAGTAGGGCCAGCCCGGGATGAACTGTGATGCTGTCTTCGCGCGGCCGTAGACGTGGCAGAACAGCCGCTCTGCTGAGCATGGCGCGTCCGAGCGGAGCCACGGCGACACGTCGACCGCCAGGACCAGGCGCCCGCCGTCGAAACGCGGCAGTGGGAGCCCCGCCAGCGCCGCCCGCAGCTGGCCGAGATTGATCCGGCCGTGGTTCAGGCCGCCGTACATCGCTCCGTGCCCGCGCCGATGCTCAGGCAGCAGTGTCAAGTCCACCGGGGACTTCACCGCACCGTCCGCACACAGCACCGCGTCTACCCACTCGGACAACGCGTCGCGCCGGGCGGTCAGACACTCGTAGAACAAGGCCGCCCCACGTCCGGCGAATCCCCAGGTGAGGCGACTCAGTTCGAGAACCCGTTCGAGGCCGGAAGATGAAGAACAAGCTGAGGCCGTGTCCGGTGAATCGTTCGGCACGTGGCTAACCTTCTGCCGTGGGCCTCTACTTCGATCCGGTGCCTCTGCTCGACGATGCGCGCGGAGCGTTCCTGGGGCAGTGGTCGGAGCGAAAGTGGCTCAACGTGCCCGGACCGTTCTACGGGGCCGAAACCGACAACTGTGGCACGGGCCGTATCCACGCCCCAGAGCTCGTGCTCTACGAGGCCGACTACTTCACCGAGTACGTGTACCGCCAGCCCCGAACGCCGGCGGAGCTTCAGCAGCTGGTCGATGCAGCGGAGGCTGAGGCCTTCTCCGGCTACGGCTGTGACGGGCGACACCCACTGGACGCCGGCAGCGGTCCGGGAATGGTGGCGCGATCGAGGGCATATCAGGGAGTATCTGGCGAATCGGCGCGCCGACTGGGAGGCCGACGACGCTAAGGCAGGGCAAGGTGTGGCCGCCGCTGCCTTGAAGTACGCCGCCTACCTCGACGGCGAGCTGGCATCGCACCTCCGCGTCTATCTCTTCTGGCTTGAGGAGCGACGCTCTCCCACAGTTGCGGACCGGCTGCCGCAGCTCTGACGGCGGCGGCGCATCAGTCGCGGAGCCAGAGACGCATCGCGGCAACGGGCACAGTGCCGTGGAAGACGTAGGCGGACACGGCCTAGAGGGCGTTAGGGGGCAGCAGGTGCGGGGCGCGGATGCGGAGGATGCCGAAGACCTCGTCCTTCGCCGGCCCCCGCAGTTCCGCCATGAAGGCGGGGTCCACGTGGCCCGTCCTGGCCCAGATTCCGCCGAGGGACTCCGCGCACGTCTGGGCCAGCACGCTGGTGAAGTCCTCGGCGCGAATGGTCCGGATCAGGCCCGACTCGACGAGCGGGCCGGAGAAGTCCTCCAGATACATCGCTGCGTCGTCCTTTTCATCCTCGCGTGCCACGGGGTCGTCGAGGATTCCGACGAGCAGAACCGCCCGCTCCTCGGGCGAGATCTCCGCCCGGCCCCCCGCCGCATCCTCGGGCGAGGTCACCGCCCGGCTCTCCAGCGAGGTCTCATCCGTGGTGCGGGGCCGCCCCCTTCTGAACAGCCCCTCCAGCCAAGTCCTCATCTACAACAGATCCCCGATCCCGTCCCGTATGCCCTCGCCGATGCCGCTGACGACCACGCCACCTCCCAAGTTCCCGTCGACCACGGGCCCGACCGGGCCGGGACAGTCCCGAGGGCCGCCCCGAACCTGGCGCCGTAACCCGCGCCCGCGAGGCCGCCCGCCGGGCTGACACCGTCGTGGATGGCCGTCTGGGCCTCCTCGGGCGGCCGCCACATCGCAGACGTCGCAGGCGACGGTCGCAGCGATCAGCAGCCTGCCGCCAACCTTGGCGGTCAACCTTGCCAGATCGATGGTGCCGCGCGGCGCCCACGGCGCGTCCAAGGGGATGCTTCGTACCCAGCCATTAAAGATCTCTAGCGGTCGTTGCCATGGCAGAGGGCATCTGACCAGTGCAGGACATGCTCGACGGAGGTGGACCGGGGGTGGGCGAGGCGGGTGACCAGGAGTCTGATGTCGGCGAGGTTGAGGTGGATGAGCGGGGAGGATCCGTTTCTGCTTTCTCCGTGTCGAGTTCGCGGCCAGCAGGACGGTGATTGCGTAGCGGGGACGCATTGTTGCGTCCCCGCTACCTGACCTGGCCGCCAAAGGACAGGTCGGGTTCGATCACTGCCAGGTCCGGTACTTCACCTCCTGGCACCGCCACGCCACCCTTGCCATGCTCGTCCTGAGTTGTCCTGGCCTTCGTCGTGGCCGAAGCCACCACGACTCCCGCAGAGCCCGGCCTCTCACCGATCGACCTCACCGCCAACGAGATCCGCCGCCTGATGAACGCGCTGGTCCCCGGCCTGCCCCGCGCACCCGCTCAGGTCCTGCACTGGTCGCTATGGTGCCGGACGCACCAGGGACGGGCCCGCATAGGTACTACCAGCGCCGACTTGCCAAACTGATCCCGAAGTATGGCTGGAGTGCCAGGGCGCGCTCGTGCGCCAGCTCAGGCCACCGTGGCGAGTTCCCGGGCCGGCTGCGTCTGCTCGTAGGCGTGGCCGACCCGCAGGAGTGTGGGCTCGCCGAGGGGACGGCCGAGCAGTTGCATGCCGATCGGCATGCCGGCCGGGTCGTGGCCGACCGGGACGGTCAGGGCGGGCACCCCGGTGATGTTGGCGGGGGCGGAGAGGCGCACGTAGGCGTCGGAGACGCCCTCGACCGTGCCGTCGGGCCAGGTGACCGTCGCCTCGTCGGCGCCGACCGCGGTCATCGGCACACTCGGCGCGGCGATCACGTCGACCTGATCCAGCAGCCGGGCCCACTCGGCGCGCATGAGCGTGCGGGCGCGTTGCGCGCGTACGTAGTCCCCGGCGCTCATCAACTCGCTTGCCTCCAGGAGGATGCGGACGTCCTCTTGGTACAGCTCGGGGACCGTGCGCAGGCTGCTCTCGTGGTAGGCCCCGGCCTCCGGCACCATCAGACCCCACTGGGTGGCCTGGATGTAGCGGGTCATCGGGATGTCGACCTCGACGACCCGTGCGCCCAGGGTTTCCAGCTGCCCGATGGCGTTCCGAACGGCGGTCTCCACGCGCGGGTCGACGTTGTCGAAGTAGTAGGTGCGCGGCAGGCCGATGCGCAGCCCCGTCAGGTCCGTGCTGTCACCGGGCCGGTAGTCCGTGGCGGGTACGGACCGCGACGCGGGGTCACGCGGATCGTGTCCGGCGAGCGCGGTCAGGACCAGGGCGGCGTCCTCGACGGTGCGGGTGATCGGGCCGACGTGGTCGAGCGACCAGGACAGGGAGGTGACGCCGTGTCGGGAGACGAGACCATAGGTCGGCTTGAGGCCGACGACCCCGTTGAGCGCGGCGGGCACCCGGATCGACCCGCCGGTGTCGGTGCCCAGTGCGAAGGTCGCGGTGCCGGATGCGACGGCGACCGCGGATCCGCCGCTGGAGCCACCGGCGACCCGGCCGTGGTCCCAGGCGTTGCGGGTCTGCGGAGTGGTCAGGCCGAACGCGAACTCGTGGGTGTGGGTCTTGCCGAGCAGGATGGCGCCGGCCTCGCTCAGACGCGCGGCGACCGTGCTGTCCGCCGTCGCGCGGTGGTCGGCGCGCACCCGGGAGCTGGCCGTGGTGGCCATCCCGCCGACGTCGATCAGGTCCTTGAGGCCCATCGGTATACCGTGCAGCGGTCCCCGGTAACGGCCGTGCGCCGCTTCATATTCGGCCTCGCTCGCCGCCCGGTGTGCCTCCTCCGCGGTGACCGTGACGTAGGCGCCGAGGTGCGGTTCCACTTTCTCGATGCGATCGAGGACGGAGTCGACCAGTTCGACGGGGGAAAGTCGCCGGGCACGGATCGCGTCCGCGGCGGCGGCGAGGGACAGCTCATACGGCTGCATCGTGCGACTCCTGTCCGGTGTGGTACGCGGCGGCGGGCGGGACGTCCGCGAAGTCCAGCTCGCGCAGGACCGCGACGACGCCGTGGATGTGGTTGGCGACGGCGGCGACCGCGGCGTGGCGTTCGGCGGGCAGCACCAGCCCGGCGCGGGCGGCCCAGCGGGCGGCCTCCGGCGGTGTGAGTTCGACGGTGGACATGGATGTTCTCCTTCTCGGTCGAGGTGGGAGCGGCGGAGTAACCGAGGCCGTAAAGGCCAATAATTTGCTTTAGGTAGCTGCAGGCGCCGCCGATGCTCGGGGCCCCGCGGGGCGGCCGGGCGGCACCGGCCGCGTGATCAGGCCTCGGTGGCCGGGATCTCGCCGCCGTGCTCGGCGAGCAGCCGGTAGCGGCCGTGCTCCCGGCGGACGGTGCCGGCCGTGGGCCGCGGGAAATGGGTGCCCAGGAGCAGCGCGTCGGTGTCCGTCACACGGTCAAGCAGCCGGGCGCGGGTGCGGATCGCCTGGGCGGGGTCGATGTCGACGCAGCTGTGCACGTGGGGGTGGGACAGCTGCACGGGATGGTGGATGCTGTCGCCGGTGATCAGCGCCCGCCGCTCACTGCCGCGCAGTTCGACGGCGACCTGCCCCGGTGTGTGGCCCGGGGCGGGGACCAGGAGGACGCCCGGCGCCACCTCGTGCCCCTGCTCGGGCACGTCCACGAGGTCGTACTGTCCGGCGTCTCGGACGGGATGGACGGAGTCGCGGAACATCTGGGTGCGGGCCTCGTCCAGGTCGGTGGCGGCCCAGTGGTCCCATTCGGTGCGGCTGGTGAGGTATCGGGAGTTGGGAAAGGTGGGGACCCAGTCCTCGCCGGCGAGGCGGGTGTTCCAGCCGACGTGGTCGGTGTGCAGGTGCGTGGTGATCACCAGGTCCACGGACTCGGGCGGGAAGCCGGCCGCCGCCAGGCGCTGCAGGAAGTCGGTGTCGAGACCGTTCCAGGCCGGGTTGGCGCGGGTCTTGCCGTTGCCGATGCCGGTGTCCACGACGATCCGCAGCCCACCGGCCTCCACCGCGAAGCTGTGGCTCGCCAGCCGCGGGACGTCGGCGTCGGCGAAGTCGGGCCGCAGCCACGACGCTTCGTCCAGCACCTCCCTGGTGGCGTCCGGCAGCAACCAGGGTCCGGTCTGGCGAGGCAGCTCGATCTCGTCGACGCGGCGCACGGCGATGTCACCGAGGCTCCATCCGGTGGTGGTGAGGGGGGTGCTCTGACGGGGCGTGGTGGTGCTCATCGGTGGGTCCTTCCGAGTGGGCGGGGTAGGGGCGTGCGGGGCGGGCGGCACCCGGTCAGGTGGTGCGGGGCCTCCGCACGGCGCGGGTGAGGCCGGTCAGGGCCAGCAGGGCGACGGTCACGACGTAGAGCGAGATGGCGGTCTGCAGGCCGTACAGGTTGGTCAGCAGGCCGGCGAGGACGGCGGGGATGCTCATGGCCAGGTAGCTGAGGACGTAGTAGGCGGCGAGCGTGCCGGCGCGTTCGGCCGGGGCGGCCAGGGGCAGCAGCAGGCGCAGAGCTGCCTGGGTGACGGCGCCGAAGCCCGCGCCCGCCACCGCGGCGCCGGCGAACAACGGGAGCAGGCTGTGCAGTTGGGGGCCGCTCAGGGTCAGCAGGGCTCCCGGGATCAGCAGCGCGGCGCCGGCGAGGCTCACGGTGCGGGCGGGCAGCGCCCGGGCGGCGTGGCCGGCGAGGCCGGCCGCAGCCGTCATGGTGAAGAAGACCAGGCCGCCGGTGGCGCGGGCGGCGTGCGGGGCGATGAGCCGGGCGAGCGAGGGGCCCAGGGAGGAGTAGAAGCCGCCCAGGGCCCAGGCGGCGACGATGCCGGGCGTGGCGAGGGCGAGGGCCGGCCGGGAGGCGGGGGCGACGGCGACGGCGGGGCGCAGTGAGCGACGGGCGCCGGGGTGGGGGTGGGCCGTCTCGGGGGTGAGCAGGGTTGCGGCGGCCTGCGCGGTGAAGAGCAGGAGCAGCAGCAGGTAGACGGTGCGGGTGGGGGCGGGGGCGTACTGGACGAGGGCGGTGGCGGCCAGCACGCCGAGCGCCATGCCGGCCACGGGGGTGATGCCGTTGGCGGCCGTTGCCCGGCCGGGGCGGCGGGGGTCCTCGAAGTCGAGCAGGGCGGCTCCGGCGGCGCTGGTGGCCACGCCGGTGGCCAGGCCCTGCAGGATCCGGGCGGCGATCAACGCGGGCACCCCCTGGGCGGTGGCGAAGACGGCCATCGCGACGGCCTCGGCCAGCAGCGCCCCGGCGAGGACCGGGCGTCGGCCGAGGTGGTCCGAGAGCGTTCCGGCGGTCAGCAGTGCCAGCAGCAGGGAGAGCGCGTAGGTGCTGAACACGACGGTGAGCGTCATGGCCGAGAAGTGCCAGGCGGCCTGGTAGAGCGCGTAGAGCGGGGTCGGTGCGCTGGACGCGGCCAGCAGGGCGACCAGGACCGAGGCGTGCAGCGGGAAGGCGCCGCGGCGGCTCAGCACGGGCAGGGGGCGGGGCGGGACGGCAGGGCGGTGACGCTGGTCATGGAAGCACCTCTAAGCCTTAAGGCAAATGTTTTGCATTAAGCACTCTAGGCGCCCCGAGCCCCATGACGCAAATTATTAGCTTTAAGGTGCCGGAGGGGGCCCGGCACTGCCGAGCGCCGCCGCGACCAGGCGGGCGGTGTAGGCCTCGGACAGGTCCGAGGGGCGGAACAGGATCCGGTACATCAGAGGGGCGACGACGACGTCCAGCAGGGTCTCCACACCGGGCACGGCCTCCCCTCGCCCGGCCGCGCGCACGCCGACGGCCTTCAACTGCTCGGCGGCGTAGTCGGAGCAACGGACCGCGTTGCCCTGCTCGGGGTCGCCCAGCAGGGCGTCGCGGATGTACGTGCGGCCCGCCGTCGAGGACATCTCCTCGGCGAACTGCACGGCCCACGCCTCCAGGTCCGCCCGCAGGCTGCCGTGATCGGCCGGCGGGGCGTCGGGGCGCAACCGCTCGACGGCCACGTCGGACAGCAGTTCCCGCAGGTCCCCCCAGCGCCGGTAGATGGTGGACGGCGTCACTCCAGCACGGGCGGCGATCAGCGGCACGGTGAGCGCATCCCGCCCCACCTCCGCCTCCAGATCACGGACGGCCTGGTGCACGGACTGCTGGACGCGGGCGCTGCGCCCGCCGGGGCGTGTGGTCGCTCGGGAACTCATGCATACAGCTTAATGCGAAGAAATTGCGTCTGCCGGAACGGTCGGCCAGAACGGCCAGGGCTAGCCGCCTGCGGCTGCGCCATCCCTGCGAGGGCCGGCGGCTGCCAGGAGTAGTGCCGTCCGGGGTGATTTCCACGAGGGTGGCCCCGCTGCGGAGCGGCACCGCTTTGGCGCAGGGGTGGCCTAGTACTGCAACGGTGTTGCTGTGACGGGTGGGCAGGTCGGTCGTTGGTGTGGTCATGGGTGGGGACGGTATTGCTGATGTCAGGTTGTGGGCCGGGGAACTGGACGCGGTGCACGGGCGGTTCGTGCACCGGTTCAACCGGGAAGAACCGTGGCAGTCGGCGCTCGCTTACATGCGGGGGGCTGATCGCTCCGTTGGAGCGGAAGAACGGCTGGACGCTCGCGGAGGAAGCGGGCCACGCGGGTCCTGACCGCATCCACCGGCTGCTGAACCGGATCGAGTGGGATGCCGACGAGGTCCTGGACGACGTACGCGGCTACGTCGTGGAGCACCTCGGGGACCGGGACGCCGTTCTGATCATCGATGACACCGGCTTCCTGAAGAAGGGTGTCCGCTCGGCGGGCGTGCAGCGGCAGTACTCCGGGACCGCCGGACGCACCGAGAACAGCCAGATCGGTGTGTTCCTCGCCTACGCCACCCATCGTGGACGCACGCTGGTAGACCGTCGCTTGTATCTGCCCACGTCATGGACGGATGACCGGGACAGGTGCCGGCATCGACGACAGCGTCGCCCTTGGCCACGAAGGCGGAATGGCCAAGGCGATGGTCCGCCGGGCACTCGCGGACGGGATGCCGTTCGGGTGGGTGACGGCTGATGCGGGCTACGGCTACAGCAAGGGCTGGCGCTTCGAACTGGAACAGGCCGATGTCTTCCACGTGATGGCCACCACGCGGCACGACACCGTCGTCACCCGCTGGTCCATCGACCATCCCGTCCACGACCTGTTCCCGCACCTGCCACGGCAGAAGTCGAAGCGCCGTTCGTGCGGCCAGGGCGCCCACGGCCCGCGGGTTCACGACTGGGCTCGCGTCGAGGTCCGGCCGTGGCACCGTGAGGACCGCCGGCACTGGGCCATCGCCCGCCGCAGCGTCCGCCGGCCCGAGGAGATCTCCTACTACATTGCCTACTGCCCCGCCGACACCACGCTCGACGAGCTGATCCGCGTCGCGGGCAGCCGGTGGGCCGTGGAGGAGTGCTTCCAGAGCGCGAAGCAGGAATGCGGCCTGGACGACTACCAGGTCCGCCGCTGCCCCGGCTGGCACCGCCACATGACCCTGGCCATGGCCGCCCACGCCGCCCTGACCGTCGTGCGGTGTCCACCGCGACGGCGTGGGCGGCTAAGGCCGCGAAGACCTCAATGAGTCGTTCTCCCACTGCCACGCCGATGTCCCAGGAGTGCAGCCGCTCTCGGCGGCGATCCTGACGCCACGGCTCCTGGTCCAGCAGTGGCAGCAGGACGCGACCCAGGTATGCAGGCGGGGTACGAGTATGAAAGAAGCCGGGCGCTGATCCAGCGAAGCAGGTGAGGGAGGGTCAGGGAGTGCTGAAGAGGGCTTTTTACCACTTAGTGGCGATCGTGGCGGCCACAGTGATCACGTTAGGCTTCCTGTGGGCCGTAGGAAAGATCCACTTTCCTACCCATCGTCCTGGCAGCTCGACGAAGCCGTACACCCCGCCGAACGATCCCTTCTGGCCCCCGATCCCCACACCCCCAACGCCCCCTGCTGATCCGTTTCCACCGGTCTACCTCTTAGAGCTCCTAACGGAATGCGGTTCGCAGGCGGCGCCAGCAGATCAGCGAGCAGGCGAGCTTGAGGAACGCCTCGTGGATGTCGTCGCGGATC
>NZ_JNXR01000057.1:0-14785 GCF_000725475.1 Streptomyces durhamensis
AGGGAAACGCCCGGTTACATTCCGAACCCGGAAGCTAAGCCTCACAGCGCCGATGGTACTGCAGGGGGGACCCTGTGGGAGAGTAGGACGCCGCCGAACTCCTTTTAAAGCTCCGGCTCTTGGGCACTGCCCAGGGGCCGGAGCTTTTTTGCGTTGAGGTAGGGTCAGGGGGCATCGTTGGCTCGTTTCGCACAGGAGGCCCCCGGGTGGAGGTCCAGGAGACCCGTGTCCAGACAGACCGGGTCCTCACCATCCCCAACATCCTCAGCATGGCACGGCTCGTCGGCGTACCCGTCTTCCTGTGGTTGATCCTCAGGCCCGAGTTCGGGGGCCCGAAGAGCGACGGCTGGGCTCTTCTCGTGCTGGCTTTCAGCGGGATCAGTGACTATCTGGACGGCAAGCTCGCCCGGCGCTGGAACCAGATCAGCAACCTCGGCCGGCTCCTCGATCCCGCTGCCGACCGGCTGTACGTACTCTCCACGCTGGTCGGCCTCACCTGGCGGGAGATCCTCCCGGTCTGGCTGACCGCCCTCCTGCTGGCGCGAGAGCTGATGCTCCTGGTGATGGTGGGCATCCTCCGCCGGCACGGGTATCCGCCGCCGCAGGTGAACTTCCTCGGGAAGGCCGCCACCTTCAACCTGATGTACGCCTTCCCGCTGCTACTCCTCAGCGACGGCCACACCTGGATCGCGTCAGTCGCCTCTGTTTTCGGATGGGCGTTCGCTGGTTGGGGTACAACCCTCTACTGGTGGGCAGGAGTGCTCTACGTGGTACAAGTCCGCCGTTTGGTTCGGGCGGACGCCATGGCCGATTGAGCTCGGCGATTGTCCGGACGTTACGCCTCGATGGCCCGCGGTGGAAAAGTGCGGGACAATCTGGACGGGTGAAGTCGGCTAGACCGTCGTCTCTTGGAGGAGGACGCTTCCGACATGAAGGCCGTCGTGATGGCCGGGGGCGAAGGCACCCGCCTGCGCCCCATGACCTCTAGCATGCCCAAGCCGCTCCTGCCCGTGGCCAACCGCCCGATCATGGAGCATGTGCTACGGCTGCTCAAAAGGCACGGGCTCACCGAGACCGTGGTCACCGTCCAGTTCCTGGCATCGCTCGTCAAGAACTACTTCGGTGACGGCGAAGAGCTCGGAATGGAGCTCACCTATGCCAATGAGGAGAAGCCACTCGGTACCGCCGGAAGCGTCAAGAACGCCGAAGAGGCGTTGAAGGACGATGCCTTCCTCGTCATCTCCGGTGATGCCCTGACCGACTTCGACCTCACCGAGCTGATCAATTTCCACAAGGAGAAGGGCGCGCTGGTCACCGTCTGTCTGACCCGCGTGCCCAATCCGCTGGAGTTCGGCATCACGATCGTCGACGAGGAAGGCAAGGTCGAGCGCTTCCTGGAGAAGCCGACCTGGGGGCAGGTCTTCTCCGACACGGTCAACACGGGCATCTATGTGATGGAGCCCGAGGTGTTCAGCTACGTCGAACCCGATGTTCCGGTCGACTGGTCCGGCGACGTGTTCCCGCAGTTGATGAAGGAAGGCAAGCCGATCTACGGCTATGTCGCCGAAGGCTACTGGGAGGACGTCGGCACCCACGAGAGCTACGTGAAGGCTCAGGCCGACGTGCTCGAAGCCAAGGTCAACGTCGACATCGACGGCTTCGAGATCTCCCCCGGTGTGTGGGTGGCGGAAGGCGCCGAGGTGCATCCCGACGCCGTACTGCGCGGACCGCTGTACATCGGCGACTACGCGAAGGTCGAGGCCGGCGCGGAAATCCGCGAGCACACGGTCGTCGGCTCGAACGTCGTCGTCAAGAGCGGGGCCTTCCTGCACAAGGCCGTCGTGCACGACAACGTGTACGTGGGGCAGCACAGCAATCTGCGCGGCTGTGTCGTCGGCAAGAACACCGACATCATGCGTGCCGCGCGGATCGAGGACGGCGCGGTCATCGGCGACGAGTGCCTGATCGGTGAGGAATCGATCGTTCAGGGCAACGTCCGCGTCTATCCGTTCAAGACCATCGAGGCCGGTGCCTTCGTCAACACCTCCGTCATCTGGGAGTCCAGAGGGCAGGCCCATCTGTTCGGTGCCCGGGGTGTGTCCGGCATCCTGAACGTGGAGATCACGCCGGAACTGGCCGTGCGGCTGGCCGGCGCCTACGCCACGACGCTGAAGAAGGGCTCCACGGTCACCACGGCCCGCGACCACTCCCGAGGTGCCCGGGCGCTCAAGCGGGCGGTCATCTCGGCGCTGCAGGCCAGCGCCATCGACGTACGCGACCTGGAGAACGTGCCGCTGCCCGTGGCCCGGCAGCAGACCGCGCGGGGCAGTGCCGGCGGCATCATGATCCGTACCTCGCCCGGTGTGCCGGACTCGGTCGACATCATGTTCTTCGACGGAAACGGTGCCGACCTGTCGCAGGGCAGCCAGCGCAAGCTGGACCGGGTGTTCGCGCGGCAGGAGTACCGGCGGGCGTTCCCCGGTGAGATCGGCGACCTGTACTTCCCGGCGAGTGTCTTCGACTCGTACACCGGGTCGTTGCTGCGGAACGTCGACACGACCGGGATCGCCGAGTCCGGTCTGAAGGTCGTCGTCGACGCGTCCAACGGCAGCGCAGGGCTCGTGCTGCCGAGCCTGCTCGGCAAGCTCGGTGTGGACTCCCTGACGATCAATCCCGGTCTCGACGAGTCCCGGCCCACGGAGACGGCCGAGATGCGGCGCAACGGTCTGGTGCGGCTGGGCGAGATAGTGGCGTCCTCGGGGGCCGCGTTCGGTGTCCGGTTCGACCCCGTGGGCGAGCGGCTTTCGCTCGTGGACGAGAAGGGCCGGATCATCGAGGACGACCGGGCGCTGCTGGTGATGCTGGACCTGGTGGCCGCCGAGCGGCGCAGCGGGCGGGTGGCGCTGCCGGTGACCACGACCCGGATCGCCGAGCAGGTGGCGGCCTACCACGGCACCCAGGTCGAGTGGACGACGACCTCGCCCGACGACCTCACGCGCGTGGGCGGCGAGGAGGGCACCATCTTCGGCGGTGACGGCAAGGGCGGGTTCATCGTCCCCGAGTTCAGCAGCGTCTACGACGGCACGGCGGCCTTCGTACGGCTGATCGGGCTGGTCGCGCGCACCCAGCTCACCTTGAGCCAGATCGACGCGCGGATCCCGCGGGCCCATGTCCTCAAGCGGGACCTGGCCACACCGTGGGCGGTCAAGGGTCTGGTCATGCGGCGGGTGGTCGAGGAGGCCGGGGATCGCTTTGTCGACACGACCGACGGTGTGCGGGTGGTGGAGACGGACGGGCGCTGGGTGATGGTGCTGCCCGACCCGGCCGAGGCCGTCACCCATCTGTGGGCCGAGGGGCCCGACGACGCCTCGGCGCAGGCCCTGCTCGATGAGTGGTCGGCCGTCGTGGACAGCGCCGGGCGGTAAGGCGGGGCGCGTCACCGGGCGGCAAAACCCACGCACGCGCGCGTGCCGGACAAGTGTCCCCAAGGGGGCCTGTCCGGCACGCCGGTGGGGCCATTCGGAGGTACCGGGCGCGACATGCGACGATGTGCGGCATGCCGCAGCAACCCCCCGTTCGGAGCAGCCCGGCGCGGCCGCAGCGCCCGGACGCCTCCATGTCGTTGATCACCAACGTCATGGACCACAGCCTCGACGACGGGTATGCCGAGGCCGCCGCCCGGAAGAAGTCCCAGGGCGAGGGCGGGCTGCCCAGGACCCTGCGGGCGAAGCTGGGCCTTGCGGCGGGGCTCGTGCTCGCGGCGCTGGTCGTGACCGTCGGGGCGGCCCAGACGCGGGCGGCGGCGCCCGTGGTGGCGAAGGAGCACCAGGAGCTGATCGACCGCATCGACAGCGAGACCGCGGCCGCGGACAAGCTGGAGGGCACCGTCGACCAGCTCCGGGACGAGGTCGGTGCACGCCAGCGGGCGGCGCTGAAGTCGAGTGGCGGTGGTGCGCGGGCGGACCTGGTGGAGGTGCTGTCGGGTGCCACCGCGGTCCACGGGCCGGGGGTCAAGCTCGTCGTGAACGACGCCAAGGAGGCCAGCTCCGGCGGTGACGGCACGAACCCCCGGGAGACGTCGGGGTTCTCCGACACCGGGCGTGTGCGTGACCGGGACATGCAGCGCGTGGTCAACGGGCTGTGGGAGTCGGGCGCGGAGGCCGTCTCCGTCAACGGGCAGCGGCTGACCGCTCTGTCCGCGATAAGGGCCGCGGGGGACGCGATACTGGTCGACAACAGGCCGCTGGTGCCGCCGTACACCGTGCTGGCGGTGGGAGACGGGAGCAGGTTGGGCGACGCGTTCCAGAACAGCGCCGACGGCTTGTACCTGCACGCGTTGGAGCAGGACTTCGGTATCCGCGCCACCATCTCCACCGAGGGTGACCTTCGGTTGCCCGCCGCACCGAGTGTGATCGTACGTATAGCACAGCCGAGCACCGAGAAGACTGAGAAGGGCACATCGTGATCGCCGTACTGGGCCTCGTCGTGGGAGTCGTGGCCGGCCTGTTGGTCCGGCCCGAGGTTCCGGCGGTCGTCGAGCCTTATCTGCCGATTGCCGTCGTGGCGGCGCTGGACGCCGTGTTCGGTGGCGTGCGGGCCATGCTCGACGGCATCTTCGACGACAAGGTCTTCGTCGTGTCGTTCCTGTCGAACGTCGTCGTCGCCGCCTTGATCGTCTTCCTCGGTGACAAGTTGGGCGTCGGTGCGCAGCTGTCCACGGGTGTCGTCGTGGTTCTTGGTATCCGGATCTTCTCCAACGCCGCGGCGATCCGGCGCCACGTGTTCCGGGCGTGAGATCGATGAGCGAACACAACGAGCACAACGAGCAGCCGGATAGCCGGGATAAGTCGGATATTCCGGGCGGACCGGACAGGCCTGAGAACAGGCTGCGCAAGGAGCTGCCCCAGGAGGTGCCCGCTCGGGCACCGGAGCCGGCGCCCGAGCCGGCGGCGCAGGAGCCGCTGACCGGCCGGCAGCGGCTGGTCAAGGGGCTGTGGCCGCCGCGAGTCACCCGGGCCCAACTCATCGTCGCCCTGCTGCTGTTCGGCCTGGGCTTCGGCCTGGCGGTGCAGGTGGCGTCCAACAGCGACAGCGACAGCGCGCTGCGCGGCGCGCGCCAGGAAGATCTTGTTCGCATCCTCGATGAACTGGATTCGCGCACTCAGCGTCTTGATGACGAGAAGCAGGGACTCGAAAAACAGCGCCAGGAACTGCAGAGCAGCTCCGACCAGGCCGCGGAGGCCCGCAAGCAGACGGCCGAGAAGGAGAAGCAACTCGGCATTCTGGCGGGCACCGTGGCGGCGCAGGGTCCCGGCATCACGATGACGGTCGAGGACACGAAGGGGACGGTCAAGGCGGACATGCTGCTCGACGCGATCCAGGAGTTGCGCGCGGCCGGTGCGGAGGCGATCCAGGTCAACGGGGTACGGGTGGTGGCGGGCAGCTACTTCACGGACTCCGGCAAGAGTGTCGCCGTCGACGGGAACAAGATCAACGCTCCCTATCGTTTCAAGGTCATCGGCAAGCCGCAGGACCTGGAGCCGGCGTTGAACATTCCGGGCGGCGTGGTGCAGACGCTGGAGAAGGAGCAGGCCACGGCGACCGTCGAGCAGTCGGACAAGATCGTTGTTGACGCCTTGCGACAGGCGAAGCGGCCTGACTACGCTCGGTCGTCCTCGCAGTGAACCGGTGGTGCATGGGGGACGTCCGGCAGGGGCATGAGGTTGCGGGGGGTCGGCGCACCGAAGGGGTGGCGCGTGGTGGAAACTGTCTGGTGGATACGGACGTTGTGAGAATGTCCGGCTCGGCCGGTGTAGGCAATCAGGGTTCGTCCTGCCCCACGGGCGGGTCTGTTTCGGTCAAGGGGAATCGCCCGTGAAGTTGTTTGCGAAGTTGTTCGGCAAGAGCGCACGAGAGGGCAGCGGCAACGCGACCGCCCGGCATCGCGCACAGCCTGACGCGGAGGGCCAGCGCCCGCTGTTCCGGGACCAGGTCGCTGGTCCGGGCGGTGACATTTCCGGAGGTCAGAACGGGGCGTCGGTTGACCCTGCCCAGTCCGGCGGCATAGGTTTCGGGCAACCGTCAGCCTCAGGTGCGGGCGGGGGATACGCCCCCGGTCCGTACGCGTCCAACGCCCCTGCGGGGCAGCCGCAGCAGGAGGATCCGTCCATGTCGGCCCTGGTGTGTACGAGGTGCGGTAACCGCAATGCGGAGAACGCGCGCTTCTGCTCCAACTGTGGCGCGCCGCTGCGCCCGGGAGTGGCGCCGGAGCGTGCCTCCGAGACGACGTCCACGATCTCGATCTCCGGTCTCGAGGCCTACGACGCCGAGGTGACCGGTCAGACGCAGATGCCGATGCTGTCGCCGGAGGCGCAGGCTGCGGTGGACGCGCTGCCGCTGGGTTCGGCGCTGCTGGTGGTGCGCCGGGGACCGAACTCGGGCAGCCGCTTCCTGCTGGACAGCGACCTGACCACGGCCGGCCGGCATCCGCAGAGCGACATCTTCCTGGACGACGTCACGGTCTCGCGCCGGCATGTGGAGTTCCGGCGCTCGCCGGACGGCTCGTTCACCGTGGCGGACGTGGGCAGTCTGAACGGCACGTACGTCAACCGCGAGCGGATCGACCAGGTCGCTCTGTCGAACGGTGACGAGGTGCAGATCGGCAAGTACCGGCTGGTGTTCTACGCGAGCCGGCAGGGCATCTGACCCGCCCCCGGACCGGCGTCCGGGGGGATTCCCAGGGAAGGTCCATGCTTCAAACACCGAGCGGCGGTGCCGGAAGCGGTACCGCCGCCAGGGACAGGCTGATGAGCATCGGCACGGTGCTGAACGTGCTGCGCGACGAGTTTCCCGAAGTCACCATCTCCAAGATCCGCTTTTTGGAGTCCGAGGGGCTCATCGAGCCGCAGCGGACCCCGTCGGGGTACCGAAAGTTCAGCGCCGGGGATGTCGAACGCCTGGCTCATGTGCTGAGGATGCAGCGGGACCACTATCTGCCGCTCAAGGTGATCCGTGAGCGGCTGGACGCGATAGAGCGGGGCGAGGCCGTCCCGCTGCCCGTCGTGGGGCGTCAGCGCACCGCGGAGGACGTCGCCGAGCCGCCCGGGGAGCGCACGGTGGCCCGCGTGGGCAGGGACGAGCTGCTGGCGGCCGCGGAGATCGACGAGAGCGCTCTGAAGGAGTGGGAGTCGTACGGCCTCATCGCTCCCCTGGAGGGCGGGGTGTACGACGCCGAGGCCGTCACCGTGGCCTCCCTCGTCGCCGAACTGGGCCGGTTCGGGATCGAGCCGCGCCACCTTCGGGTGATGAAGGCCGCCGCCGACCGCGAGGCCGGACTCGTCGACCAGGTGGTCGCCCCGCTCAGGCGCCATCGCAACCCGCAGACCAGGGCTCATGCCGAGGCCCGTGCGAAGGAGCTGGCGGCGCTCACCATGAAGCTGCACGCGGCACTGGTGCAGACCGCTCTGGGCGTGCGGCTGCCCTGAGCGCCGGCGGTTCGGGGTGCCGGATCGGCCACCTGTTCCCGGCCCGACTACCCAAACATCCCGGGCACGGCCTAGGGTTGCTGTGTGAACGAGCTCGATGTCGTAGGTGTCCGGGTCGAAATGCCCTCCAACCAACCGATCGTGCTCCTGCGCGAAGTGGGAGGCGACCGTTACCTCCCCATCTGGATCGGGCCGGGGGAGGCGACGGCGATCGCCTTCGCCCAGCAGGGCATGGCCCCCGCCAGGCCGCTGACCCACGACCTGTTCAAGGACGTGCTGGAGGCCGTCGGCCAGGAGCTGACCGAGGTACGCATCACCGATCTGCGGGAAGGCGTCTTCTACGCGGAGCTGGTCTTCGCCAGCGGCGTCGAGGTCAGCGCCCGCCCCTCCGATGCCATAGCGCTGGCCCTGCGCACCGGCACGCCGATCTATGGCAGCGACACGGTGCTGGACGACGCCGGCATCGCCATTCCGGACGAGCAGGAGGACGAGGTGGAGAAGTTCCGCGAGTTCCTCGACCAGATCTCGCCCGAGGACTTCGGCACCAGCAGCCAGTGACCGCGACGGGCCGGCGGGCGCCGGCCCTGGTGAGGCGGGCATGTGCCACCGGCCAGTAAGGGCGTCCTACGGCCTTCCCCGAGTGCATTCGGCTAGCCTTTCCCCGCGGTGGGACACGGGAAACCACTCCTAGGGTGATTATCACTCGGCGTGCCGAGTGTGGCGATCGTTGACGCACCCCTGGTGACTGCCTACCGTCGTGAAGGCAGGTCAAGGACGGAGGTCGGCGTGAGAACCAGCGGCGACGGTACGGCTGGGGGTGCCCCCGTGCGCGGTTTCGGGGAGAGCGGTCCGTACCCGGTTCACAGCAGCGCGGTGGATCACGCTCCGCAACGGCCGACGGCAGTGCCGAACGGCGGAGGGGCGGCGTCCATGACGTCGGAAGAGATCGGTTACCGCGGGCCGACGGCCTGTGCGGCGGCGGGGATCACCTACCGGCAGCTCGACTACTGGGCGCGCACCGGCCTGGTCGAGCCGAGCGTGCGGCCCGCCCACGGGTCGGGCACCCAGCGGCTGTACAGCTTCCGGGACGTGGTCGTCCTGAAGATCGTGAAGCGGTTCCTGGACACCGGGGTCTCGCTGCAGAACATCCGCACGGCCGTGCAGCACCTCAGGGAACGCGGTTTCTGCGATCTGGAGCGGATGACCTTGATGAGCGACGGTGCCACGGTCTACGAGTGCACCTCGCCCGACGAGGTCCACGCCCTTCTCCAGGGCGGCCAGGGCATCTTCGGCATCGCCGTGGGAGTGGTGTGGCGGGACGTGGAAAGCGCGCTCTCCCAGCTGCACGGCGAGCGCATCGACACGGGCGAGACCCTCGTCGGGAACAACCCCGCGGACGAGCTGGCGCGGCGCCGCAACCGGGCGGTCTGACCTCCGGGCACACCGGGCGCCCTCCAGCACCACGGCGTTGTCAGTGCCGTGGTGCAGCATCGGAGATGTGAGAAACGCGCCCACGATCCTGCATCTCGACATGGATGCCTTCTACGCCTCGGTGGAGCAGGCATCCAAGCCGAGCCTGCGCGGGAAGGCGGTCGTCGTGGGCGGCCTCGGGCCACGCGGAGTGGTGGCCACGGCGTCGTACGAGGCGCGGGTCTTCGGGGTGCACTCGGCGATGCCCATGGCCCAGGCCCGCCGGCTGGCGCCCAATGCCGCCTATCTGGTGCCGCGCTTCAGCGTGTACCGGTCCATCAGTGAGCAGGTGATGGCGCTGCTGCGGGAGCTGTCACCGCTGGTGGAGCCGCTCAGCCTGGACGAGGCGTTCGTGGACCTGGAGGCCGGCGGGACGGCCGAGGACGCGCGGTCGGCGCGGCTGGCCGGGACCAAGCTGCGCGCGGACATCCGGGCGGTCACCGGACTCACCGGGTCGGTGGGGCTCGCGGCCTCCAAGATGCTCGCCAAGATCGCCTCCGAGCAGGCCAAGCCGGACGGCCTGGTGCTCATCGAGCCGGGGTCGGAGCGGGCGCTGCTGGGGCCGATGCCGGTGCGGACCCTGCCGGGGGTCGGGCCGGCCACGGGGGACCATCTGCGCAGAGCCGGGATCACCACGGTCGGGGAGCTGGCGGAGGCGGGCGAGGACGAACTGGTCCGGCTGCTGGGCAAGGCGCACGGGCACGCGCTGTACGCCATGGCGCTGGCCCGCGACGAGCGGCCCGTGGTGGCCGAGCGCGAGGCGAAGTCCGTGTCGGTCGAGGACACCTACGACGTGGACATCCACGACCGGCTGCGCATCGGCCTGGAGGTGCAGCGGCTCGCCGACCGCTGTGTGCGGCGGCTGCGCGAGGCCGGGCTGTCGGGGCGCACCATCGTGCTGAAGGTCCGCAGGTACGACTTCTCGACCCTGACCCGCTCCGAGACGCTCAGAGGGCCCACGGACGATCCGGCGGTCGTGCGGGAGGCGGCCGCCCGGCTGCTGGACTCGGTGGACACCACGGGCGGGGTACGGCTGCTGGGCGTGGGGGTGTCCGGGCTCGCCGACTACACGCAGGAGGACCTGTTCGCGCAGGCGCTGCCCGCGCGGGCGGCGGAGGTACCGGAGGAGGCCGTGGCCGATGCCGCCGTGGAGCGGCCGGAGCCTGTCGAACGGCACTGGCGCGCCGGGCAGGATGTGCGGCACGCCGAGCACGGGCCCGGGTGGGTCCAGGGCAGTGGGCTGGGGCGGGTGACCGTGCGTTTCGAGACGCCGCAGTCCCCGCCGGGGCGGGTGCGGACGTTCTCCGTCGACGATCCCGCGCTGGAGCAGGCTGATCCGTTGCCGTTGGTGACGGGTCCCTCCGATCCGCCCGCGGCGGTTGCGCCGGCCGGGGCTCAGGCCTCCTCCGAGCCCGCCAGCTTGCCGAAGTCGTGGTCGGGGACGGCGGGAGGTGGGGCCACGTCCAGGCCGTAGTGGTGGTAGAGCTGGAGTTCCTGCTCGGGGGAGAGGTGGCGGCCGACGCCGAAGTCGGGCGCGTCCTTGATCAGGGAGCGGTCGAAGGGGACGTGGAGGGAGCCTTCGACCAGTTCGCTGGGCTCCAGGGGGACGAAGGCGTCCCGGGAGAACAGGCCGGTGCGTATGGCCGCCCACTCGGGCACACCGGTCGCGTCGTCGAGGTAGACCTCGTCGACGGTGCCGATCTTGGTGCCAGTGCGGTCGAACGCCTTGCGGCCGATCAGGTTGCGCGGATCGATCTCGGTCTGCACGGTCCCTCTCCCTCCACTTGGTCGCAACACATCCGTAAGCACTACGAAAGAGCACATTCAGGGAGGCGGCCACTCGAAGGCTCGGGCGTTGACCTCGCTGGTAGGCTGACAGCGGCTGCTGACCCCGTGCGGGAGAGTCCTCCGACCACCTCGGAGGCGCCGAAGGAGCAAATCCTCCCCGGAATCTCTCAGGCTCACGTACCGCACGGACGAGGTCACTCTGGAAAGCAGGGCGGGTGTCGACGGCTTCCGCTCTCACCGACGGTGAAAGCCGGGGCCCTCGGGTACCCGGTGAAGCTCTCAGGTTGAGATGACAGAGGGGGAGGCCGTCCGGGCACCCGCGCCGTGGTGCCCTTCGAAGGTCGCGTCAGACCAGGAGGCCTCCGCAATGACCGCCCACCGCATTCCGCTCTCGGAACTCGAAGCGGGTATCCCCTTCGAACAGCGCCACATCGGGCCCGACCAGGAGGCGCGGGCCAAGATGCTCGCGCACGTCGGCTACGGTTCCCTCGACGAGCTGACCGCCGCCGCGGTCCCGGATGTGATCAAGAACGCCGACGCCCTCGACCTGCCGGGCGCCCGCACCGAGGCCGAGGTCCTCGCCGAGCTGCGCTCGCTCGCCGACCGCAACCAGGTCCTGGACTCCATGATCGGCCTGGGCTACTACGGCACCTTCACCCCGCCGGTCATCCTGCGCAACGTCATGGAGAACCCGGCCTGGTACACCGCCTACACGCCGTACCAGCCGGAGATCTCCCAGGGGCGGCTCGAGGCCCTGCTGAACTTCCAGACCGTGGTCGCCGACCTCACCGGTCTGCCCACCTCCGGCGCCTCTCTGCTCGACGAGGGCACGGCCGCCGCCGAGGCGATGTCCCTGTCCCGGCGCATGGGCAGGAACAAGAAGGGCCTGTTCCTGATCGACGCGGACGCGCTGCCGCAGACCATCGCCGTCATCGAGACGCGCGCGGAGCCGACCGGTGTGGAGGTCGTCGTCGCCGACCTCAGCGAGGGCATTCCGGCCGAGATCGCCGAGCGCGAGATCAACGGCGTACTGATCCAGTACCCGGGCGCCTCCGGTGCCGTACGGGACATCAAGCCGGTCATCGACCAGGCGCACGAGCTGGGCGCCCTGGTCACCGTGGCCGCCGACCTGCTCGCGCTGACGCTGCTGACCTCGCCGGGCGAGCTGGGCGCGGACATCGCCGTCGGTACGACCCAGCGCTTCGGTGTGCCGATGGGCTTCGGCGGTCCGCACGCGGGCTACATGGCCGTGCACGAGAAGTTCGCGCGCAGCCTGCCCGGCCGCCTGGTCGGCGTCTCCGTCGACGCGGACGGCAACAAGGCCTACCGGCTCGCGCTGCAGACTCGTGAGCAGCACATCCGCCGGGAGAAGGCCACCAGCAACATCTGCACGGCGCAGGTGCTGCTCGCTGTGATGGCCGGCATGTACGCCGTCTACCACGGGCCGGAGGGCCTGCAGGCCATCGCCCGGCGCACGCACCGGTACGCCACGATCCTCGCCGCGGGCCTGAAGGCCGGCGGTGTGGAGATCGTCCACGGTGCCTACTTCGACACCCTCACCGCGCGCGTGCCCGGCCGGGCCGCCGAGGTCGTGGCCGCCGCCCGGGCGGGCGGCGTCAACCTGCGGCTCGTCGACGCCGACCACGTCTCCCTCGCCTGCGACGAGACGACCAAGCGGGCTCAGCTGGCCGCCGTCTTCTCCGCCTTCGGCGTCGAGGGCGACATCGAGGCCCTCGACACGACCGCCGAGGACACCCTCCCCGAGGCGCTGCTGCGCACCGACGTCTACCTGACCCACCCGGTCTTCCACCAGCACCGCTCCGAGACCGCGATGCTGCGCTACCTGCGCAGGCTGGCCGACCGCGACTACGCGCTCGACCGCGGCATGATCCCGCTGGGCTCCTGCACCATGAAGCTCAACGCGACCACGGAGATGGAGCCGGTCACCTGGCCCGAGTTCGGCCAGCTGCACCCCTTCGCGCCCGCCGAGCAGGTCGGGGGCTACCTCACGCTCATCCGTGAGCTGGAGGAACGTCTCGCCGAGGTCACCGGCTACGACAAGGTCTCCCTCCAGCCGAACGCCGGTTCCCAGGGCGAGCTGGCTGGCCTGCTGGCGGTGCGCGGCTACCACCGCGCCAACGGCGACGAGCAGCGCACCGTCTGCCTGATCCCGTCCTCCGCGCACGGCACCAACGCCGCCAGCGCCGTGATGGCCGGCATGAAGGTCGTCGTCGTCAAGACCGCCGAGGACGGCGAGATCGACGTCGAGGACCTGCGCGCCAAGATCGAGCAGTACCGCGACGAGCTGGCGGTGCTGATGATCACCTACCCGTCGACGCACGGCGTCTTCGAGGAGCACGTCGCCGACATCTGCGCCCAGGTGCACGAGGCCGGCGGTCAGGTGTACGTCGACGGCGCCAACCTCAACGCCCTGGTGGGTCTCGCCAAGCCGGGCCACTTCGGCGGTGACGTCTCCCACCTCAACCTGCACAAGACCTTCTGCATCCCGCACGGCGGCGGCGGTCCCGGCGTCGGCCCGGTCGCGGTCCGCGGGCACCTGGCGCCGTACCTGCCGAACCACCCGCTGCAGCCGGCCGCGGGCCCGGAGACGGGCGTCGGCCCGATCTCGGCCGCCCCCTGGGGCTCCGCGGGCATCCTGCCGATCTCGTGGGCGTACGTCCGCCTCATGGGCGGCGAGGGCCTCAAGCGCGCCACGCAGGTCGCCGTACTCTCGGCGAACTACGTCGCCAAGCGCCTGGAGCCGCACTTCCCGGTGCTCTACACCGGCCCCGGCAACCTGGTCGCGCACGAGTGCATCATCGACCTGCGTCCGCTGACCAAGTCGACCGGCGCGAGCGTCGACGACGTGGCCAAGCGCCTGATCGACTACGGCTTCCACGCGCCGACGATGTCCTTCCCGGTGGCCGGCACGCTGATGATCGAGCCGACCGAGTCGGAGGACCTCGCTGAGCTGGACCGGTTCTGCGACGCGATGATCGCCATCCGCGCCGAGATCGAGAAGGTCGGTACGGGCGAGTGGCCGGCGGAGGACAACCCGCTGCGCAACGCCCCGCACACCGCTGCCGCGCTCGGCGGTGAGTGGACGCACTCCTACAGCCGTGAGGAGGCCGTCTTCCCGGCCGGGGTCTCGGCCGCCGACAAGTACTGGCCGCCGGTGCGCCGTATCGACCAGGCCTTCGGCGACCGCAACCTGGTGTGCTCCTGCCCGCCGCTGGACGCGTACGAGGACTGAGTGAGCGGTGCTTGCAGGGCCCCGACCGGTTTCCGGGCGGGGCCCTCGCCGTGTCAGGCCGTCGCCAGCGCCACCTCCGTGGACTTGATCAGGGCGACCACGGAGGCGCCCTGGGCGAGGCCCAGGTCGGTGGCCGAGTCCTTGGTGACGGCCGAGGTCACCGAACCGCCCTCGATCGCGATCTTCACCGTGGCCATGGCGCCCCCGGTCGCGATGCCGGTGACGGTGCCCGGCAGCTGGTTGCGGATCGAGACGCGGTCGATCGGCGCCGTGGCGAGGGAGACCTCGGTGGACTTCACCAGGGCCCGCACCGAGGAGCCCTCTGCCAGGCCGAGGTCGCGGACGGCCTCCAGGGTGATCGCCGCGGTCAGGTCCTGACCGCCGTCCAGACGGATCCTCACGGTGGCCATGGCCTCGCCCGGCTGGATCGCGGTGACCGTGCCGGGGAGCTGGTTGCGGATGCTCAGGGTCATGGGCACTCACGGTAGAGCGCCTGCCCGATCAGGCCGGGTATGCGGGTGTCCGCGCCGCTCAGGCCGTCGCCCGGACGGATGCGCCGAGGCGCAGACGGAGATCCTGGCCTGCCACCGCGCGGCGCCGGCGACCACGGGCGCCGGCGCCGGCTGGCCGGTCCCGGAACAGGATGCCGGCGCTGGCCGGGGGCAGTGGGGTGTCCGTGCCGATGCGGCGGCGCCGCGGCCGGCCCGTGCGGGGGCCGGTCGCGGCGTCGGTCTCGTGGAGCGAGGTCACGGCTTGAGGAATCCGGCCTGGCTGAGGACCTTCTGGCCCT
>NZ_KL647048.1:0-236 GCF_000725475.1 Streptomyces durhamensis
GAGGCGTTCGAGCGGGCCGGGATCGACCCGGTGACGATGCGGGGCAGCAGGACCGGTGTCTTCGCCGGTGTGATGTACCACGACTACGGCGGGCGCGTGAAGACGGCTCCGGAGGGCATGGACGCCTACCTGGGCAGCGGCAGCGCGGGCAGCATCGCCTCCGGCCGGGTGTCGTACACGTTCGGGCTTGAGGGCCCGGCGGTCACGGTCGACACGGCATGCTCGTCATCGCTGGT
>NZ_KL647048.1:256-16961 GCF_000725475.1 Streptomyces durhamensis
GTGAACCAGGACGGCGCCTCGAACGGTCTGACGGCTCCGAACGGGCCGGCGCAGCAGCGGGTGATCCGGCAGGCGCTGGCGAACGCCGGTGTGTCCTCGGACCAGGTCGACGTGGTGGAGGCGCACGGTACGGGGACGCGGCTGGGTGACCCGATCGAGGCGCAGGCGCTCATCGCGACGTACGGGCAGGAGCGGTCGCAGGACCGGCCGTTGTGGCTGGGTTCGCTGAAGTCGAACATCGGTCATGCCCAGGCCGCCGCAGGGGTCGGTGGTGTGATCAAGATGGTGATGGCGATGCGGCACGGTGTGCTGCCGCGGACCCTGCACGTGGACGAGCCGACCCCGCACGTGGACTGGTCGGCCGGAGATGTCAGGCTGCTGACCGAGGCCATGGAGTGGCCGGAGACCGATCACCCGCGCCGGGCCGCCGTGTCGTCCTTCGGTATCAGCGGCACCAACGCCCATGTGATCGTCGAACAGGCCTCCGCTTCCGCGGAGTTGCCGCCCGCGCCCGAGCCCGGCGTGGTCGTACCGTGGGTGCTGGCGGGCAGGACGGAGACGGCGCTGCGGGCACAGGCGGAGCGCCTGCTGTCCCTGGCCCCGGACACGGACCTGCAGCCGGCCGACATCGGTTTCTCACTCGCCACCACGCGCTCGGCCATGGACCACCGGGCCGCCGTGGTGGGGGAGAACCGGGACGAACTCCTGGAAGGCCTCCGCGCGCTGGCCGCGGGTTCCCCGTCCGCCCGGGTCGTCCTCGGCGAACCCGGCACCGCAGGCAAGATCGGTTTTCTGTTCTCGGGCCAGGGTTCGCAGCGGATCGGCATGGGGCGTGAGCTGTACGCGGCGTACCCCGTCTTCGCCACGGCGTACGACGAGGTGTGCGCGCTTCTGGACGCGCCCGTCGATGTGGACTCGGAGGAGTTGAACCAGACGGGTTGCACCCAGCCGGCGTTGTTCGCGGTCGAGGTGGCGTTGTTCCGGCTGTTGGAGTCGTGGGGTGTGCGGCCGGACTTTGTGGCTGGTCACTCGGTGGGTGAGATCGCCACGCGTTCCATTCGCCGCTGATGGATCCCATGCTGGAGGAGTTCGCCGAGGTTGTTCGTGGTCTGACGTTCGGTGAGCCGCGGATTCCGGTGGTCTCGAATCTGACGGGTGATGTGGCGGATTCGTACACGCCCGAGTACTGGGTCCGGCACGTGCGCGAAGCGGTCCGCTTCGCCGACGGCGTCCAGACCCTGCACGAGCTGGGTGTGACGACCTTCGTGGAGGTCGGTCCCGGTGGCGTCCTCAGCGCCCTCGTCCAGGGCTGCCTGGACGGCGATATCGTCACCGTCCCCGTGGGACGGACCGACCGCCCCGAGCCGGAGGCCGTCGTCACCGCGCTCGCCGAGCTGCACGCCCATGGCGCGTCCCCGGACTGGCAGGCGCTCTTCCCGGGCGCCCGCCGCGTCGACCTGCCGACCTACGCCTTCCAGTACGAGCGCTTCTGGCTGGAGGCGCCCGAGGAGTTCACCGGCGGAGCCGCCGCGACCGGACTCGGGCTGGGGGCGGCGGAGCACCCGTTGGCCGGTGCGACCGTCGCGTTGCCCGGCGCCGGCGGGTTCCTGCTCACCGGGCGGCTCTCCCTCAGGACGCACCCCTGGCTCGCCGACCACACGGTCATGGACAGCGTGCTGCTGCCGGGCACCGCGCTCGTGGAGCTGGCCGTACGCGCGGGCGACGAGGCCGGTTGCGCCCAGGTCGAGGATCTGACGCTGGAAGCACCGCTGATCGTCCCGGACCGCGGCGGTGTGGCCGTGCAGGTGTGGGTCGGGGCCGAGGAGGAGCCGGGCAGGCGGGCGCTGAGCGTGCACTCGCGACGGGAGGACGCCCCGGGCGACGCGCCGTGGGTGCGGCACGCGGTCGGCTTCCTGACGGACGCGCTGCCCGAGCCCCCGCACGGCACGGACCTCGGCGCGTGGCCGCCGGCGGACGCGGAGGCCGTCGACCTGACCGGGTTCTACGAGGGCCTGGACGAACTCGGTCTGGGCTACGGCCCGGTCTTCCGCGGGCTGCGGTCGGTGTGGCGCAGCGGGGACGACGTCCTCGCCGAGGTCGCTCTCCCGGAGGGCGCGGAGGCGGGTGCGTTCGCCGTTCACCCGGCGCTGCTGGACGCGGCGCTCCACGCGATCGGCGCGGGCGGGCTCGTCCCCGTCGTCGATGGGCCGCTGCTGCCCTTCGCCTGGTCCGGAGTGGGTGTGCGTGCCGTCGGGGCGACGGCGCTGCGGGTCAAGGTCTCCCGCACGGGTACGGACGTGGTGTCGCTGACCGTGGCCGACGCCTCGGGTGGTCTGGTGGCCACGGCCGGTTCGCTGTCGCTGCGGCCGGTGTCGCGCGAGCAACTGCTCGCGGCGGGCGGCTCCGGCAGCCGAGCCGACGACTCGCTGTTCGGCCTCGCATGGCAGCCCGCGGCCCTCACGGAGGCGGACGCGGCCGGGTTCGACGTACGGAGCTACGCGGACTTCGACGCGTTGCGGGAGTCGGAGGGGACGCCGGACGTCGTCGTCGTTCCGTGCCCGGCGGGGTTTGGTGCGGAGACCGCCGACCGTGTGCATTGGTGACGCGTCCGGGGGATCTGGCTCATGCCGCGGTGTGGGGGCTGGTGCGCTCGGCGCAGTCGGAGCACCCGGACCGGTTGGTGCTGGTGGAGGCCGAGGACACGGACCGCGTCTGGTGAGGACCACCGGGACCGCCACCGGCACGCCGGACTTCGGCGTCGGCACCGTCCTGCTGACCGGTGCGTCCGGGGCGCTGGGCGCGCTCGTCGCACGGCACCTGGTGTCCGAGCACAAGGTGCGCCGGCTCCTGCTGGCGAGCCGCCGGGGCGCGGACGCCCCCGGTGCGGCCGAGCTGGAGGCCGAACTGGCCGCGTGGAGTGCCGAGGTCACCTGGGCGGCCTGCGACGTCGCGGACCGGGAGGCCGTCTCCGCGATGCTGGACGGGCTGGGCGGGCATGCGCTGTCGGCCGTCGTGCACACCGCGGGTGTTCTCGACGACGGGGTCGTCGCCTCGCTCACACCGGAGAGGCTGCGGGAGGTCTTCCGCCCCAAGGTGGACGCCGTGCTGAACCTGCACGAGTGCACCCGGGACAGGGGCCTGGCCGCCTTCGTGGTGTTCTCGTCCGTCGCCGGCATGGTCGGCAGCGCCGGTCAGGCGAGCTATGCGGCGGCGAACTCCTTCCTCGACGCCTTCGCGGCGCAGCGGCGCCGTGCGGGGCTGCCCGCCACATCGCTGGCCTGGGGTGTGTGGGAGCAGTCAGGGGCGATGACGGACGGTCTCGCCGAGGCCGACCGGGCGCGGATGGCGCGCAGCGGTGTGCTGCCGTTGCCGCCGGAGGAGGGGCTTCGGCTGTTCGACGCGGCACTGGCCGCGGACGAGGCGGTGCTCGCCCCGGTCCGGATCGACACCGGCGCGCTGCGCGCCGGTGAGGCACCGCCGGTGCTGCGCGCCCTCGTGCCGGCCGCGGCCGCCCGGAGGACCGCGCAGGCCGCCGCCGCACCCTCCGCGTCCTCGCTGGCCGAGCGCCTGGAGGGGCTGTCGGAGGCCGAGCGGGAGAAGACCGTGCTGGACCTGGTCCGGGCCGAGGCGGCCGCGGTCCTGGCGCACGCGTCGGACCGTACGGTCCGGCCGGAACACGCCTTCCAGGACCTGGGCTTCGACTCCCTCATGGCCGTCGAACTGCGCAACCGGCTGAACAAGGCCACCGGGCTGCGGCTCCCCGCGACGCTGGTCTTCGACTATCCGACGCCCGCTTTGCTCGCCGGGCACATCCTCACGGAAACGGCGGGGGCGGCCGAACCGGCCCTAGTGGATTCCCTACTTGCCGACTTGGACAGGGTCGAACAAGAATTGGTCACGAAGTTGTCAGAGAGTGAAGCTCGCGACCGGATCCTGTCGAAGCTCCAGGCCGTATTGGCGATTGCCGGTGAATCCGGCAAGGCATCGGCCCAGGAGAGCCCTGATATGGGCGGCAGCAATCTGGAATCGGCCACGGACGACGAGGTATTCGATCTGCTCGGCAAGGAATTCGGGATTTCCTGACCGCTCCGGCGCGTCCCGATGACCCCTTGCCGCATTCCGGTAAGTCTTCGCAGGGGTGAGGGACGATTTCGGTGGCGAACGAGGACAAGCTCCGCTATTTCCTGAAGCGAGTCACCGCAGATCTCCAGGAGACCCGGCGGCGCCTTCGTGACCACGAGGACGCCGCCGGGGAACCGGTGGCCATCATCGGGATGAGCTGCCGCTACCCGGGCGGCGTCGACTCGCCAGAGGACCTGTGGGAGTTGGTCGCCTCCGGCCGCGACACGGTCTCGGAGTTCCCCACCGACCGCGGCTGGGACCTGGACGCGCTCTACGACCCGGACCCGGAGTCCCGCGGGACCAGCTACGCCCGCGAGGGCGCGTTCCTGCGCGACCTGGCGCGGTTCGACGCCGGCCTCTTCGGGATCTCGCCCCGCGAGGCGCTCGCCATGGACCCCCAGCAGCGGCTGCTGCTGGAGACGTCGTGGGAGCTCTTCGAGCGGGCCGGCATCGATTCCGCCTCGCTGGCGGGCAGCAGGACCGGTGTGTTCGCCGGCGTGATGAACCACGAGTTCCTCGCCGCCCTGCAGAACTCCCCCGAGGACCTGGAAGGTTATCTGGGCACGGGCACCTCGGGCAGCGTCGCCTCCGGCCGTGTGGCCTACACCTTCGGCCTCGAAGGCCCGGCCGTCACGGTCGACACGGCCTGCTCGTCGTCCCTGGTGGCCCTGCACCTGGCCGTCCAGTCGCTGCGCAACGGCGAGTGCTCACTGGCCGTTGCGGGCGGTGTCACCGCGATGGTCGGCCCCGCCACCTTCGTCGGCTTCAGCCGCCAGCGCGGACTGGCGCCCGACGGCCGGTGCAAGGCGTTCGCGGCCGCTGCCGACGGCACCGGCTGGGGCGAGGGCGCAGGCCTGCTGCTCGTGGAACGCCTCTCGGACGCCCGCCGCAACGGACACGAGGTCCTCGCGGTCGTCCGGGGCTCCGCCGTCAACCAGGACGGCGCGTCCAACGGCCTGACCGCCCCCAACGGCCCCTCCCAGCAGCGGGTGATCCGCCAGGCCCTCGCCGCCGCCCGGCTGACCACCGCACAGGTCGACGTGGTGGAGGCGCACGGCACGGGCACCCGGCTCGGCGACCCGATCGAGGCACAGGCGCTCCTCGCGACCTACGGGCAGGGCCGTGCCGACGACGAGCCGCTGTGGCTGGGCTCGATCAAGTCCAACATCGGCCACACCCAGGCCGCGGCCGGTGTGGCGGGCGTCATCAAGATGGTGATGGCCATGCGCCACGGCGAACTGCCGCGCACGCTGCACGTCGACGCGCCGTCCCCGCACGTCGACTGGTCGGCGGGCGCCGTACGGCTGCTCACCGAGCGCACGCCCTGGCCGGCGTCGGACCGGCCGCGCCGCGCCGGCATCTCCTCGTTCGGGATCAGCGGCACCAACGCCCACACGATCATCGAGGAAGCCCCGTCGGCCGAAGCGTACGCACCGGACGCCGACGAGGCCCCTCAAGCACCGGAGGAAGGTGAGGAGAGCGCCGAGGCCGTCGCCCCGGAGGCCGCCCGCCCGGCCGAGGGCGGACCGGTGCCGTGGGTGCTCTCCGGCAAGACCGAGGAGGCCCTGCGCGCACAGGCCGAACGCCTGCTGTCCCGCGCTGACGCCGAACTCCCCCCGTTCGACGTGGCGTTCTCGCTCGCCACGACGCGTACGGCCCTGGAGCACCGCGCGGTGGTCCAGGGCGAGACATGGGCGGAACTCGCCGAGGGGCTGCGGGCCGTGGCCTCCGGCTCCCCGGCGCCGGGCGTCGCGCGCGGCCTCTCGGGCACCGGTGGGCGCGTCGGTTTCCTCTTCTCCGGTCAGGGATCACAGCGGCTGGGCATGGGGCGCGAGCTGTACGCGTCGTACCCGGTGTTCGCCGCCGCGTACGACGAGGTGTGTGCGCACCTCGACGCCGCGGTCGACGTCGACTCGGAGGAACTGCACCGCACGGGCGCCGCCCAGCCGGCGCTCTTCGCGGTCGAGGTGGCCCTGTTCCGCCTCCTGGAAGCGTGGGGGGTGCGGCCGGACTACGTGGCCGGTCACTCCGTCGGTGAGATCGCGGCCGCTCATGTGGCGGGTGTGCTGTCGCTGGAGGACGCGGCGAAGCTGGTGTCGTCGCGTGCCGCGCTGATGCAGGCGCTGCCCGCGGGTGGTGCGATGGTCGCGGTCCAGGCGACCGAGGACGAGGTGCTGCCGCACCTGACCGACGGTGTCGGTGTCGCGGCGATCAACGGGCCCCGGTCCGTCGTGGTCTCCGGCGCCGAGGACGCCGTACTGGAGATCGCCGCAATCTTCACCCGACACGGCCGCAAGACCTCCCGGCTGAAGGTCAGCCACGCGTTCCACTCGCCGCTGATGGACCCGATGCTGGAGGAGTTCGCGCAGGTAGTCCGCGGGCTGACCTTCGAGAAGCCGCGCATCCCGGTGGTCTCCAACCTCACCGGCCGGCCCGCCGAGCCGTACACCCCCGAGTACTGGGTCCGGCACGTCCGCGAGGCGGTCCGCTTCGCCGACGGCGTCCGGGCCCTCCACGACCTGGGCGTGACCACGTTCGTCGAGATCGGCCCCGGTGGCGTGCTGAGCGCCCTCGCCCAGGGGTGCCTGGACGAGGACGGTACGGACAGCGTCACCGTGCCCGCGCTGCGCGCCGACCGCACCGAGCGGGCCGCCCTCGTCGCCGCCGTCTCCGAACTGCACGCACACGGCGTCTCCCCGGACTGGCACGCCTTCTTCCCCGGCGCCCGCCGCGTCGACCTGCCCACCTACGCCTTCCAGTACGAGCGCTACTGGCTCGACACGTCACCGGCCGCTCCCGGCGACGTCCGCGCCGTCGGCCTGGGCTCGGCCGACCACCCGCTGCTGGGTGCCGCCGTCTCCCTGGCCGGCGGCGACGAGCGCCTGCTGACCGGCCGGCTGTCCCTGCGCACGCACCCGTGGCTGAACGACCACGCCGTGCTCGAAACCGTGCTGCTCCCGGGCACCGCGTTCGTCGAACTCGCCGTGCGCGCCGCCGACGAAGCCGGCTGCGACCTGCTGGAGGACCTCACCCTCGAAGCGCCCCTGGTGATGCCCGAGCAGGGCGGCGTCGCGGTTCAGGTGTGGGTCGGCGCGGCCGACGGCACCGGCCGCAGACCGCTGACCGTGCACGCGCGGCCCGAGGACGACGCCGACCTGCCGTGGGTTCGCCACGCGACCGGCTTCGTCACCGAAGGGACCGGCGAAGCGGGCGCCGCGGCCGCCGGGCGGGCGCTCACGGCATGGCCGCCGGCCGGCTCCGAGCCCGTCGACCTCGACGGCTTCTACGACCGGCTGGCCGCCCTCGGCCTGGCCTACGGTCCGGCGTTCCGCGGACTGCGCGGCGCCTGGCGCGCGGGTGGGGAAGTCTTCGCGGAGGTCGCGCTCCCCGACGGCACGGACACCGGTTCCTTCCTCCTGCACCCGGCGCTGCTGGACGCGGCGCTCCACGCGATCGCGGCCGGCTCCCTCGTCGCCGGGGCGGACGGGCCGCTCCTGCCGTTCGCCTGGTCCGGGGTGTCGGTGCGCGCCACGGGCGCGTCCACCGTACGGGTCAGGCTGGCTCCGGCCGGCACGGACGCGGTGTCCCTGCTGGTCGCCGACGGCGCCGGCGAACCGGTGGCGTCCGTCGAATCGCTGACACTGCGTCCGCTGTCGGCCGAGCAGCTCCGCAAGAGCTCCGGTGACACGCTGTTCACCGTCGAGCCGGCGCCGCTGACCCTGCCCTCCGGCGACCTGCCCTCCGGCGCCGCGGGCGGGACGGCGGTCGCGTACGTCCCGGACATCGCCGCACTCGCCGATGCCGACGGGTCGGCGCGGCCGGACGTGGTCGTGGTCCCGTGCCCCGACGGTCCGGAAGGGGCGACCGGGGCCGAGCGGGTCCGTGCGGTCACCACCGAGGTGCTGGGGCTGGTGCAGCGCTGGTGCGCCGAGGAGCGGACCGCGCGCCTCGTGCTGGTGGCGCGCTGTGACGACCTCGCGCACGCCGCGGCGGGCGGACTGGTGCGCTCGGCCCAGGCGGAGAACCCCGGCCGGATCGTGCTGCTCGAAACCGACCGCCCGGACGAGGCGGCCGCGCTCGTGCCCGGCGTCGTGCGGTCCGGCGAGCCCCACGTCGTCGCCCGCGAAGGGCAGGTCGGCGCACCGCGCCTGGCCCGCGCCGCCTCCCCGGCGACGGGAAACGCGGCCAACGGCCCCGCGGACGAGGCGGCCCCCGCGCTCGCCGAGGCCGCCGGCTCCGGCCTCGGCACCGTGCTGCTCACCGGCGCCTCCGGCGCGCTCGGCAGGACCCTCGCGCGTCACCTGGTGACCGGACACGGCGTGCGCCGGCTGCTGCTCGTCAGCCGCCGTGGCGCACAGGCCCCGGGCGCCGCGCAGCTGAGGGCCGAACTCGCGGCGCTCGGCGCCGAAGCGACGTGGGCCGCCTGCGACCTCGCCGACCGGGACGCCCTCGCCCGGCTGCTGGCCGCCAACCCGATCGACTCCGTCGTGCACACCGCCGGCGTGCTCGACGACGGCGTGATCGCCGCACTGACCCCGCAGCGCATGACCGCCGTCCTCGCGCCCAAGACGGACGCGGTGCTCCACCTGGACGAACTCACCGGCGCGAGCACGACGTTCGTGCTGTTCTCCTCCGCCGCGGGCGTCTTCGGCAACCCCGGCCAGGGCAACTACGCCGCGGCCAACGCCTTCCTCGACGCCTTCGCCCGGCACCGCCGCGCCCAGGGGCGGCCCACGGTCTCGCTGGCGTGGGGTCTGTGGGAGCAGGAGGGCGCCATGGCCGACGCCCTGGACGAGGCGGGCAGGTCACGGATGGCACGCTCCGGCGTGCTGCCGCTGTCCACCGAGGACGGACTGCGGCTGTTCGACGCGGCGCTCGCCGCGGACGAGCCCGTGCTCGTACCGGTCCGCCTCGACACCTCCGCCCTGCGCAACCGGACGGCGGGATCCGTACCGGCCCTGCTGCGCGGACTCGTCCGCGTCCCCCTGCGCGGCACCGCCCAGCACGCAGCCACCGGATCCCTGGCCGAACGCCTCGCCGGGCTGGCCGGCGACGAGCGCGAGGAGACCCTCCTGGAACTCGTCCGGGCCGAGGTCGCCGCCGTGCTCGGGCACTCCTCGCCCCGGGCCGTCCAGCCCGCGCACGCCTTCCAGGACCTGGGCTTCGACTCGCTGACGGCGGTGGAACTGCGCAACCGGCTGTCCACCGCCACCGGCCTGCGCCTGCCCGCCACCCTCGTCTTCGACCACCCCACCCCCTCGGCCCTCGCCCGGCACATCGGCACCGAACTCCTCGGCGAGCTCCCGGCCGCCACGGCCAGGGCCGTGACGCGGCCCTCCACGGCCGCCGCCGACGAGCCGATCGCCCTCGTCGGCATGAGCTGCCGCCTGCCGGGCGGAGTGCGCTCGCCGGAGGACCTGTGGCGGCTCGTGGCCTCCGGCCGCGACGGCATCTCCCGGTTCCCGGACGACCGGGGCTGGGACGTCGACGGGCTCTACGACCCCGACCCCGAGCGCCTCGGCAAGACCTACGCCCGTGACGGCGGCTTCCTGCACGAGGCGGCCGAGTTCGACGCCGGCTTCTTCGGCATCAGCCCCCGCGAGGCCCTGGCGATGGACCCGCAGCAACGGCTGCTGCTGGAGGCGTCCTGGGAGGCGTTCGAACGCGCCGGGATCGACCCGGCGACGCTCCGGGGCAGCCGTACCGGCGTATTCACCGGCCTGATGTACCACGACTACGGCCAGGGCCCGCGCGAACTGCCCGAGGGCGTCGAGGGCCTGCTCACCACCGGAGGCTCCGGCAGCGTCGCCTCCGGGCGCGTGTCCTACACCTTCGGCCTGGAGGGCCCCGCCGTCACGATCGACACGGCCTGCTCCTCGTCGCTCGTCGCCCTGCACCTGGCCGTCCAGGCCCTGCGCAGCGGCGAGTGCACGATGGCGCTGGCCGGCGGCGTCACGGTCATGGCAAGCCCGACGGTCTTCGTGGAGTTCAGCCGGCAGCGGGGGCTGGCGCCCGACGGGCGGTGCAAGGCGTTCGCGGCCGGTGCCGACGGCACGGGCTGGGGCGAAGGCGTCGGCATGCTCCTGGTGGAGCGCCTCAGCGACGCCGAGCGCAACGGGCACCACGTGCTGGCCGTCGTGCGGGGGAGCGCGGTGAACCAGGACGGCGCGTCCAACGGTCTGACCGCGCCCCACGGACCTTCGCAGCAGCGGGTGATCCGGCAGGCGCTGGCGTCCGCCGCACTCACGCCGGCCGACGTGGACGCCGTAGAGGCGCACGGCACGGGGACGAAGCTGGGTGACCCGATCGAGGCGCAGGCGCTCCTCGCCACGTACGGGCAGGAGCGGCCCGAAGGGCAGCCGCTGTGGCTGGGCTCGCTGAAGTCCAACATCGGCCACACGCAGGCCGCCGCGGGCGTCGCCGGAGTGATCAAGATGGTCATGGCCATGCGCCACGGAGTCCTCCCGAGGACCCTGCACGTGGACGAGCCGACCCCACACGTGGACTGGTCGGCCGGTGACGTCCGGCTGCTGACCGAGGCCGTCGACTGGCCGCAGACCGACCGTCCGCGCCGGGCCGCCGTGTCGTCCTTCGGCGTCAGCGGCACCAACGCCCACACCATCATCGAGCAGGCCCCCGCGACCGAGGAACCGCCGCCGGCCTCCGGCTCCGGCGCGGTCGTGCCCTGGGTGCTCTCCGGCAGGACCGAGGCGGCGCTGCGGGCGCAGGCCGCCCGCCTCGCGTCCTTCCTGCACGACAACGACGGTGGCGACAACGACGGTGGCGACGACGACCGTGACGACAACGGCAGGGACGGCGACGGCACGGCGGCCTGGTCGGCCGACGCGGCCTACTCGCTGGCCACGACCAGGGCGGCCTTCGAACACCGCGCCGTGGCGGTCGCGCAGACCCCCGAGGAGCTCCGGCAGGCACTGGCCGGTTTCGCCGGCGGTGCCACGCCGCGCGGCGTGGTGAGCGGCACCGCACGCACTGCCGGCAAGACCGTCTTCGTCTTCCCCGGGCAGGGGGCGCAGTGGGTGGGCATGGCCGCCGAGCTGCTGGAGACCTCCCCGGTCTTCCGCGACCGGATCGAGGCCTGCGAGCGCGCCCTCGCACCGCACGTGGACTGGTCGCTGACCGCGGTGCTGCGCGGCACGTCCGACGTCGAGCAGGACCGGGTCGACGTCCTGCAACCCGTGCTGTGGGCGATGACGATCGCCCTGGCCGAGGTGTGGCGCTCCTTCGGAGTCACCCCCCACGCGGTCGTCGGACACTCCCAGGGAGAAGTCTCCGCCGCCGTGATCGCCGGAGCGGTCGGCCTGGAGGACGGGGCGCGCATCGTGGTCCGGCGCAGCCTCGCGGTGCGCGAACTCCAGGGCCGCGGCGGCATGGCCTCGGTGACGCTCCCGGACGAGGAGGCGCGGGAACTGATCGGCCGGTGGGCCGGCCGTCTCGGCATCGGCGCCGTGAACGGGCCCGGGACCGTCGTGGTCTCCGGGGACACCGACGCCCTGGACGAACTGCTCGCGCACTGCGCACAGGAGGGCATCCAGGCCCGCAAGGTCGCCGTCGACTACGCCGCGCACTCGCCGCAGATCGAACGCGTCGAAGCGCAGGCGCGTGAGGGGTTCGTCGGCGTCAGCCCGCTCCCCGGCTCCGTGCCCTTCTACTCCACGGTGACGGGCGGGAAGCTGGACGGGGACGAGCTCGGCTCCGGCTACTGGTACCGCAACATGCGGCAGACGGTGCGGTTCCACGATGCGATCCGGGCCGCTCTGGCCGACGGACACGACGTGTTCATCGAAGTCAGCCCCCACCCGGTCCAGCTGGCGGGCATCCAGGACGCCATCGAGGCCGCCGAGGCGGACGCCGCGGTCGTCCCGACGCTGCGCCGCCGCGACGGCGGACAGAACCGGCTGATGCTGTCCCTGGCCCAGGCCCATGTCCACGGCGTCGGCATCGACTGGGCCGCCGTCCTGCCGGGTGCGCGCCGCGTCGACCTCCCGACCTACGCGTTCCAGCACGAGCGGTACTGGCTGGAGACGGGCGCCCCGGCCGGCGACGTACGAGCGGCCGGGCTGGACACCGCCCACCACCCGTTCCTGGGCGCGGCGGTGGAGCTGCCGGACGCCGGCGGTCACCTGCTGACCGGGCTGCTGTCCCTCCAGGGCCAGCCCTGGCTGGCCGACCACGCGGTGCTGGGGACGGTGCTGCTGCCGGGCACGGCCTTCGTGGAACTGGCCGCACACGCCGCGGCCGAGACCGGCTGCGACCTGGTCGAGGAGCTCACCCTGCAGGCACCGCTGGTGCTGCCCGAGCAGGTCTGCGTCGCGCTCCAGGTCCTCGTGGGCGCCCAGGACGACTCCGGCCGCCGCCCGCTGAGCGTGCACTCGCGAGCCGGGGACGGCCCCTGGATCCGCAACGCCACCGGCACCCTCGCCACCGGAGCAGCCCCCTTGGGCACCGAGCTGAGCAGCTGGCCCCCGGCCGACGCCCAGCCGGTGGACCTGGACGGTTTCTACGACCGCCTGGCGGACCTCGGGCTGAGCTACGGCCCGCTCTTCCAGGGGCTGCGCGCCGCCTGGCGCGGGTCCGACGCGGTCTACGCCGAACTCGCCGTCACCGACGAGGCGCAGGCGGACACGGGCGGGTTCGGCGTGCACCCGGCCCTGCTCGACTCCGCCCTGCACGCACTGGGCGCGGGCGGTCTCGTACCGGCCGCCGACGGGCCCCTGCTGCCCTTCGCGTGGTCCCGCGTCACGCTGCACGGCACCGGAGCGACCGGCCTGCGGGTACGGCTCGCGCAGGCCGGCGGGGACACCGTACGGCTGGACGCCGCCGACGGCACGGGCCGCCCGGTCGTGTCGGTCGAGTCCTTGACGCTGCGTCCGGTGTCGCCGGAGCAACTGCGCACGAGCGCCCGGGACTCCCTGTTCACGGTGGAGTGGGCACCGCTCGTCGCCCCGGCCGACGCGCACACCCCGGCCGTACGCGCCTACGACGACATCGCCGCCCTCCTCGCCGCCCCCGCGGCGGAGACCGGGGCACAGGCGGACACGGACGCCGTCGTCGTCCCGTGCCCGGCCGGGTCGGGCACCGACGCCGCACGGGTCCGGGACGTCCTCGCCGAGGTGCTCCGGCTGCTGAGGTGGTGGCTGGCCAAGGACCGGGCCCCCCGCCTGGTGCTGGTGACCCGGGGCGCGGTCGCCGCAGGCGACGACCCGGCGGCGGGCGACCCGGTGCAGGCGGCCGTGTGGGGCCTGGTCCGGTCGGCACAGTCGGAGAACCCGGACCGCATCGTCCTCCTCGACGCCGACGGAAGCGTCGACGGGAACGCCGGCGGGAACCCTGACGGAAATGCCTACGGGAAAGCCGGTGGGACCGCCGCTGGGAACACCGACGGGACCGCCGGTGGGAACGCCGGTGGGATTCCCGACGCAAGCGCCGACGGGGAGTGGATCGCGGCGACGGTCGTCCCCCGGCTCGTCGCCTCCGAGGAGCCGCAGGCGGCACTGCGCGGTGACGCGCTCCTGCTGCCCCGGCTCGCCAGGGCCGCCGCCGACGCCCCGCAGACCACCCCGGACTTCGGGACCGGCACGGTGCTCCTGACCGGCGCGTCCGGCGCCCTGGGTGGGCTCGTCGCCCGGCACCTGGTCGCCGAGCACGGCGTAGGCAGCCTGCTGCTGATGAGCCGGCGCGGCGCGGACGCCGAGGGTGCGGCGGAGCTCCGGGCGGAACTGACCGCGGCGGGCGCCGAGGTGAGCTGGGCGGCCTGCGACGTGGCCGACCGGGACGCCCTCGCCGAGGTGCTGTCGGGTACCCCGGTGACGGCCGTGGTGCACACGGCCGGCGTGCTCGACGACGGCGTGATCGGTTCTCTCACCCCGGAGCGCCTGGAGACCGTGCTGCGTCCCAAGGTCGACGCGGTGCTGAACCTGCACGAGCTGGCGGGCGACGTGTCGGCGTTCGTGGTCTTCTCCTCGCTCGCCGGTACGCTCGGCACCCCCGGCCAGGCCAACTACGCCGCGGCCAACGCCTTCCTGGACGCCTTCGCCGGGCGCCGCCGGGCCCAGGGGCTGCCCGCGGTGTCGCTGCCGTGGGGTCTGTGGCAGCGCACCGGCAGCATGACCGAGGACCTCGGCGGCGCCGACCGCACCCGGCTCGCCCGCGGCGGTGTGCTGCCGCTGTCCGACGAGGACGGCCTGGAACTCCTCGACGCCGCGCTCGCGCTGCGGGAGCCCCTGGTGGTGGCGGCACGGCTGGACCTCGCCGCCCTGCGGAACGCGACCGCCCCGGTGCCGCCGCTGCTCAGGGCGCTCGTCGGTGGCCGCCAGCGGCGCACGGACCGGGCGGCCCCCGTGCCGCTGGCGCAGCGGATCGCGGGCCTGCCCGAGGGCGAGCGCGAGGAGGCCGTACTGGACCTCGTCCGGTCCGAGGTCGCCGCCGTCCTCGGACACAGCTCGGCCAAGGCCGTCCAACCCGACCAGGCCTTCGGTGACCTGGGCTTCGACTCGCTGACCGCGGTGGAGCTCCGCAACCGGATGAACAGGGCCACCGGCCTGCGGCTGCCCGCGACGCTCGTCTTCGACCACCCGACGCCCGCGGTGCTCGCGCAGCGGGTGCTGAAGGACCTCCCCGGTGGCACGGCCCGGACGGCGCCGGTCTTCGACGAGCTCGACCGCCTCGCCGCCGCCCTCGACGGCGCCGGAGCGGACGGCGTCGACAACATCACCCGAACCAAGATCAACATGCGTCTCCAGGCGCTGCTCGCCCGCTGGAACGGGAACGAGCCGGCCGATCCAGGAGACGCGGGCGGACCCGAGCACGAGGACGACCTCAGCTCGGCGAGCGACGAGGAGCTGTACGACCTCCTCGACGACGAACTCGGCATCTCCTGAACTGCGCAGGCCAAAGGGGGCGGACAACACCGATGACGAACGAAGACAAGCTCCGGGAGTACCTCAGGCGGGCCACCGCCGACCTACGCCAGGCCCGGCGGCGCGCGCGCGAGCTGGAGGCCCGTGACCAGGAGCCGATCGCCATCGTGGGCATGAGCTGCCGGTTCCCCGGCGGTGTCGGCTCCCCCGAGGAGCTGTGGCGGCTGCTGGCCGAGGGCACGGACGCCATCGCGCAGTTCCCCGAGGACCGCGGCTGGGACGTCGACGCGCTCTACGACCCCGACCCCGAGCGGCCCGGCAAGGTCTACACCCGGCAGGGCGGGTTCCTCCGCGACGCGGCGGACTTCGACGCGGACTTCTTCGGGATCTCGCCGCGCGAGGCACTGGCCATGGACCCGCAGCAGCGTCTGCTGCTGGAGACCGCATGGGAGGCCTTCGAGCACGCGGGCATCGACCCCGCCGGCCTCAAGGGCAGTCGCACCGGCGTCTTCGCCGGCCTGATGTACCACGACTACGGCTTCACGCCCGGCGTCCTCCCCGAGGGTGTCGAGGGGCTGATGAGCACCGGCAACTCCGGCAGCGTCGCCTCCGGGCGCATCGCCTACACCTTCGGCTTCGAGGGCCCCGCGGTCACCGTCGACACCGCCTGCTCGTCCTCGCTCGTCGCCCTGCACCTCGCCGTGCGGGCGCTGCGGAGCGGTGAGTGCTCCATGGCCCTCGCCGGCGGCGTGACGGTCATGGCGGGCCCGAGCGCGTTCGTCGAGTTCAGCCGCCAGCGCGGGCTGGCCCCCGACGGCCGCTGCAAGTCCTTCGCGGCGGCCGCGGACGGCGCGTCCTGGTCCGAAGGCGCCGGCCTGCTGCTCGTGGAGCGGCTGCGGGACGCCCGCAGGCTCGGCCACAAGGTCCTCGCGGTCGTCCGGGGCAGCGCCGTCAACCAGGACGGCGCGTCCAACGGCCTGACCGCGCCGAACGGCCCGTCGCAGCAGCGCGTGATCCTCGAAGCGCTGGCCGGCGCCCAGTTGTCCGCCGAGGAGGTCGACGCCGTCGAAGCGCACGGCACGGGCACGAACCTCGGCGACCCGATCGAGGCGCAGGCGCTGCTCGCGACCTATGGACAGCAGCGCGAACGGCCGCTCCTCCTCGGCTCGCTGAAGTCCAACATCGGGCACACACAGGCCGCCGCGGGTGTCGCCGGCGTGATGAAGATGGTGCTGGCGATGCAGCACGGCCTGCTGCCGAAGACGCTCCACGTCGACCGGCCGACCCCGCAGGTCGACTGGACGGCCGGCTCGGTCGAGCTGCTGACCGAGGCGACCGCCTGGCCGCAGTCCGACCACCCCCGCCGAGCCGGGATCTCCTCGTTCGGGATCAGCGGCACCAACGCGCACATCATCCTCGAGCAGGCGCCCGAACCGGAACCGGAGGACCCGGCCGGGGAACTGACGCCTGCCCGGACCACCGTGGTGCCGTGGGTACTCTCCGCGAAGACCGGGGACGCGCTGCGGGAGCAGGCCCGACGACTGCTGTCGTCAGCAGACCTCACGGCCGCGTCACCGGCCGACGTCGGCTTCTCGCTGGCGGCCACCCGCTCGGCGCTGGAGCACCGGGCGGCGGTCGTCGGCGCCGACGCGGAAGAGCTGCGTGCGGGGCTGGCCGCCCTCGCGGCAGGCGAACCGGCGGCGAAC
>NZ_KL647049.1:0-11719 GCF_000725475.1 Streptomyces durhamensis
CCGACAGCAGCAGACTCACGGCCGACGCCCCGTCACCGCATCAACAATGGTGCACTTTCATCCGTACGAGGTGGTGCACGTTCGCTTGTACGCCGACACGCCGTGTCGGACAGCATCAATAGATCCGGTAATTGGTACAAATCGGCCATGGCCTAACCGAGAGGACGACATGTCGACGGCTGAAGCCTCGCCCCTGCAACTGGACCAGATTCAGGGCATCGTGCTGCGCACCCGGCCGTCACCGTACGTCGGCACCTACATCCTGCTGCGGGTGGACGACCCTGGCGCCGGGCGTGAGCTGATGGGGCGCCTGGCCGAGCTGGTCGACTCCGCCGCCAACTGGTGGCAGCCGCCCCTGCCAGCGCTTCTCAACGCCGCGGTGACATATCGGGGGCTCGAAGCACTCCAGGTGCCGCAGACCTCCCTGAACAGCTTCCCCGAGGAGTTCCGGCAGGGCATGGCCGCACGGGCCGAGTTCCTCGGCGACACTGGCGAGAGCGCGCCCGCACACTGGGAGCCCCCCTTCGGCACCGGCCAGGTGCACATCGTGCTGTCCCTCGTTGCCGCCGACCAGGAGTCCCTGGCCGTCGTCCTCGAACGGGCCCGGCAGGCACGCTCGCAGCTTCCCGGCCTCCAAGTGGTGTACCGGCAGGACCTCTACCAGCTGGCCTCGGGGCGCACCAGCTTCGGCTACAAGGACGGCATCAGCAACCCCGCGGTCGAAGGCAGCGGCGCGGACAACCCACCAGGGGGCGGTCCCACCATCAAGGCGGGCGAGTTCGTGCTGGGCTACCCCGACCAGACCGGAAACCTGCCGCCGATGCCGCAGCCGGACGTGCTCGGCCGTAACGGAACGTTCGTGGTCTGGCGGAAGCTGCACACGCGCGTCGCCGCCTTCCGGCGCTATCTCCGCGACAACGCCGGCAGCCCGGAAGAGGAGTCGCTGCTCGCCGCGAAGATCGTGGGCCGCTGGCCGAGCGGAGCCCCGCTGATCCTGGCGCCCGAGCACGACGACCCTGACCTGGGGGCAGACGAGCGGCGCAACAACGACTTCCTCTACGCGTCCGATCCGCATGGTGCGGTCTGCCCCCGTGGCGCCCACGCCAGGCGCGCCAATCCGCGTGACTCGGAGATCATCGGCGACGTGGACCTCCACCGGCTGATTCGGCGGAGCACCAGCTACGGGCCGCCGCTGCCGGCCGGCACCCTGGACGACGACGGCGCCGACCGCGGCATCGTGTTCATCGCCGTCAACGCGCACCTCGACCGCCAGTTCGAGTTCGTGAAGTCGCAATGGTTCAACGACGGCAACTTCACCGGCCTCGACGTGGAGAAGGACCTACTGACGGGCGACAACGACGGCTCGGGCGTCTTCACGATCCCGCAGCGACCTGTCCGGCGTCGCCTGCACGGCGTCGAGCGCTTTGTCGTCACTCGTGGCGGCGAGTACTTCTTCCTGCCGAGCCTCAGCGCCTTGCGCTGGCTGGCCGGCCTCGGGGCATGAACACCCGTCGTCAGGTGAACCGGGCGTTGCTGACGTCGATGGAGACCATGATCTGACTCAGGACCGGGCGGTTGTCCGCGTCGCTTCGGTAGGCCCGGCGTTTGGTGGGCAGGCGGATCCCGTCTGCTTCCACGGTGTCGTAGACGTACTGTGCCGCGGCGAACCCGCCCGCGATGTCGACGTGATAGTCATGCCGGCGCAGGAGATGGTCGGGGCCGAAGTAGAAGTCCTGTTGCGGGCTGTGGCTGGCGATGTCGGGCGGGAAGGCGGCGCGCAGCCCGCGCCAGAGTTCGTCGGCTTCCCGCCACGGTTCGATTTCGGCGATGGTGAAGCCGGGCATCGCCAGCAGGAAAGGCGTGGTGAGATACGTCCACAGCGCGTATCCGTTGAAGTAGGCGCGGTCCAGCGGATCCCAGGGCGTGCTGAGGTCGTGGCCTCTGAACGACTTCCGCGGATCGTTGCGTTCGGCCACGACGCGGCCGTCGACCTCTTCGATGCTGACTCGACCGGCCGTGAAGTCGGTCTTCTGGTCGGCGGCGCCGAACGGCGTGACAGAGGCGTGCTGCTCGTGCAGCCAGACGGTCATCTCCCGGGGGGTGGGATCCTGCGGCATCCCCTTGATGACGAACATGTCGCCACCGCTGACGATGGTGGCACGGACCATGGTGAGTGCGTTCCAGCGGTCGAGGCCACCATGGGCATCGAGGACCTCGGCAAGCAACGTGTTCATGTCGGTCTCCTGCTCGGTCGCGCCGGTTCCGGGGCCATCGCCGGGTGGGTCCGCGACGGCGGTCCGATGCCGACGACACAGCCGCAGCCGCAGCCGCAGCCAGGCGATCCAGTGGCCCTGATCAGCCTGGCGCCCCTTTCATCGTTCACCGGTTCGTCGGCATCGTGCACCTGGGCGCTGATCTTGGGGACCCTGGAGGCCCCGGTCGGAACCGACGGGGACGGCGAGTAAACGCCGGTCAACCCGGCGTCCTCGGCGGTGGTGCGCGGAGTTCGTCGCGGGTCCGCCAGTGGAGGCCGCAGGGGTTTTCTCGCACCACGCTTCGTGCAGAGCCATGGCTGGGTGCCGATCTGCGGCGGCGCAGCCCTTGGCCGCCGGGCAAGCTGGAAGGCGGAGGTGGTGCCCATGGCCGGTGAGACGCCGCTGATGGTCGTGGACGGCGGGGGCGTGGTCGTGCAGTGGAGCCACCAGGCGGAGAAGTTGTGGGGGCGTCCGGCGGGCGAGGTGGCATGATGCGTCACGAGCGGGATGGAGCATGCAGCCGCACGGCGCTGATCAGGCGAAACAGCACCACGCGGCAGCGTCGAACACCGCCCGGCAAGGATTCGACCCCACTCCAGCGCCGACGGCTTTCGTCCGCAGAGGCCGGTGCGGCGGGAATCGGCTGGTTGAGTGGAGTTCAGGCGTAGCCGTCCTCGATAGCGACTCGTCGCACTGTGCGCAGCGTCGACTGGAGACTGTCCAGATCGGTCGAGCCGAGAGCGAGGCGGAGCGCCTGTGGTGTGCGCTTCGAGGTGGTGAAGGGCTCCGCCGTGCTTACCGAGATGTGCTGACGCGCGAGGGTGGCGGTCAGGCGATCGGCCCGTGCGTCGTCGGGCAGCGGCACCCAGGTGAAGTAGGACGAGGGGTGGCCGATGAGGGGGAGGCCCGCCAGTTCTCGTCTGGCGAGTGCTTGGCGGGCCTTGGCGTCCTCTCGTTTCTGCGCTTCCAACTGGTCCACCGTGCCGTCCTCGATCCAGCGGCAGGCGATCGCGGTGGTGAGGGCCGGGGTGTTCCATGTGGTCGCCCTAATGGCGCGTTCGAGCGACGGCACCCTAGACGTCGGGGCGACGACGAAGCCGACCCGGAGGCCGGTGGCGACGCTCTTGGACAGTCCCGAGACGTAGACGGTGATGTCCGGTGCACTTGCAGCCAGAGGCGGTGGAGGATCCTCGACCAGGTAGGCGTATGCGGCGTCTTCGATGATGAGCGGACCATGCCGCCGAGCGATCTCGATCAGACGGGTGCGGTCAGTTGCCGACATGACCCACCCCAGAGGGTTGTGCAAGGTGGGCATGGTGTAGAGAGCGCGCACAGGGCGGGTCGCGCACAGCTGCTCGAAGGCATCGAGATCCGGCCCGTCGGCGGTTGTGGGTATGGGCTCCACGTCGAGATGAAAGGCATGCGCGAGCACCTTGAAACCCGGGTAGGTGAGGGCGTCGACCGCGACGACGTCGCCGGCGTTGAGCGCGGCCATGACGGTGACGGCCAAGCCGTGCTGCGCACCGTTGACGATGAGGATCTGATCCGCGTCAGGAGTGATCCCGCGACGCCTCAGGTGCCGTGCGATCGAGGCTCTGTCCTGGGGACGCCCTCGATGGGGTTGGTAGCGCAGCAGCGAGTCGAGTTCACCAGAGGTGGCCACCTCTCGCAGAGCCTGCCGTAGGAGATCGGCTTGGCCGGGC
Organism: Streptomyces durhamensis; assembly: GCF_000725475.1. Classification (NCBI taxonomy): domain Bacteria; kingdom Bacillati; phylum Actinomycetota; class Actinomycetes; order Kitasatosporales; family Streptomycetaceae; genus Streptomyces; species Streptomyces durhamensis. The sequence continues at coordinate 3,959 of NZ_KL647049.1, forward strand.
AGCGACGGGTAGTTGAAGTTGAGATCGACCGCATCCGTGGCGACGACTTGCTGATCGATTCCGTGACCGACGGGAACCGCGATGTCGCGCACGAATGTGCCGCGGCCCTGTTCCCGGCTCACCAGGCCCATCGCTTCCAGCTCGGCGTACACCCGGGTCGCGGTCACCACGGCGATGCCCTCGCGAGCGGCGAGCCCGCGGTGTGTCGGCAGCCGCACGCCTGCGGCGAGCCGGCCTGTCCGTATGTCGGATGCGAGCGCGTCGACCAGGATTTTGTACCGCGAGGCTGCCATGCGCCGAATTGTATCCATGACAATTCTTTGACTGTCCTGTTCACGGGTCCTTACGGTCGAGAACCACTCATCCGGAAGGGCAGCCGCCGTGCACATCGCCATCCTCACCTTCGAGGGCTACAACGAGCTCGACTCCTTGATCGCGCTCGGTGTGCTCAACCGCATCAAGACCGATGACTGGCGTGTCACCATCGCCACGCCCAGCCCCAAGGTCACGTCGATGAACGGCGTGACCATCGAACAGATGTCCACCCTTGAGGAGGCGTGTGCCGCTGACGCCGTCATCGTCGGCAGTGGCATCGCTACCCGCGAGGTCGTCGAAGACCAGGCGATCATGAGCGTCCTGCGCGGCCTGGACCCCTCGCGTCAACTCATCGCCGCGCAGTGCTCCGGCGCGCTCGTGCTGGCCAAGCTCGGCCTGCTCAACGACATCCCCGCCTGCACCGACCTGACCACAAAGCCCTGGGTCATCGCCGCCGGCGTCGAGGTGCTCAACCAGCCCTTCTACGCCAAGGACAACATCGCCACCGCCGGCGGCTGCCTCGCCTCGCACTACCTCGCTGCCTGGATCATCGCCCGCCTCGAGGGCAACGACGCCGCCGAAGGCGCACTGCACTATGTCGCCCCGGTCGGCGAGAAGGAGGAATACATCAAGCGGGCGTGGCGCAACATCACCCCCTACCTGCCCGCTCCCACGCCTGCGCTCGTCTGAACAACCAGTCGCAAGCAGTGACCGGCCAGGAAACTTCTGCCCTACAACTGCCCAGTGAGCTTTTCAGCGTTGCCTCTCCAGCGTGAGGATCGCGGCTGCGGTTGACGTCATCCGGTTGGGGCTGCAGCGTGACCTGCGGAAGATCCGCCAGGACTTCAGCCGTGCCATCGCCCGCTCGACGGGTGCCCGGGCCTGGGCAAGTGCTCGGTTGACCGTGCGCTGGGTCGGGCTGAGTCCACCGCCGGGCGGGCGTTTGAGTGCGGTGGTCACCCAGGCTCCGGTGCCTTGGTAGGCACGGTCGGCGAGTACGGGAACGCCCTGGCGTTCGCAGATCCGGATGATGCGGTGGGTGCGGGCCGCGGCCAGGTCGTGGGGCCGGCCCGGGAGGGCTGGCGAGATCCGCAGCACACACCCGGCCAGGTCGGTGACGACCTGGACGTTCACGCCGTGCCGGCGGTGCTTGTGGGAGTAGTCGGCACGTCCGTCGCCCAGTCGGTCGCACTCGGCGAGGGTGCCGTCCAGCAACACATAGTCCGGCCCGGCCACGATGAAGATCAAGCGCTACGCCGAGCTGGCGACCACCCAAGCGACGCCCGAACCGGTCACCAAGGGCAAAACGCTGACGGTGACCGGCACCCTGACCCGAGCCGACTGGAACACCAACACCTACACCGGCTTCGCCGCCATCGCTGGGGCGCCCGCCACAGCGACTGTCGCCGACGTGATCGTCGGCGCTGTCGCATCCGGCGGTGGTGAGGCCGACTCCGGCTGCCGCGGTGGTGCCCAGACCCCACCGAAGGGCCGCGCGGCGGGTGAGGTGCGGGCTGAAGACGTCTGCAGGACGATTCCCAATTCGACGATAGAGCCCCTCTTATGTCCGACAGGGGTTTCGTTGAACGTTCACGCCGTCTCCCCCTGCACCAACTGCAGTTGAAAAGTGGCCAGTAGACCCTTCCGAGACCGGCGCACCGCACCCACGCTCACTCGTACGCGCTGGTTCGCGAGGCTGTGCCGCACGACGCGTCCATCATCGATCCAGCGCAGGATGTAGTCACTTTGTCTGGATGCTGATGGTGCGCTGACCGACTCACGGCTACATGGCGCCCCCACGTGGACCATCGGATGCACGAGCTGGTTGATCGGCGCGAGCGCTGTCCCGGAGCTATGGCCCTGGCCCCCCAAACGACACCGGTGATCTCTTCTCGTTCCACCTCGCCCCCTTCAGTGACGCAGCCCTGAAGAGGGATAAGCAGCTGACGTCCCCGCGAGCTGCTCGTGAGGATCGGGGTGGAGCTGTTCTGCCTACCGCCCCGCAGCCCCGAACTCACCGACGTCGAACGCATCTGGCGCTCGGCAAGGACCAGGACTCCCCCACCGAGCCCACACCGGCATCGACGCCATCGCCACCGCCGTGGACCAGGCGCTGACCCTCCAACGAACCCGCGTCCAAGGATCAGTAGCAGACTTCACCAGAACCGCTTAGCGCCTGCCCTCTCCGCCCACGTCGTCACCACCTCACTCCTCCGCGTGGTCGAAAGCGGCGAGCCGGAGAAGCGTCCAGCACGAGCCCCATCCCGTCTTGGCCAGCCGCACGACGAAGCCCCGCCGGAGCAGACCAGCGGGGCTTCCTCAAGGCAGGCGGGCCAGCGGAGCTCTGCATCGCCTGTTCTGCCACAGGCCCTATGAGCGGCCTCCTGGCTGTCGCCGTCTGACCAGGTGGAAGACCTCCCGGGTCGCGTAGCGCTTGAGGCGTCGGACGATCTCGCGTCGGGTCTTGCCCCCTTTGATGCGGTACGCGGGGCAGCCCTGGTGGGAGTCAGAACGGACGGTTCGGTGCGGCGCGCTTGTCACGGTGTTTTCGTGGCCTCACAGTGCTTCTTGATGAGGTCGTACGACCGCACGCGGGCCTCGAGGTCGTAGACCGGTGTGGTCAGCATGAGTTCGTCTGCTCCGGTCTCGGCGACCAGTTGCGCGAGCCGGCGTACGACGGCCTCGGGCGTCCCGCACGCCTGCTGTGCACGAAAGCCGGCAAGCGCCTGCCGTTCCTCCTCCGTGAAGGGGTGGCTGGCGGCATCCGCGGGCGTGGGGAAGGGAATCTCGCTCAGACCTTTGAGCAGCCCGGCCTTGACGACGTCCATGGGCCCGGCCCGCCACGCCGCTTCCTGCTCCGTCTCAGCGCATATCGCCTCCAGGCACACCACCACTCGGGGCTGCTCGCACCAGCGGGACGGGGTGAACGCCGCACGGTAGCGCTCCAGCACCGCGAAGGTGTTGTCGGGCCGAATGTGGTGTGCGACGGCGATCGGCAGGCCGAGCCGCGCGGCGAGGGCGGCACCCGCGGTACTGGAGCACAGCAGCCATGGCTCCGGCAGCTGGCCGAGTGCCACTTCGTCGACCAGAAAGGACAGGATCGCAGCGACGTCGTCGTGGTACTCCGCGTCCGTCGCCGGTCCGGCTCCGCGGCGCAATTCCCGCGCGGTGGCCTCGTCGAAGGTGCCAGGGCCGCGGCCGATACCCAGGTCGATGCGGTCCGGGTGCAACGCGGCCAGTGTTCCGAACTGCTCCGCCAGCGTGATGGGCGCATGGTTGGGCGCGAGCACTCCACCCGACCCGAGCCGGATGGCCGAGGTCGAGGCCGCCGCATGAGCGATCAACACCACGGGCGGGAACGCGCCGATCGCGGGCGAATGGTGGTGCTCGGCGTACCAGATCCGGTGATATCCCAGTAGTTCGAGCCTGCGGGCGAAGGTAGCTGTGTCACGCAGGGTCTCCACGCCACGGGCCCCTGATTCGACCACCGCGACTTCCAGCGCTGAAATCGGCACATCGATCATACCGTCAGCATAGGGATTGGGGTCGTGACACTCTCTATCAAGGTCGTTGACCAGCACGTCGATACGCCCCCACTTCGCAGTGCGGCATCGACGGCCGCTTGGGCTCCCTCCATGGTGGATACGTCGTGCGAGTCGCCCACCGCCTGACCGCCGGCCTGGGTGACGGCCGCACATACCTCGGCGGCGGGTTCCGCGAGACTCCCTGTCCGTCCGGTCCCGGTGCCGAGATCATTCACGACGACTCGGGCGCCTCGCTGGGCCAGCAGAAGCGCATACTCTCGCCCTAGCCCCCGTCCGGCGCCGGTGACCAGGGCTACCCGCTGGTCGAACCTGAGTTCACTCACTGCATCGTCATCCCTTCTCCTCGTCGCCCGGATGTTGTTTCCGGTCTCATGGAGTGGCCTGCTTTCCGGAGCCAGGGCCCCTGGGCAAGCGGTCCAACTGCGGGGAGGGCACGGAGCGGAGCGGTGTCCGCCTGGGTAGTTACGGATGCAGGAAATGGGGCGTGTCGAGGGGAATCGATTGATGGGAGAGGGAGAGGCCGACGCCGATCAGCCACACCATGAGGGTCAGGTGAGCGAATCCGATCCCGCTCAGCAACCGGACCGCGACATGGAGGACACCGGACAGTCGGTCGGCCCCGGCGAAGACGGCGACCTGACGGCCCTTCTTGCGGGCCGTCACGATGAGCAGCACGGTGGGCAGCACCGTGGGCAGGACGAAGAAGAGGGGCAGAGCACGAGTTGGGCGAGCGGGATCTGGTACCAGTGGCCGCCGAAGAGGGAGTAGCGCGGCGGCGCTCCGACATCGGCGTAGGCGCCGGTGCGGATCAGCAGCGTTTCGGCTACGGCGTCGAGGACCATCACCGGCGGCAGCAGCGCCAGACCGAACCTGGGCCAGTCCCAGCCAGGCCGCATTGCAGACAGTTCGGTGGCGATGCCGAGCACGGCACAGATCCACAGGATGAGCCCCCCGGCGATCACCGTCCGGCGACCCCCCGTTGCCCACCGCCCGGGGACTGCTGACGCCGCGTACTGGCGGCGCCGACGCGGGGCCCAGGGAGCCGCAGTGGCCTGTGGCAGCGGGAACTGCTCGGATGTCCTCAGCTCATCAGGTCGGGCGTGAAGTAGTCACGCAATCGAGCGATCTTCCCGTCGCGGATGCGAAAGATCTGCACCAGCGAGACAGTCACGTCGCCTCCGTCTGCATCGAACACCGTATCGATCTCGGCGATGAACACGTCGGGATCGGAGGTGGTGTGCAGCACGTACCCGGACTTCTCAAGGTTGGGTGAGCGGTCGACCTTCCCCTGCTGCTCGTAGTACACCGCCATCGCCGTACGGATCTCCTCACGACCCACCAACCTCCTAGGGAAGGCGGCGCCGGCAGGCATGAGCGGCGCCTCGAAGACACCGTCCGCGGTGAAGTTCTCGGCAAGGGCATCAGCATTCTGGGTCATGGCACCGGCGTAGACGTAACTCTCGAAGATTTCCTGCGGCGTTCGGGACACGGCGGCCTCCCTCGACTCGGACATAGAAGGCCACATCATCACAGTCACGCTTTCGGGAAGGCGGTTCCCGAGAATGATCACGATCCGCCGGACCGACTGACATCCACTCGCCGCGGCTGGCGTGGGCGACCGTCACGGGCCCAGGAGGATCCGAATCGGCCGGGCCACACAGAGATGCGCCCGTACCCCCGCCGCGCCCCAGCCGTCAAAAGGGCGGCAAGCACGCGGCGCTGCTTCGGCCCTCGGCGAGGAGGTCGCCGAGTTCCTTGAGGCGGATGAGAACTCGGCGCCGGAGGAACTCGCAGACGTGCTGGAGGTCGTGCGCGCGCTCGCCGCAGACCTGGGGGTCGACGCGGATCAGCTGGAGACGATCCGCGAGGCAAAAGGGGGCGAGCGGGGCGGCTTCGCTGACCGGATCGTCTGGACGGGCAACCGCTGACCGCAGGCCGTTCTCAGCGACGACTCGGTACACGACTTCGCGCACAGCTGCGTGTCGCCTCTTCCATGCCTTGATCAAGCGGATTAGCCGTGCGAACTTCGGAACTTGAGCAGCGAGATCATCGAGATCGATCTCTGCCTCGCGAAGGAACACCTCCTCTTCTGGGATGTTCTTTGCCTCGGCGACCGAGGACGGGCCCAGCCACTTCTCGCCCCACTGGCCTACAAGGACCGCTTCGGCACGGCCCTACGAGCTCGTAACACGATCTTGTTGAGGCGTGCTGTTGGAGCTGGGGTTCGGCTCCGGTCGGACCTGCTGGCGCCGGCTAGGCCGTGTCCGATGGGTCGCGCGTAGGGCTCCGCCCGGCTGGCACGCGCCCTGCCGATCCGGCCAGATCGAGTGCCCCGCCGGTAGCCGTCTGGAACCGGACGGTCGCGAGCCGCGCAGCCGGGTGAGCCGCGTCGGAATCCATCAACAGCACAGCGATGTGTCCTGTCCGCCGACATTTCCTGTCTGGCTCAACTGCAACGAGTCCGATCGCACCTCCCCCCTGGCGCTCTAGCAGTGGCGGTGGCCGCCCGGATAGGAAGGGCCGTACCCGACATCAGGAGGAAGCCAATGGAACTGGGGACGTTCGGGATCTGGAGCTTAGCCTTCACCCACGGCGACCCCGGCGAGGTCGCGGACGCTGCGGCGGAGGCCGAGGAACTCGGGTACGGGACGCTGTGGCTCGGCGGTGACCCCGGCGGCAACCCGCGGGGCGACCTGCTGAGCGCGGCCCGGGTGCTGGACGCGACGCGTCGTGTCACCGTGGCCACCGCCTGCGTCTCCATCTGGGACCAGCCAGCGGACCGTCTGGCCGGTGCCTACGCCGCACTGCCCGCAGGTGAACGGGAGCGGTTGGTGGTCGGCCTGGGCGTCAGCCACGGCGAAATAGTCGACACATACCGGCGGCCCTACACCGCAATGACCAGCTACCTGGACGGACTGGATTCGGCGGCTACTGCGCTGCCGGCCTCCGCCCGGCTGGTCGGGGCGCACGGGCCCCGGATGACCCAGCTGGCGGCCCGCCGCACCCTCGGTGTCCACCCCTACCTGGTCGACACCCAGCACGTGACCAGGACCAGGGAACTGCTGGGGCAAGGGCCATTGCTCGCCTTGGAGCAGACCGTAATCCTGCACGCCGACCCGGCAACGGCACGCGCCCGGGCGAGGGACACGCTCGCCCCGTACATGCCCTTGGCCAACTACCGGTCCGCGTGGCTGCGGTCGGGATTCACCGAGGAGGACCTGGCCCGCGGAGGCAGTGACCGACTCATCGACGCCCTCTTTCTCTGGGGGCAGCCTGAGGACATAGCGGCAGGGCTCGCCGAACGGCGCAAGGCCGGCGCCGACCACATCGCCGTGCAGATCGCCACCGACGCGCGCGGCACGTTCGCCCGCGCCAGCTGGCGCCAACTCGCTGCTGTGCTCCTCGCCTAGGACCAGGATCAGATGTGGGGCGTCGCCCCACTGACCGGGCGTGACCAGTAGTGCCAGAGGCCGCAGCCCGCCTTCACCAGCAAGGTGGATCTTTGTACTCAGTCCGCCGCGTGAACGGCCGAGGGCTTCATCGGGGCGATCCTGGGCGGGCTGGGTGCCCTTACCGGGTTTCCGTCGTGCCTGCTTGCGTGCTCCGGCAGCATGCTGGTGGGCGCGGCACACGGTGAAGTCCACACTCGCCATGGACCAGTCGATGGGGCCCTCCGCATCGGCATCGGCCTGGACGGTCCGCAGAATTCTGTCCCATGTGCCGTCCGCTGACCAGCTACCCCGGCCTACGCTGACCGGAACGATCGCCATGCAAGGCAGTTACGTGGATCCACCGGACAGGCCCTAGTGACCTGAGTCAGAGATTCGCCGGCAATACGTGGCCACCTTGTCGAGGATCTCGTCGGCGGTCTTGGTCCATGCGAAGGGCCTGGGGGCCTCGT
>NZ_KL647049.1:11749-22317 GCF_000725475.1 Streptomyces durhamensis
CAGAACGATCCGGGACCGCAAGGCCAGAGCCTGAGCCGTCGACCGGCGACGCACCCACCCCTCAAGCACAGTCCGCTGGGCATCCGTCACCGACAACGGTGGGATCTTCGGTCCACGGCGATTCACACCAAACCAACGACGAACCTCTGACTCAGGTCACTAGTAGTGCTTCGTTAGGTTCTGGTTCTGCTGGTCGCCAGGGGTCGGCCGCAGGTGTTGCAGATGCCGGTCCAGCACCTCAGCAGGTCTTGAAGAGCCGCGCGCACACCGGGTGCTGGAGCTGGGGGAGGTGACAGATCCGGCAAGGGTGTACGACGACCTGCCCCGGCGCCGGAACAAGAACGCTGTCCAGCACGCCCGCGCGATCATCGCCGCCATGGGCATGCTCTCGGAGAGCCTGCGGGTGCAGCGTCCGGATCGCGGCGCGGTGCCCGCGGCACGGGGACGCAGCGACATTGTCGCCTTCACCCATCGCATGGGCTACTTCACCTCGACCGAGCAGATCAGCCCGGCCCGGCGCCTGGCCTTCACCCGGTTCGTCCGCCGGGTCCTGCTCCGCTTCCGCGCCCTCGACCTCACCTCGCCCGGACAAATGCTGGAGGGGATGCCAACCGACTTCGCGATCTCACCGGAAGACATGCCCGACGAGCCGGAGGACACTGAGGCCGGGCGTGACCTGCCGGAGGAGGTGATGCGCGAGCTGTGTGCCCGGTTCGACGAGCTGGAGGCCATGAGCAGTATCGAGGTGCGCGTCGCGACCGAGCTGCTCATCGACACCGGACGGCGTCCCGACGAGATCAACACCCTTGCCCTCAACTGCCTTGAGCAGGACTCGGACGGCTCTGACGTCTTGGTCTACGACAACCACAAGGCGTACCGGCTCGCCCGGCGCCTGCCGATCGGAGCCGAGACCGCCGCGACCATCCGCCGCCAGCAGCAGCGCGTCCGCGAACGCTTCCCCACCGCCGACCAGACCCGGCTGCGGCTCCTACGAGGCCCAAGACCAACCCGGAGGGCACCAAACCCCTCGTGGATATCTCCACCCATCACCGGGCCTGGGTGGACTCCCTCCCCGATCTCCTCGTGCCGGTCGTCGTCGTCCGCGCAGACAGCCGCGTCACGCAACTGGTGCCGTTCGACAGGACCCGGATCTTCCCCTACGCCTACCGGTACTGCTACGCCCAGCGGCACGCCGATGCCGGGGTCCCGGTGGACATGCTGAAGGAATTGATGGACCACCGGCTGATCAGCACCACCATGGGCTACTACCGCGTGGGCGCGGAACGCCAACGCGAAGCCGTGGACCGGGTCACCGCCCTGCAGTTTGACCGGCACGGCAACCGCGTCTGGCGTGCTGCGAAGAGTCTGCTCGACTCCGAACACGTCCGCCGCGCGATCGGCGAGGTCGCCACCCCCTACGGCGTGTGCCGTGAACCCTCCAACGTCGCGGCCGGCGGCCACGCCTGCCCACTGCGGTTCCGCTGCCTGGGCTGCGAGCACTTCTCCACCGACGTCTCCTACCTCCCCGACCTCCAGGCACACCTCTCCGACCTGCTCCGCAGCCGTGAACGCTTGATGTCCGCGTTCGAAGCCGACGGCTGGGCCCGGACCCAGGCCATGCCCTCACAGGAAGAAATCCGCCGGGTGCGCCGCCTGATCGAACGCGTCCAGACCGACCTCGAAGACCTCGCCCCCGAGGACCGCGCCCAGATCGAACAGGCAGTCACCCTCGTCCGCCGCAGCCGCACTGTCACGCTCGGCATGCCCCGTGTCCGCCAGCCCGTTCCCGACGTCCGCCCGACAAGGACCCCGACGTGACCTCTGCGATGAGCAACGGCCGCGAGGCCGGCACCGAACGGCGCCGCAGCCGCGTCCAGGAAGCCATCACGACTGCCGCGCGCCAGGGCAGACCCCTGACCGCATCGGCCATCGCCCGAGCAGCCCGTGTCGACCGGACCTTCCTCTACCGCCACCGCGACCTCTTGGAGCTCCTCCACGCGGCCGGCCTTCGGGCGGCTGGTCAGATACCAGAACCAGGGACGGCCACCAGGGCATCGCTGCAAGCGGACCTGGCCAACGCTAATGCCCGCGCCGCCCGTCTGTCCGCACGGGTCCAGCAACTGGAGAACCGCCTGTCCCAAGCACTGGGAGAACAGGTCTGGCGAGAGTCCGGCCTCGGAGCAACCGCCGATGTCGAAGAACTCCAACAGACGGTCACGCGCCTGGAACAGCAAATGGTCGAAGTGAGAGCGTCCCTGGAGGAACGGTCGGCCGAACTGGAGGCCGCCCGGGAAGCCAACCGGCAGCTGACCAGGGCCCTGAACCAGCGTGAATGACCCGCCAGTCAGCCGGGTGCTACTTCCGAGATCAGCACCCGGATGCGCGTCTCGATGTCGTCGCGGATGGGGCGGACAGCCTCGACGCCTTGCCCGGCCGGGTCGTCGAGCTGCCAGTCGAGGTACCGCTTGCCGGGGAAGACGGGACAGGTGTCGCCGCATCCCATAGTGATCACGACATCGGATGCCTGGACGGCCTCAGTCGTGAGAATCTTCGGGGTTTCGGCGGAAATGTCGATGCCGACCTCCTTCATCGCCTCCACGACGGCCGGGTTGACGGTGTCCGCGGGAGCCGAGCCGGCGGAGCGGACCTCCACGCGGTCGCCCGCGAGGTGGGTGAGGAAGGCGGCGGCCATCTGGGAGCGGCCGGCGTTGTGGACGCAGACGAACAGCACCGACGGGCGCGGCGTGGCGGAAGAGTTCATGAACAGGAGTTTCCTCGGGAGATCGGATCGGTCAGGAGACGGCGGGTTCCGGTTCGCCGTGCGGGACGACGACCTCATCCGCGGCGGGAACTGGGCGGCCGTAGAGCACGGCGACGGCCCCCAGCCCGACCCCGGCCCCCAGCAGCTGCGCCGCGATGAACGGGGCGACGGAGATCGGGGCGATGCCGGCGAAGGTGTCGGTGAACGTCCGGCCGATGGTCACCGCCGGGTTCGCGAAGGACGTGGAGGAGGTGAACCAGTACGCGGCCCCGATGTACGAAGCCACCGCGGCGGGGGCGAGCGCGGCACGCCCGATCCGGCTGAGGCCAAAGATCAGGAGGATCAGCCCGGCCGTGGCGACGACCTCGGCCAGCAGCAGGTGCCCGGCGGACCGGTCGTGGGCGGAGAACTTCACCAGCGGCTTGGCGAACATCGCGTCGGCCAGGACCGCGCCGCCGATCGCGCCCGTGATCTGGGCGGGCACGTATGCGGCGACGTCCCGCAGGCCCAGGCTGTCCGGACCGCGACGGCCGCTGAACCAGGCGGCGAGCGTGACGACCGGGTTGAAGTGCGCGCCGGAGACGGGCCCGAGCAGCAGAATGAGCACGCCCAGGCCGAGGACCGTGGCGAGGGAGTTGCCGAGCAACTGCACACCGATGTCGTGCGACAGCTCGGTCGCCTGGATGCCGGAGCCGACCACCACCGCGACCAGCAGCCCGGTGCCGATCGCCTCGGCGGCGACGCGACGGCCGAGGGAGGCGTTCACGCGGTGACTCCGGCGGGCTGGGTGGTGGTCAGGAACGCGGCGAGCTTGTCGAGGACACCGGGCAGCACCCAGTAGTAGACCCAGGTCCCGCGGCGCTCGCAGTCGATCAGACCGGCCTGGCGCAGGAGCTTGAGGTGGTGAGAGATCGTCGGCTGGGACAGGTCGAAGGCCGGAGTCAGCTCGCACACGCACACCTCCCCGTCTCGGCCGCGGGAGGCGATCATCGACATCAGGCGCAGCCGGACCGGGTCGCCCAGTGCCTTGAAGACTTTCGCCAGATCGGCGGCCTGGTTCTCGTCCAAAGGCGCGGCGGACAGGCCCGGGCAGCAGGCGGCGTCCTGGCCGATCACCTCAAGCTCTTGTTTCGACATGCCTCTATGTTGACGTTTTTCGATCCAGGGCGCAAGGTTGCATCAATGAACTTCAATACAAGCAGTTCCGGGGCACCGCCATGTCCCGTCACCCGGGGAGTGAATCATGAACGACAAGCCCACCGACCTGCGTGAGGCCGTCCGCCAGCGGTATGCCGCGGCAGCCGTGAAGGTCACCGAGGGCGCCACCGCCTGCTGCGGCCCCGAGCCGGTCGAGGTCGACGAGAACTTCGGCTCCACCCTGTACGCCGCCAACGAGCGCGACACCCTGCCCGCCGAGGCCGTCGCTGCCTCCCTCGGCTGCGGCAACCCCACCGCCGTCGCCGAACTGCGCGAGGGAGAACGCGTCCTCGACCTCGGCTCCGGCGGCGGCATCGACGTCCTGCTCTCCGCCCGCCGCGTCGGCCCCACCGGCAAGGCATACGGGCTCGACATGACCGAGGAAATGCTCGCCCTCGCCCTTGCCAACGCCGCGAAGGCGAACGCGACCAATGTCGAGTTCCTGAAGGGCACGATCGAGGCCATCCCTCTGCCCGCGCACACCATCGACGTGGTGATCTCCAACTGCGTGATAAACCTGTCCGTCGACAAGCCTGCCGTCTTCACCGAAATGCACCGGGTACTCAAGCCCGGCGGCCGGATCGGCGTCTCCGATGTCATCGCCGACGACACCCTAACCCCTGACCAGCGGGCCGAGCGCGGCGACTACGTCGGCTGCATCGCCGGAGCCCTGTCCTTCACCGAATACCGGGCGGGCCTGGAAGCGGCCGGCTTCACGGACATCGAAATCACTCCCACCCATGCGGTTGCCGACGGCATGCACTCCGCCATCGTCCGCGCCACCAAGCCGAACGCGGCAACCACCGCAACGTCGGCGACACAAGACACCTGCTGCGGCGTCACCGCCTGCTGCACCCCAACTGAACAGGCGACCGATCCGTCCACCACCGTCAGCGAAGCCAAGGGCGCCGCCGGGTGCGCCTGCCAAAGCTGAACAGGTGATCCCCGCAGAACGGCGCCATCGCTCGATTCAGCGATGGCGCCACCCCTGTTGTGCCCGACACTGTCAGCGACACTGACGCTGAGCTGCACAGGATCGTCGAACTCCACCTCAAGCCACAGCGCTTGCCCCAGAGAAGTTGATCTGCGCGGCCTGCCAGGCGGCCGAGGCCGCCGAGCGTCCCTCCGGCTTACCGGCGCGAGTCATCCGGCGGCCGGCACCGCGCCCTCCCCGAACGCCGCGACGTCTCCGGGCGCCACGTCCTCCCGGAGCCGCACGAACCGCACCGGGTGACGCCAGGCGCCCAGGTCCTGGGCGCGGTCCACGTCGATCTCACCGACCAGTTCCGGCTTGACGAGAACAACGTCCAGTGGAGTCCGGGACCCCCACGGCGTCCGCCGTCAGCGAGGCCTGGGCGGCGGGCCGGCCGGCGACGAGCCCGCCTGGTCGGGGCGCAGTTGGGTGCTGCGGGCCACGGGCCGCAACACGCCGTCCTGGTCGTACCGGCCCAGCAAGAGGCTCTGGGGGTGGTGGAGGGTGCCAGTGATCGCTCCGATGATGCCCGCCGGGAAGATACTGCTACTCCCTCCCGCGGATCACCGATCCCTCCTGGCCATACGGTTCCCGCAGCAGTTCCTGGCCGTCGACCTGAAGGACGTCGAAGACGATGACATGAGCGGGTAGCTCCTCGGCGAGCCGTACGGCCGTCCGCCCACTGGAAGCCGCGCGGCGCTGCACTGCCTCGAACGACATCCGGTCTTCGGTCCAGACGACCAGTTCGCCATCGAGGACAAGGCCATCGGGCAGCCCCACCGCGGCCTGGACCAGGTCGGGAAACCGGGCCTGGATCAAGATACCCCGACGCGACTGGATCAGCGCAGGGCCCGGCGCGGGGCTCGGCGTATAGACCAGTGCCCGGTACCCGTCCTTCTCCAGACTGGAGTGTGTCTCAGAGACATCAACCACGCACCGCGGGCGCCCGTGGCTGAGCGCACGCGGTGGTGCGGCGGTGTCTGCGCCGGGATCGCCGGCCTCGGCGTCCTACGGTGGCGGGCTTGTCGAATTCCGCGCAGACCGAGCGCACCACCGCCCACCGGTACCCAGAACGCGTCACCTACGACCGGCCCGAGTTGTACGCATCCGCCCGGCGGTCGACTTCGACAGCCCGGTGCGCTTCGCCATCGAGGCCCGCAGCTGCCCCACACCTGCAGCTCCAGCAGAGCCGAGTGGTCACACGCAGGGTTTCGCCCGCACCCTCGCTCAGAGTGTCAAACCCGACGGCTCCCACGCCAGCCGCGCCTCGACAGCCACAACCTTGCCCGCCGCCGGCGCCGACCGGGTGAAACCGACCGCGCACCCGGGAAGAGCCGAGCATGCGCGGCCGGAGAGGATCATGATGCGAGACGGTCCGACTGACGGCCGGGGCCACCCGACACTTGACGTTCCCAGGGGGATGGGCGACTCAAGCTTCACGGACGAAGGTCGCGCAGTCCGGACAGTCGTCGAGGTAGCGATGCCGACACTCGACGGTGTGCTGCAGGAAGGTGATGGCCTCCTGTCGCTGGACGACTTCTCCTTCAAGTTCAGCGATCTTCGCCCTCACGACCGCCTGCGCCACCGACTTCTTCGGCGCCATGGCGGCGGTGACCTCGGGCAACGAGAGACCGACGCGCCGCAGTTTCAGTACCGTGCGTGCCTGCTCCACCGCGTCGTCATCGTAGATGCGGTAACCGTTGCCGTCGCGACGTACGGTGAGTGCCCCCACCTCTTCCCAGTGACGCAGCACGTGGGCTTCGATTCCGAGTGCTGCGGCTACTTCTCCGATCGTCTTCACGGTACGCGCCTTGCCTTCATGTCGACTTGAACCCCTAGCGTCTCGATCATGCCTGATCCACTGGCCCCACGGGCTTCCCCTGCCGTCCATCGATACTGGTCACCGGCGCGACCGGCAACCTCGGCCGTGAGGTCGTTGACCGCCTCCAAGCCCACGGCGCGCACGTACGATGCCTTGTGCGTGATCGAGCCGCTCCGCATCCCGGAGTCGAGTGGGCGGTCGGCGACCTCACAAACCCCGCCGCCCTGCGCGCCGCGCTCGTCGGCATCGACGCCGTCTTTCTGATCTGGCCACTGCTCGACTCCGCCCTTGCCCACGACCTGGTCGCGGAACTCATCGCAGCGGCACCCCGTGTCGTCTACCTGTCCTCGACAGCCATCGACGACGAGGCCGATCGCCAGAGCGATCCCATAGTTCAGGTTCACGCGGATGTGGAAGCCCTGCTCCGCAATGCCGGCCTGCGCCCCACGGTGCTGCGTAGCGACACATTGGCGTCCAACGCCCGCGGCTGGATCCCACAACTGCAAGCGGGCGACGTGGTGTCGGGCCCGGACATCGCGCGCACAGCCGTCGTCGACGAGCGCGACGCCGCCGATGCCGCCGTAGCGGTATTGCTCGGACACTACGACCAACTCGACGACAAGCCGCCTCTGCTGACAGGACCCGAGGTGCTGGGTCGAGCCGACCAGGTCGCTCTTCTTGGTGTCGCACTCCGGCGCCGTCTGCGCTTCCAAGCGGCTACCGCTGACCTCTCACGGTCGCGCATGCTCACCGGCGGAGGTTCCGAGCAGCTGGTCGAGGCACTGTTTGCCGCTTCGCTGCGCCGGCCAGAGTCAAACCGCATCACCGATCACGTGGAGCGCCTTACTGGCCGACCGGCCGGCACCTTCGCACGGTGGGCCATCGACCATGCGGGCGAGTTCAGCTGACGGAAGAACCACGACACGGCCCGCCCAGCCACGACGAACGTGCTCATGAGACCTGGGCCCACCAGGCCCTGGCTGTAGCTGTGTTGCCTGCGGAGGGCTGTCGGCGGGGGGTTTGATCCGCTCCCCTTGACGGCACCTCACGGGATCGCATACTACTTCATTATGAAGCAGGTAACTAATTTCGAGCAGCTCGTCCAGGACGCGGACGGTTTGCTCTACGACCGTCAAGTCCGCGAAGCCATGGCCGAGTTCATGGCAGGGGGTGACACCCTGCCCCTGGAGGCGGCTGCCGCGGCGCGCGCCGCGCACAGGTCCGTTGAGCGGCTTCGCACCCACGGATCGGAAGGCCGTGGTCTCAGCGTGGGAGCCAGCGATGTCCTGATCCGGCTACGCACGCTCGGCGAAGCCGGTGCGAATCTCGGTGACCTCGCCCGTTCCACAGGCATGACTCCCCGCAACGCGACCGGCCTGGTCGACACACTCGAACGCGAAGGGCTCGTCCGACGCGACCCCGACCCCGGTGATCGCCGGTCCATCCTCGTCCGCATCACCCCGGCCGGCCTGACATGGCTGGACGAATTCCGGACACCGACAGAGCGGGCGATGACGGCGCTGTTCCATGGATTCACCGACTCCGACCTGCACCAGCTCCGCCACCTTTGCCTAAGGCTCGTTCAGAACCAGCAGCGCATCGCCGCCCACCTCACCGCCACCGAAAAGGTCAACCCCACATGACAACGGCCACGACACGCGCCACCGTCCGCGCCTACCACCATGCCCGCTTCCATGGCGACATCCCGGCCGCCGCCCGAACTCTCGGCGAGCCGTTCCACTTCCAAAGCCCTCTGCTGACCTCCGACAGCACGCACCAGCACCTGAGCGGCCTGGACGCGTTCCTGGGAATCGTGACCGGCGTCGATCTGGTCAGCGAACTGTACGGCGAGGACGAAGCAACCTTGGTCTACGACGTCCACACCTCGGTCCCGGCCATCGGCACTCAACGCACCGCCGAACACTTCCACCTCACCGACGGCCGCATCGACACCATCCGCCTCATCTTCGACGCCACTCCCTGGCATGCGGTCATGCAGGCGGCCGCCCCCTCGTCCTGACATCACGTACAGCTTCCATGTGATCATTCGTTCGAACAATGAGGGGGAGCATGATGGATATCGACGGGTATCTCGCCGTGCTGGGGGTGGCCCGACCGACGGCTCCGACCGCCGAGGCATTGTGGGCGCTGCACCGTGCGCAGGTGGAACGGGTCGCCTACGAGACCCTCGACAACCAGCTCGAACGCCCGACGGGCATCAGCGCCGAGGAATCCGTGTCCCGGATCCTGCGCGGGCGCGGCGGCTACTGCTTCCACCTCAACGGGGCCTTCGCCGCGCTGCTGACGGCCCTCGGCTACGACGTGACCCTGCACCGGGCCGGAGTGCAGGACGAGGTTGAGGACCCTGCGGGCCCAGGCGGTGACCATCTCGCACTCACCGTGGGGCTCGGCGGCGAGCGGTGGCTGGTCGACACAGGGCTCGCCGGCGGCATGTACGAGCCGCTGCCGTTGCGCGAAGGCACGTACACCCAGGGGCCGTTCACCTATGCCATGGCCCCGTCGGCGGTGGTTCCCGGCGGCTGGCGGTTCACCCACGACCCCCGTGGCGCCTTCACGGCGATGGTCTTCGCGCCCGAGCCCGTGGAGCTGTCCTCCTTTGCCGCGGAGCACCACCGGCTGTCCTCGTCCCCCGAGTCCGGATTCGTCAGGGTTCTCCAGGTCCAGCTCCGCGACGCCAAGGGCGTGGACATGCTGCGCGGCTGCATGCTGCGCCGGATCGACGCCGAAGGCACGCACGAGCGGATCATCGACGCGGCCGCCGAGTGGTACGGCGTACTGGTCGATGTGTTCCATCTGAACCTGGCCGATGTCGACGCCTCCGCGCGGGCCCGACTGTGGCACCGCGTCCGCGCCGAACATCGGGAGTGGGAGTGTGCGCGACAGCGTGTAACCACGCTCTGACGGCAGGTGGGGACGAGCGGGACGAACCCGCCGTCCCCGACTGAGCATCACGCATCTGGATGGGAGCCAGCCTGTATCGGGACGGTGTGGGCATACGCCTTCATGGTCTTCGGATCCAGGCGGTCCATCGCCAGACGGCGGAACCACGAGCACAGCGGTTCGACCGGCCGCATCGCATCGTCCAAGAGCACTGGTGTTCCAGCCGGCACCCTGTACCGCTCGAACAGCAGCGTCAGCTGCTCCCGGATCGAGCCCAGCGACCGACTCGACCTTCCAGACCTTCCGCCTGTCGGCGAAGAACAGCAGCACTCGACCTCCGTGCACTTACCGCCGTACGGCTGAGCAGCAGCTTGGTGGAGGTAGGAGCCCTGATCAAGCACGTGCGGTGAGACACAATTTCGTGTCTGGTGAACCGTCGAACTTCGGCTGAAAGACCAGGCCGCCGGGCAAGACGCCAGGAGGAGGCAGCCGGTCGCGGGCCTGCGCCAGCGTCGGTTCCACCGGCGGTCGCAGCACCATACGTCCGGTCTACGGCGCCGCCGTCTCCGCGACCCGACAGGCTCGGTCAGGTGTTCGCCGAGTCGCGGTGCGCACGGCCAGCGCGGTGACGAGGCGGGCGGAGGAAGCCGAAGACGCGCCGACGAACCAGCCGGACCTGGCCCCCGATCCCATGCAGGACTACCTGAACGCTTGGGGTGGGACTTGCGTACGGTCTGGCCGAGTGGATCTCGTCGCAGAGCACAACGGGACAGCCAGCGGCCCGTGAGACCGGGGGTGGTGGCAGCGAGGACGGTGTGTCGGCGTACAAGCGAACGTGCACCACCTCGTACGGATGAAAGTGCACCATTGTTGATGCGGTGACGGGGCGTCGGCCGTGAGTCTGCTGCTGTCGG
>NZ_JNXR01000062.1:0-8882 GCF_000725475.1 Streptomyces durhamensis
GACCGACGATGGCCCGCCCCGGCTCCACGGACTCGCCCCGCGCGACCGATCCTGTGCCCCAGCCCCGGCCCGCCCACAGACCTCGTCCCACCGGCCCCCGACGGGCCTCGCCCGCCCTCTCCGCTCCGGCCCCGTGGCAAGCCTTGCCGTCTTCTCCGTGTCGGCCGCGTAGCGCGCCCTTCAGTCCCGCGAGCCCCGTACCCCGCCCGTCGGGCCCGCAGCCCGCGCCTCCGGCCTCCTGTCCCCCACACGGCCCCGTCCCGTCGGCCTCCTCGGCCGAGCCCCCGCAGCCCGTCCCGTCGGTCTCCTCGGCCGAGCCCCCGCAGCCCGCCGCGTCGGTCTCTCGCCTCGGGCCGTCGGTCTACTCGGCGTCTCGCAGCCGCCGGCCTCCTGCCCCCGCAACCCGCCCCGGCGGCCCCCTCGGGCCCGGCTGCCGAGGCTGCCCCTTTGGTTCTCAGTCCCAGGAGTCGTGGGCCGGCGGTAGGCGGGAGATCTCTGCCAGGTCTTCCCCGGTCAGGTGCAGGTCGGGTGCTGCCGCGTTCTCCGCGGCCCAGCGCTCCGTCTTCGTGCCCGGGAGGGCGATCACGTGGCGTCCCTGGGCCAGGACCCAGGCCAGGGCCACCTGGGCCGGGGTGACGTGCTCGCCGTGGCGGCGCGCGATGCGGCGCAGGCCCGCGACGATCGGCTGGTTGGCCGCCATCATCTCCGCCGTGAAACGGGGATGGCGAGCGCGCAGGTCGTCCGGTTCGAAACCCTCGCCGGGAGTCAGCGTGCCGGTCAGGAAACCGTTGCCCAGGGGCATCGCCGCGAGGATCCCCACACCCCGGGCGTCGCACCACGGCAGCAGCGCCTGCAGCGCCTCCGGCGACCACACCGACAGCTCCGCCTCCACGGCGGCCACCGGGAACACCTGCTGCACCCGCTGCAGCTGGCGCAGCGTGGTGTCGTGCAGCCCGGCCCCCGAGCGGCGGCCACCGCGCGCGCCGACCGCGCACAGCCCCAGCGCCCGGACCTTGCCGGCCCGCACCAGTTCGGCCATCGCGCCCCATGTCTCCTCGACGGGGACCTCGGGGTCCGCGCGGTGCAGCTGGTAGAGGTCGATCACATCCGTCTGCAGGCGCCGCAGCGAGGCGTCGCAGGCCCGCTTCACGTATCCGGGGCGGCCGTTGGCCACGATGTGCTGCTCACCCACCAGCAGCCCGACCTTCGTGGACACGAAGGCGTCCGCGCGCCGCTCCTTCAACACCCGGCCCAGCAACAGCTCGTTGGTGAACGGGCCGTACATGTCCGCCGTGTCCAGGAGGGTCGAGCCCAGGTCCAGCGCCCGGTGCACGGCTCTGAGCGAGGTCTCGCCCCGCTGCCGTGACCCGCTGTACGCCCAGCTCATCGGCATGCACCCGAGTCCGACGGCCCCCACCGCGAGCGCCCCCGCGCCGATCGTCCTGCGCTCCACCTGCTCGTGAACCTCCCTCTGCCCGGCCCCCAACCTAACCTCTGCACGCGCGCGTACCTGACATAGCCTCCTTGCCATGACTGCTGACGTGTGGCTTCCCATGGCGCCGGAGGGGATCGACGGGCTTCCCGAGGGGCCCCGGTACCTGTTCTGGGACGGCGGTGAGGACGGTGACCAGCCCTTTCCCGGTGACCCGGCCGACTGCGCCGTCTACGTGGTGCCCTACATGAAGCCCGTGGGCATCGCCGTGCGCCCGCTGCCGCGGATGACCTCCGTCGAGGTCGTACAGACGCTGACGGCGGGCATCGACCATGTGCAGCCGGGCCTGAAGCACCTGCGTCCGGGCGTGCGGTTGTGCAACGCGCGCGGGGTGCACGAGGCGAGCACCGCCGAACTGGCCCTGACCCTGGTCCTCGCCTCCCTGCGCGGCATCCCGGACTTCGTACGGGCCCAGGAGCGCGGTGAGTGGCTCGGCGGATTCCGGCCCGCCCTCGCCGACAAGTCCGTCCTCATCGTCGGTTACGGCTCCATCGGCGCCGCCATCGAGGACCGGCTCACGCCTTTTGAGCTCGCGCGGGTGGCGCGCGTTGCGCGCTCCAAGCGCACCACGGCGCGCGGTCTCGTGCATCCGCTCACCGAATTGCCCTCTCTGCTTCCACACGCCGATGTCGTGATCCTTTCCACGCCCTTGACGGAGGAGACACGAGGCCTGGTCAGCGCAGGGTTCCTCGCGCGGATGAAGGACGGGGCGCTGCTCGTGAACGTGGCACGCGGCCCCGTCGTGGACACCAAGGCACTGCTGGCGGAGCTGGAGAGCGGCCGTATCACCGCGGCCCTGGACGTCACCGACCCCGAGCCGCTGCCGCCCGGGCACCCGCTCTGGCAGGCCCCCGGCGTGCTCATCAGCCCGCACGTGGGCGGTCCCACCTCGGCCTTCTCACCACGCGCGAAGCGGCTGCTCGTCGACCAGCTGACCCGGTTCGTGCACCACGAGCCGCTGCGCAACGTGATCCTCACGACGGGGGCGTAGCCCGCTTCCGGCACCCTCCGCAACCCCTCGGACGCGGCGCGTACGCGCATACCCGCTGGTCGTCACGGAGCGTAGAGAAGCTATGTCCCTGAGTGACGATCCTGGTGTATCGTCCCGACAGGGGCTGCGCCGTGGAACGTTCGGCGCCGGGGATGGACAGTTCAGATTGAGGGGGGCGACGGGCGATGCACGGCCTATGGACGAACGATCCGACGCGGCGGAGCCGCCGACGGCGACCCTTGCGCACGGCCACGCGCAGACGCGGCCACCACACCAGCCACCACGGCCACCAGCACCGCAGGCCCAACGGCCGCCGGAGGCATGCGCACCCACCGCACCGGGACCGTCGGGACGCGGGAACGGCGCGGACCGGGAGGCCCCGGTGAGTGCGCCGCCCTCTGTGACGACCGCCCTGGACGGAGCCGTGCGCGCCCCCCACCCGCAGCAGGCTCCGGCGCCCCGCCGGCCGGCCGCCGACGAGGGCACCCGCACGGCGGAGCAGCTCGTCCTCGCGGTGATCTGCGCGGCCTACGCCGTCGGAGCCGCGTTCGACTGGGGTACGGAGCAGATCGCCGACGTCATGGGTGACTTCGGGCTGAGCGCCGCGGCGGCCACCGCCGCGGTCTCCTGTTTCCGCTACGCGCGCACCACGCGCGTGCGCTTCCGGTCGGCCTGGCTGCTGTTCGCCCTCTCCCAGCTCATGGCGGCGCTCGGCGACGCGGTCTGGGGGTGGTACGAGGTCGTGCTCGGCGAGCAGGTGCCCCAGGTCAGCTGGGCGAACCTGTTCTTCCTGTGTTTCGCGCCGCCCGCCATCGTGGGCCTGCTGGTCTTCGCCAAGCGGCCGGTGACGAAGGCGGGCTGGATCTGCCTGGCCCTGGACGCCTGGCTGATCGGCGGCTCCCTGCTCACCCTCTCCTGGAGCCTCGCGCTCGCCCAGGCGGCCCGCTTCGACGGACCGAGCGTGCCGCGTACCGCGCTGCTGCTGGCGTACCCGCTGCTCGACATCGCGCTCGTCAGCATGGTGCTCGCGCTGCACTTCCGCCGCACCCCGGGCAACCGGACGGCGGTGAACACCGTGATCGGCGCGCTCGCGCTGATCGTGATGTGCGACGCGCTGTTCACCTCGCCGCTGCTGCAGAGCAGTTACCACTCCGGGCATCTGCTGGACGCGGGCTGGTTCGCCGGTTCGCTGCTGCTCGCCTACGCCCCGTGGGCCGCGCCGCGGCGCCTCGCGGCCCAGGAGGCCCGGGCGGCGGAGGGGCACACGCGGGTGGTCCACGAGCATGTGCCCGGCCAGCGCGGCACCGGACATCACCACCTGTCCGTACCCGCCCCGGGCGCCGAGCACAGCCGGTACCCGTCCGGCCGGCCGCTGACCGGTTCCCTCGCCGCCCTCACCCCGTACCTCGCCGCCGCCGTGTGCACCCTGGGCATCCTGTACAACGTCCTCAACGGCCGCCGGCCCGACCACGTCGTGCTGATCACCGCGGGCGCCGTCGTGCTCGCGCTCGTCATCCGGCAGGGCATCATGCTGCTGGACAACATCACCCTCACCCAGGAGCTGGCGCAGAAGGAGAACCACTTCCGCTCCCTGGTGCAGGGCTCCAGCGACGTCATCATGATCGCCGCGCCCAACGGCATCCTGCGGTACGTCTCCCCGGCCGCCGCCGGGGTCTACGGCCGGCCCGCCGAGGAGCTGGTGGGCAGCGAACTGGCCAGTCTCATCCACCCCGAGGACCTGGGCTGTGTGGTGCACGAGGTGCGCCGCTTCCTGGCCGCCAGCCCGCCGGAGGAACCCACCACCCGCATCGAGTGCCGCTTCCGGTCCGGCGACGGCGGCTGGCTCAACGTGGAGTCGACGGTCAACCGTCACCACGGCGGGCTGATCTTCAACAGCCGGGACGTGACCGAACGGGTGCGCCTGCAGGCGCAGTTGCAGCACAACGCCGAGCACGACCCGCTGACCGACCTGCCCAACCGCGCGCTGTTCACCCGGCGTGTGCAGCAGGCCCTGTCCGGCCGCCGGGCCACCGACCGGGGCGCCGCCCTGCGCAACACGGCCGTGCTCTTCATCGACCTGGACGGCTTCAAGGCGGTCAACGACACGATCGGGCACCAGGCCGGGGACGAGCTGCTCGTCCAGGCCGCCCGCAGGCTCCAGGACGCGGTCCGGCAGGGGGACACGGCGTCCCGGCTGGGCGGCGACGAGTTCGCGGCACTGATCGTCGGGGACGGCACCCGCGACCGTGCCGCGAGGGAGCGGAACATCCTGGAGCTCGCCGAACGCCTCCGGGTGACCCTCTCCCAGCCGTACCCGATCGACGGCAACGATGTCCGGGTCAACGCCTCCATCGGCGTCGCCTTCGCCGAACCGGGCCTCGGGGCGGGCGAGCTGCTGCGCAACGCCGACCTCGCGATGTACCGCGCGAAGGCCGCCGGGAAGGGCCGGGTCGAGCTCTACAAGCCGCAGATGCAGCAGGACGTCGTACGCAAGGCGGAGCTGGCCACCCGGCTGCGTGCCGCACTGCACGACGGAGAGTTCGCGCTGCTGCACCAGCCGGTGGTGTGCCTGGAGAGCGGCCGGATCACGGCGGTCTCGGCACAGGCGCGCTGGCGCTCCTCGCAGGGGGTGCTGTTCACCCCGGCCGAGTTCCTGCGGGTGGCCGAGGACGGCGACAAGACCGCCGAGCTGGACCGCTGGGTCCTGCAGGAGGCCGTCGAGCAGGCCGCCGAGCGGGCCGCGACCGGGCTCGTCGTACCGGTGGCCGTCCGGATGAGCGCCCGGCGGCTGCTGGACCGCTCGAAGCCGCTCGGCGCCGTGGAGGCCCTCCTGACCCGGCACGGGCTACCGCCCGGCGCGCTGGTCCTGGAGCTGTCCGACACCGATCCGCTGATCTCCCTGGACGAGCTGGAGCGCCGGCTGACCGCGCTCGGCCGGCTCGGGGTGCGGATCGCGCTGGACGGCTTCGGCAGCGGCCACGCGGCCATCACGGCCCTGAGAAGGCTCCCCGTGGACGTCCTGAAGCTCGACCGCAGTCTGGTCGAGGGCGTCGTGGAGTCCGCGCGGCTGCACAAGATCACCAGCGGGCTGCTGCGCATCGCCGGCGATCTGGGGCTGCAGTCCGTGGCCGAGGGCGTGGACCTGCCGGAGCAGGTCGTGGCGCTGCGCGCGATGGGCTGCACGCACGGACAGGGCATGGCGTTCGCCGCGCCGCTGGACGAGTACCGGCTGCGCCGGGCGCTCGGATCCGGCCACTATCCGGTGCCCCACGCACCCGCCGAACCGGCGTTCGCGGGCGGCGTCCGGGAGCCGCAGGCACGCCTCGGGGCCGAGGGGGCGACCGCGCGGCGGCCCGACGGGCTGAGCACGGTCGTGGCCTCGACACCCACCGGTGCGCCCCGGGGCTGAACGGGCCCCGCGGAGGGGCGCGGGGGTGTACACAGGGAGTGTGGCCGCCGTCTTGGGAGGTGACAGTGGACTCCGCTCACATAATGAGACGCCCATCCCACCCACTTGACACGTGGTGTGTGCCGGGGGGAGGGTCAGTGCCATGCGCACCCGAATTCTCGTACTTGGACAGCGCGTCGGCTGAGCTGGGACCCACCGGAGGACGATCCGGAACGCCCAGCGACCTCACCGACGCGCTCCCCTCGCTTGCCTTGCGGCACGAGGGGTTTTTTGTTGCACGAGTGCCGCTCGTGCAGCGCTTGAACTCCGCACAAACCTCGCAAAAACCCTCAGCATCGAGAAGAGAATGCCGATGACCGAGCAGGCCACCGGGGCCCATCCGCAGCCGCGGCCCCGATCCGGAGGACAGCAGTCCGCCCCCGTCGAGCACGTCACGGGTGCGCAGTCCCTCATCCGCTCCCTCGAGGAGGTCGGCGCGGACACGGTGTTCGGCATTCCCGGCGGTGCGATCCTCCCGGCGTACGACCCCCTGATGGACTCGACGCGGGTCCGTCATGTGCTGGTCCGCCACGAGCAGGGCGCCGGCCACGCGGCCACCGGGTACGCGCAGGCCACCGGCAAGGTCGGCGTCTGCATGGCGACCTCCGGCCCCGGCGCCACCAACCTGGTGACGCCGATCGCCGACGCCCACATGGACTCCGTGCCGATGGTCGCGATCACCGGCCAGGTCGCCTCGAAGTCGATCGGTACGGACGCCTTCCAGGAGGCGGACATCGTCGGCATCACCATGCCGATCACCAAGCACAACTTCCTCGTCACCAAGGCCGAGGACATCCCGCGGGTCATCGCGCAGGCGTTCCACATCGCCTCCACCGGCCGCCCGGGCCCGGTCCTGGTCGACATCGCCAAGGACGCCCTGCAGGCGAAGACGACCTTCACCTGGCCGCCCACCATGGACCTGCCCGGCTACCGCCCGGTGACCAAGCCGCACGCCAAGCAGATCCGCGAGGCCGCCAAGCTGATCACCTCCGCCAGGCGGCCCGTCCTCTACGTCGGCGGCGGCGTCCTCAAGGCGCACGCCACGGCCGAGCTGAAGGTCCTCGCCGAACTCACCGGAGCGCCCGTCACCACCACCCTGATGGCGCTCGGCGCGTTCCCGGACAGCCACCCGCTGCACCTGGGGATGCCGGGCATGCACGGTGCGGTCGCCGCCGTCACCGCTCTGCAGAAGGCCGACCTGATCGTCGCCCTCGGCGCCCGCTTCGACGACCGCGTCACCGGCAAGCTGGACAGCTTCGCCCCCTACGCCAAGATCGTCCACGCCGACATCGACCCGGCGGAGATCGGCAAGAACCGCGCCGCGGACGTGCCGATCGTCGGCGACGCCCGCGAGGTCATCGCCGACCTGGTCCAGGCGGTGCAGAAGGAGCACAGCGAGGGCCACAAGGGCGACTACACCGCCTGGTGGAGCGACCTGAACCGGTGGCGCGAGACCTACCCGCTCGGCTACGACCAGCCCGAGGACGGCTCGCTCTCGCCGCAGGCGGTCATCGAGCGCATCGGACAGCTCGCGCCCGAGGGCACGATCTTCGCGGCGGGCGTCGGCCAGCACCAGATGTGGGCCGCGCACTTCATCCAGTACGACAAGCCCGCCACCTGGCTGAACTCCGGCGGCGCCGGGACGATGGGCTACGCGGTCCCGGCCGCCATGGGCGCCAAGGCCGGACAGCCCGCCGAGACCGTCTGGGCGATCGACGGCGACGGCTGCTTCCAGATGACCAACCAGGAACTGACCACCTGCGCGCTGAACAACATCCCGATCAAGGTCGCCGTCATCAACAACGGCGCCCTCGGGATGGTCCGCCAGTGGCAGACCCTCTTCTACAACCAGCGTTACTCCAACACGGTGCTGCACAGCGGTCCCGACGACGTCAACCCGCAGGCGAAGGGCACGCGCGTGCCGGACTTCGTGAAGCTGTCCGAGGCGATGGGCTGCGTGGGCCTGCGCTGCGAGCGGCCGGAGGACCTGGACAAGGTCATCCAGGAGGCGAACTCCATCAACGACCGCCCGGTCGTCGTCGACTTCATCGTCCACGAGGACGCGATGGTGTGGCCGATGGTCGCCGCCGGCACTTCCAACGACGAGATCCTGGCCGCCCGGGACGTCCGCCCCGACTTCGGCGACAACGAAGACGACTGAGCGAGAGAGACGTAAAAGACCATGTCCAAGCACACGCTCTCCGTCCTGGTGGAGAACACCCCGGGCATCCTGGCCCGGATCGCCGCCCTGTTCTCGCGGCGCGGCTTCAACATCGACTCGCTCGCCGTCGGCGTCACCGAGCACCCCGACATCTCCCGCATCACCATCGTGGTGAACGTCGAGGACCTGCCGCTGGAGCAGGTGACC
This sequence comes from Streptomyces durhamensis, assembly GCF_000725475.1. Classification (NCBI taxonomy): domain Bacteria; kingdom Bacillati; phylum Actinomycetota; class Actinomycetes; order Kitasatosporales; family Streptomycetaceae; genus Streptomyces; species Streptomyces durhamensis. The sequence goes on from NZ_JNXR01000062.1 coordinate 8,300, forward strand.
AAGCAGCTCAACAAGCTCGTCAACGTGCTGAAGATCGTCGAGCTGGAGCCCGGGCAGGCCGTCCAGCGCGAACTGGTCCTCGTGAAGGTGCGCGCCGACAACGAGACCCGCTCGCAGATCGTCGAGATCGTCCAGCTGTTCCGCGCCAAGACGGTCGACGTCTCCCCGGAGGCCGTCACGATCGAGGCCACCGGATCGAGTGACAAGCTGTCCGCCATGCTCAAGATGCTGGAGCCGTTCGGCATCAAGGAGCTGGTGCAGTCCGGCACCATCGCGATCGGCCGCGGCTCCCGCTCGATCACCGACCGCTCGCTTCGCGCGCTCGACCGAACCGCGTAAAGCTGAACCTGAGCGAACCGCGCAAGGCTGGATCCGGGCGGCCGGAGGCGACCGTCCGCCCGGATGCCGAGATTCCGAGACTTCCCTTCCCCTCACCGGCATACGGTGGGACGCACAACCTGCACACCAAGGAGAGAACCCAAAGTGGCCGAGCTGTTCTACGACGCTGACGCCGACCTGTCCATCATCCAGGGCCGCAAGGTCGCGGTCATCGGCTACGGCAGCCAGGGCCACGCCCACGCGC
>NZ_JNXR01000063.1:0-7239 GCF_000725475.1 Streptomyces durhamensis
CACCACCCCCCAGGTCATCCGTTCGACAGGGGGGAACAGTCATGCCGGGCCCGGAGGCCAGCGGTCCTCTTGCAGGACCGCGGAAAACATAACGGGGGGGGGAGCTCTTCCTTCTTCTCGGTGGTGAGCAGGCCGTCCCGCTCGCCAGCGTCGGCCTGGGCCTGCCGGATCCAGCCTCGCAGGGCCTCGTGATGCACGCCGAGTTCCTCGGCCATGCGACGGATCACGGGCTTCGCCTCGGCGGTCCGGTACGTCCGCACCGCAAGCTCACACAACTCCAGCGGGTACTGCCTCGGGGCAGGCAAGTCAGGGTTCCTCACATCTTGGACCGGTACTCCCACTGGATGCTGGTGATAGCCGTTGTTAGCGCGCTTCCGGCGGCCTTGGGCTGAGCTGAGGCCCCGAGACGCAGGGAAAGGTGACAGCAGGTCAGATGGGACTCATCGGGGGGAGTTTCGCGTGGCTGCACGGCTTTCGACGTCTGCGGATCCGATGCGAACGACGGGCTGACTGACATCCATGAGGGGCTCCTCAAGCTCGCCTGCTGCCTGATCACCCATCGACAACTCGACAAGTTCCGGCGTCTTGTTCGGGGTCTCGGCGTGAAGCCGGTGATCGCCGACTGGGATACCGAGCGTGGCTCGGGGCACCCACGCTGGGGCGTGGAGCGCACGTTCGTCCGCTCGTTCTGGTTCTGCCGTCCAGGCATCCGCTGGGAGGTAGGCGGTGACCTCCACGATGCCTGCCCTCCCATTGATGCCCACTGATCTACCGGCGACGCCTGAACTCAGCTGTCGACCGCTAGTTTTTCTGCAGGGTGCGGGTGGCACCCGCGATGACGGCGGTCGTGAGCACCCAGCCGAAGGCGATCAGCAGGTAGGCCAGCCATTGGAGGCTGTCGTTCGACCAGTACCAGGCCGTGCGCTGCCCTAGGCCGCCGATGGGCATCAAGAGGTCGAGTGTGTGGACGAGGGGCTGAAACCGGGCGCCTTTGCCTCGTTGGGCCGGGTTGGGGGAGTGCGTGCCGAAACACAGCGTGCCCAGCACGGTCAGCACGACAAGCCAGACGCCGGCCAGCTGTGCTCGTTGTCGTGGAGGTAGGACACCTGCGCGCCCCGCAGGTCCATGGTGCCGGACGGCGGCCGGGCCAGGGCGAAGTCGACGGCCTGCATCAGCAAGGCGACCGAAGACGGCCCGTGGCCATCCGGCGGTCCGTTCAGGACGGCACCTTCAAAGGTCACAGGATGTCCGAGATCCGGGCACCTCGCAGCCGTACGGTTCCGTCATTCTGTTAGGGCCTCTAAAGGCGTGCATGCCGGCAACTCTGCATCCGGAGCACACTCAGAGAACTCCCTGGTGATGGCCTGTAGCGCCTACGGGCCATCACAAGTCAGCGCCCTTAATATGCGAGGGGATGGAAGAAAATGCGCCAAGTAGTACAAGTCATACCCAGGGCGGCGCAAAGATCTGGGTGGCGGCGGCCGGTATCAGCTTGGCTCTGGCGGCGTCCCTCACTCTGGCCAACGCCTTGGGCGCAAGACCCGGCGGGGCAGCGACCCTCATCGGTGTCCTGGTCGGCCTGACCGGTTTTCTGGGGTCCGTCACCCAGCTTCTGCGGGACAAACTGGCCGAGGTGCCTCGATGGCAGCGCGCCACGTACGTAGCCGTGATCGGTTGTGTCTTTGCCGGCGGGGTCGTGGTACTCATGCGCTTCCAGGCCCCACCGGCCCCCCTGTACCGGCTGACCGGTCCTCAGGACGTGGCTGTGGTCGGCTTCAAGGACCGTGGCTCCGGGCAAGACCAGCAGCTTTTGGACGATGTCTCCTCGACCTTTGCCCAGTCCCTGAGCAAGGCTCTTCCCAAGGGCACAGTCGTACACGACTACGCAACGCAGTACGACCTTCCGCTGACCGACCTGCTCCACGGCGATCACCGCAGCCTCGACAGCCGCACCCGGAAGTTCGTCGGCCAGTCCAACGCCGCCATCCTCCTCGGCGGCATCGTCACCCCCGGTTCCGGCGGGCAGATCAATGTGCGCCCGGCGGTGTATGTCCGCGCCGACCAGGTGCCCGACGCCCCCGAACTCGCTGGGTGGTACACCAGCGCACCGGTCCCCGCGGACCAGAGCCTCGGCCTTGCCCACAGCCGGGGCGCCCTGGTGGCCGAGCTGGTCCGGCAAGCCAGCGGTCTTGCCCAGTTCACCTCCGCCCTGGACGCCTGGCACTCAGGCCGTACCACCGAAGCCGTAGCTGGCTTCGCCCGGCTGCTGCCCGGCAAAGGGACGTCGGACCTGGACTCCGGCTCCGGATTCGTCACCTCGGACCTTGTCCACCTGTTCCGGGGCCACGCCCTGGAACAGACCACTGTCAACGGGCAGGCGGCTTCGCGTTCCGTGCTGGAGGCCGCCGGCGCCGACTACCGGGCAATCCCCGCGGACTCTCCCATCCGGCTCCGGGCACAGCTCAGCCTGGCCGGCAACACTTATCTGCGTGCAGCGGCAGCGACGGACTGCGTTCCCGGAGCCCTGCGTGACTCGGACATCGCCGGTGTCACCTCCACCCTCCGGCGGCTGATGTCCGACGCGAACTTCACCACGCTGGGCCGCCTCAAAGCCGCGGTCAACCTGGCCCAGGTGGAGTATTGCCGGATCAATGCGGGCCTCACCAGGGACGACGGCACCATCGATGCCGTTGTGCGGCGGGTCCGCGCCGCAGGGCCCGGCGGAGGTGTTCGCGAACTGAAGGCGCTAGCTGTCTCCATCGCCGCCCAGCGCGAGGCGGACCGAGGACACCTGGAGGCCGCGATCTCCGGCATGCGGCAGGCACTCGCGCTGGAGAGCCATTTCGTCGTGCGCGCCCAGTGGCTGGGATGGCTGGCCGCCTGGGCCTTCGCTCGGTGCGACCCGGTCACCGGAGACCAGGCCGCGCGGGATTCTCTCGACCAAATGCGTAACGCCTTCCGCACCGGTGCCGCGAGCCGGCAGGACTACGAGGCGGACCGCAAGTACCTCGACCAGCAAAGGAACCAGGCCCGCACGCAGTGCGCATCTGGGAGCCCACAGCGAGCACATGAAAGGAAACCCTGATGAAGCGTCGACAACTAGCCGGATGGCTGGTGCTGCTGTCCATCGCCGCCGCTGGATGCGGCTCGGCGACCCAGGACGCCACACGTCGAACGAACACGACAACACGAAGCGCAGCGGAGAGCCGACAAGCCGCAGGCGCACGCACGCCCAAGCCGCGAAAGGGCCCGAAACTGCCGGGGAAGTTCAGAAATCTCGCGGCAGGCGACGGCGACGCCCCCGAATGTAAGCGGGATCTGTCCTCTCTGCCTGCCAAAATGGCCACCTCGCCCGCCGTATGGATGAGCACAGTCCAGGGCCCGAGCAACCTCGTGTTCAACCGCGAGAACGCCCTGTGCCTGCACGGCTTCACGGCCGAGCGAGCGGTCACCGTCACCGTGTCTGACGGCCGCCACGGCTACACCACCACCGCGCAGCCCACCGCCGGCAAGCTCACCTTCGACCGGTACGAGCCTCCGGAGTCCCTTTTCAACGGTGCGCGGCTGCGGGTGTACGACATCGGCAGCGGTGTAATGCAAAGTGAAACTTGGGACTTCGTCCCGCAGTCCGCCGCCCGTGAAAGCCTGGCGGCAGCGGGCCACTTCACCATCAGCGCCACCCAGGACAACACCACCGCCTCGTACAAGCAGTCGGTTGCCGTCCCGACGAACCCGGAACGGGCTCGGCTGCGCGGTGAGAGCAAGCGCCGACTGGTCGTCGCCGGTTTCAAGCAGGGAGACACGATTCCCATCGGGCTCTACCGCCTGGCTGCCGGGGCGAGCGATCAGGCGACCCTCGTCCGAGAGCTCGGCAGCGTCGTGATGCCCCGCTCGCGCACCGCCGTCTTCGCCGTCCCGCAATCGGCGGCGGGCAGTACATACTGCGTCACGGTACCCCTGGCTACGCAGTACAATTGCCCGTCGTTCTGATCCTCTGGTCGGGGTGTAGGCGACCTCGACGTTGTTCGCCGCTGCCCACGTCGCGGCTCGCTGACATCGCTTCGCCGTCAGGTGCGGTGAGTAGTTGTCACAGACGATCGCAATGCGCACGTCGACCGGGTGCATTGAGCGCAGGTAGCGGGAGGACTCCAGGAACTTCGACCTGGTCTTGGGTCTTTTTGACGTGCCCAGAAGGCTGGTCCTTGGCAACGTCGTAGGCGGCGAACAGGTGCCGGACGCCGTGCGGTCGGGTGTGGGTCGCCCGTCGGCGAGGCCGGGGCTCCCGGTCGGGATTCTTGTGCTGGCCGCCACGTTCGGCCCATTGCCGGCCGGGTGGGGCTGAAAGCCGAGCGGCCCGAACTCGTCCCGGCAGAAGACGACTTCGGGCTCGCCCTCTTCGGGGATGACCTCGCCGTCGGCGATCGATGAGTTCGGGAGTCACTCATGGGCCCCGGTGGACGATTGGAAGCCCGTCCACCGGCGGATTCCCTGAGTCGCCTCCGTTGACCGTTCCCCCGCGGCCTGCCCGAGCTGCTGGGTCGACTCCACGGTCTGCCGGGGCCACCAGCACGTGGCCGGTGCTGAAAAAGAAGGGGGCGCCACGCCCGTCAGAACCCGACGATCACGCACTCGGACGCTCCCGCGGTGGCCTGAGCACGAAAGTGCATCTGGCCAGCGACAGCCGGGCACGGCCGTTGGCCCTCCACGTCATCGCAGGCCAAGCCGGTGACGCCCCGGAATTCGACACCGTCATGGCCAGGATCCGCATTCCGCGACGTGGACTCGGTAGACCCAGAACTCGACCAGAGACTGTCCTCGCGGACCGCGCGTACTCCTCTCGCGCGATCCGGCGCCATCTCCGTCGGCGCGGCATCCGTGCAGGGCCCGCCGCTGAGCCGGCATGAACAACCCATGGCCGGAGTGATCAGGATGACGTCCGAGGTGAACGCCCAGTGAGAGTGGCACGTCCGGCCGCACGGTCTGGCATGGAGTGCAACAGTCCCGGCCGGTCATCCTGTTCGCTGCGTGGACGTTGATTGACGCTTCGGTCCGTGCGCGGCTACGTTCTGCCATATGCAGCGGCGCAAGATCCTCACGACTCGCGGTCACATCGACCATATGCGGGTGTGTTCTGCTGCGTGTCGTCCCTGTTGAGAGCCGTTCGGCCTCCAGTGGCATCCGTCCGCGCCTGACAGCCTCACTGGCTATGCGCGGTAGCACCCTCCTGTAGTTGCCATCTCTCACTGCGCATGCCCGGTCGGGTGTGCGCCTTCTCCGCATGCCCGTGACCGAGCCGACCGGTTCGGCTTGGGCTGCCAGAAACGGACACCTGATGCGTCACAACTCCATACCCGCGCGGATCCTGATCGCTGCGGCCACCACTGTCGTCACGGGCCTGCTGCCCCTGGCCGGCACCGCATCCGCAACCCTGGACAGCAAGCCGCTGCCACCGGTGACTGTCCTTGCCGACAAGAGCACAGCGAGCCGCGGGGACATCTTCGTCTCGCCGAACTCCGCGAACAGCGCCTACTCCAGCGGCGTGGAGATCCTGAGCGGCGACGGCAGGCGTGTCGTGTGGTCTCACAAGGCGCCGGCTGGGCAGCAGGCGGCGGACTTCCGTGCCCAGACCTACCGGGGCAGGCCGGTTCTGACCTGGTGGCAGGGCACCGGGCTCGGCTCTCTCGCGAGCGGGGTGAACTACATCTATGACAACCGGTATCAGAAGGTCGCCGAGGTCCGTGCCGGGAACGGGTACACCGCCGACGGGCACGAGTTCCTGATCACCGGTCGTGGCACGGCACTCATCCTGGCGTACAAGCAGGAGACCGCCGATCTGACGGGCATCGGCGGCTCCGCGCACCAGGCGGTCATCGACGGCGTGGTGCAGGAGATAGACATCCGCACGGGCCGGGTCCTGTTCCAGTGGAAGGCGGCCGATCACGTGCCGTACGCGCAGAGCGAGCAGCCGCTGCCGTCGTCGCCGAACAAGCCGTGGGACTGGTTCCACATCAACGCGGTGAAACCCGACACCGATGGTGACCTGCTCATCGATGCCCGGAACACGTGGACCACGTACAAAGTCGACCGGCACAACGGCACCGTGCTGTGGCAGCTCGGCGGCAAGGCCAGCACGTTCAAGGAGCAGGCCGCGCCCGGCCAGTACCTGAACACGGCCGGGACGATCTTCTCGTGGCAGCACGATCCCGAACCGCTCGGCGGCGGCCTGTACAGCTGGTTCGACAACGAGTCCGCGGGAGCCGCGAACACTGGGGCCGGGGCGGTGGAGGAGCTTCCCTTCAGCCGTGTCGTCACCGTCCGCGTGGACGAGAAGGCGCGTACGGCGACGCTGGTGAAGTCTGTGAACCAGCCGGACTACCTCAGCGCGTCCTCACAGGGCAACGCGCAGCCGCTCCGCCGGGGAGGGGCGTTCGTCGGATGGGGGTCGCTTCCGTACGTCTCCGAGTTCAACGCCTCGGGGAAGGCCGTGTTCAAGGCCCAGTTCCCCACGGGCGTGAACAGTTATCGCGCGTACCGCTTCCCCTGGAAGTAGGCCGGTTTTGAGAGGGCGCAGCAATCTGCCCAAGGTCGTCCGTGACCATCTGCCGTTCGCGCACGGCGGCGTGGTCTCGGTCGCCAGGCAGGCCCCGACCGGTGAGGCCCGGACATCGTCATCCCGCTGACCCGCCCGCTCGGGCCGTACAGCCGGCCCGCGAGTCCCATCTCGTCGACATGCTCGCCCGGCAGGGCACGACGGTGAACGCCACGATGCACATCAACCAGCACTCCGCCGCTTCCAACCCCGGGGCCCTCACCGACCGGTTCGCCGATGGCATCGTGCGCCGGTCGCACCGCGGCCGGCTTCGCCGCCGGGTCCCGTCCCCTGTCAGATCGGGAAACGGGGCCCGGCGTCCTCACGCCCCACGGATCAGTTCACGGTGCCCAACACGGCGCATCCGGGGGAGCGGTTCGAGGTCACGGCCGAGGTGGGGGGTACTGCTGGCGTACCGGAAGAGAAATGCGTCCGGTGTAGTTCCCCCTGCAGGGAAGGGCTGAGCTGGCATCGTCGTCGACACCGAGCCGGACATCCTGCCCGAGGCGGAGACCGACGCCGGTATCGACCTCGGCCTGTCCGCCTTCGCTGTCCTGTCCGACGGCCGGAAGATCAACAGCCCGCGCTTCCTGCGCCGGGCCGAGAAGAAGCTCAAGCGCCTTCAGCGGGAGCTGTCCCGCAAGGCCAAG
>NZ_JNXR01000064.1:0-12230 GCF_000725475.1 Streptomyces durhamensis
CTCGGAGGAGTTGAATCAGACGGGTTCGACGCAGCCGGCGTTGTTCGCGGTCGAGGTGGCGTTGTTCCGGCTGTTGGAGTCGTGGGGTGTGCGGCCGGATTACGTGGCCGGTCACTCAGTGGGTGAGATCGCGGCCGCGCATGTGGCGGGTGTGCTGTCGCTGGAGGACGCGGCGAAGCTGGTGTCCGCGCGTGCCGCGCTGATGCAGGCGTTGCCCGCGGGTGGTGCGATGGTCGCGGTCCAAGCGACCGAGGACGAGGTGCTGCCGTATCTGTCCGACGAGGTCGGTATCGCGGCGGTCAACGGCCCGCAGTCGGTCGTGGTCTCCGGCACCGAAGCCGCGGTCGTCGCGATTGGTGAGACCTTCGCCGGTCAGGGTCGTAAGACGTCCCGGTTGAAGGTCAGTCACGCGTTCCATTCACCGCTGATGGATCCCATTGCTGGAGGAGTTCGCCGAGGTCGTCCGTGGTCTGACGTTCAGCGAGCCGCGGATCCCGGTGGTCTCGAATCTGACGGGGGATGTGGCGGAGTCGTACACGCCCGAGTACTGGGTCCGGCACGTCCGTGAGGCGGTCCGTTTCGCCGACGGCGTCCAGACCTTGCACGGCCTGGGCGTGACCACGTTCGTGGAGATCGGTCCCGGTGGCGTCCTCAGCGGCATGGCGCAGGGCTGTGTGGACGAGGCGGTCACCGTCCCGCTGCTGCGCGCCGACCGCCCCGAGCAGCAGGCCCTCGTCACCGCGCTCGCCGAACTGCACGTGCACGGCGTCTCCCCGGACTGGCAGGCGTTCTTCCCCGGCGCCCACCGCGTCGACCTGCCCACCTACGCCTTCCAGCAGCAGCGCTACTGGCTGGAGGCCCCCGAGGCGGAGACGGCCGGCGTGGACGCGGTCGACGCCGAGTTCTGGGCGAGCGTCGAACGTGAGGACGCCCAGTCCCTCGCCGCCACGCTGGGGCTGAGCCCCGACGAACTGGACGTAGTGGTCCCGAAGCTGTCCGCGTGGCGGCGCCAGCGGCGCGAGCGGTCCGTCGTGGACAGCTGGCGCTACCAGCTCGTCTGGCAGCCGCTGAACGGCCTGTCCGCCGGGGACCTCTCCGGCGGCACATGGCTGTTCGCCGCGCCTGAAGGCGACGAGTGGGCCGGGACGGTCCGCGCGGCCCTCGCCGGACGCGGCGCGCACCTGATCCCGCTGCCGGTCGGCGCCGACGCCGACCGCGCGTCCCTGACCGACGAGCTGACCCGGGCCGCAGCCGAAGCCGGCTCGCTCGACGGCGTCCTGTCGCTGCTCGCGACCGACGAGACCGCCTCGCCCGAGCACCCCGCCCTCTCCCAGGGCCTCGCACAGACCGTCGCCCTGGCCCAGGCGCTGGGCGACGCGGGCGTCGACGCGCCGTTGTGGTGCGCCACCCGCGGCGCGGCCGCCACCGGCCGCTCCGACGACGCACCGCTCAGCGCGGAGCAGAACCAGGTGTGGGGCCTCGGCCGCGCCCTGGCCCTGGAGCACGCCCGGCGCTGGGGCGGCCTGATCGACCTGCCCGCGGCCGTCGACGAGCGCGCCGCCGGCCGTATCGCCGCCGTCCTGTGCCAGAGCCCCGACACGGCGGAGGACCAGGTCGCCGTCCGCGCCTCCGGCGTGTTCACCGCCCGGCTCGCCCACGCCCGAAACGGCGCCGGCCGGCCCTGGTCGCCGCGCGGCACCGTCCTGATCACCGGGGGTACGGGTGCGCTGGGCGGGCACATCGCCCGCTGGCTCGCCGGTGCCGGTGCCGAACACCTGGTGCTCACCGGTCGTCGCGGCGCCGACGCGCCCGGCGCGACCGCGTTCAAGGCCGAACTGGAGGCACTGGGAGCACGCGTCACCCTCGCCGTGTGTGACGTCGCCGACCGCGACGCGGTGGCGACGCTGCTCGCCGAGCACACCTTCACCTCCGTCTTCCACGCCGCGGGCGTGGCACAGTTCACCCCCTTCGACGAGCTGACGCCCACCGACTTCGCCCGCACGGTGGCGGCGAAGGCCCGCGGCGCCGCGCACCTGGACGAACTGCTCGGCGAGCGCGAGCTGGACGCCTTCGTCCTCTTCTCCTCGATCGCCGGCGTATGGGGCAGCGGACTGCAGACCGCCTACGCGGCCGGCAACGCCTTCCTCGACGGGCTCGCCGCCCGGCGCAGGGCCCGCGGCCTGACCGCCACCGCGATCGCCTGGGGCCCCTGGGCCGACGGCGGCATGGTCACCGACGCCGACGAGGAGCAGCTGCGCCGCCGCGGCGTCGCCACCCTGCCCGCCGCCCTCGCCGTGACCGCGGTCCAGCGCGCCCTGGACTGCGACGACACCGCGGTCGTCGTGGCCGACATCGACTGGGAACGGTTCATCGGACCGTTCACCCTCGGCCGCCCCAGCGCCCTGCTGTCCGAGCTGCCCGAGGTGCTCCGCGCCGGCACCGCCGCACCGGCCGACGCCGCCACCGGCGTCGCGCCCCTGACGGCCCGGCTCGCCGGACTGCCGGAGGCCGAGCGCACGGCGACCCTGACCGACCTGGTCCGCGCGCACGTCGCGGCCGTCCTGGGCCACTCCTCGGCGGCGGACGTCGAGCCCGAACGGGCCTTCAAGGACCTGGGCTTCGACTCCCTGACCGCCGTCGAACTGCGCAACAAGGTCAACACGGCGACCGGACTCGCATTGCCGCCCACGCTGGTCTTCGACTACCCCAACGCCACGGCACTCGCCCGCTTCCTGCAGAACGAGTTGCTCGGAGCGCAGGCCGACGCGCCGCAGGACCAGCGCGCGGCCGCCGCCGACGACGAACCCATCGCCATCGTGGCGATGAGCTGCCACCTGCCCGGCGGCGTCGACTCGCCCGAGGCCCTGTGGGACCTGGTGACGTCCGGCGGCGACGCCATCTCCGGGTTCCCGTCGAACCGCGGCTGGGACGTCGACGCCCTCTACGACCCCGACCCCGAGCGCCCCGGCACGACGTACGCCCGCGACGGCGGATTCCTCTACGGCGCCACCGACTTCGACGCCGGTTTCTTCGGGATCTCGCCGCGCGAGGCCCTGGCGATGGACCCGCAGCAGCGCCTCCTCCTGGAGACCTCGTGGGAGGCCTTCGAGCGGGCCGGGATCGCCCCCGCACAACTGCGCGGCAGCCGGACCGGCGTGTTCGTCGGCATGGCCTACCAGGGCTACGGAGCCGATGCGCGCCGCACGCCGGAAGGCGTCGAGGGACACCGGCTCGTCGGAGGCGCGTCCAGCGTCGTCTCCGGCCGGGTGGCCTACACCTTCGGTCTCGAAGGCCCCGCCGTCACGATCGACACCGCGTGCTCGTCGTCCCTGGTCGCCCTGCACCTGGCCATGCAGTCGCTGCGCAGCGGCGAGTGCACGATGGCCCTGGCCGGCGGCGTCACCGTCATGGCCAGCCCGAACGTCTTCGTGGAGTTCAGCCGGCAGCGCGGGCTGTCCGCCGACGGCCGCTGCAGGGCGTTCGGCGCGGACGCGGACGGCACCGGCTGGGCGGAGGGCGTGGGCGTGGTGCTCGTGGAGCGCCTCTCCGACGCCGTGCGCAACGGCCACGAGGTCCTGGCGGTGGTACGGGGCAGCGCCGTGAACCAGGACGGCGCGTCCAACGGCCTGACCGCGCCGAACGGGCCGGCGCAGCAGCGGGTGATCCGCCAGGCGCTGGCCTCGGCCGGACTCGCTCCGGGCGACGTGGACGCCGTAGAGGCGCACGGCACCGGGACGACGCTGGGTGACCCGATCGAGGCGCAGGCGCTGCTCGCCACGTACGGGCAGGAGCGGCCCGAAGGGCAGCCGTTGTGGCTGGGCTCGCTGAAGTCCAACATCGGTCACACGCAGGCCGCGGCGGGCGTGGCCGGTGTGATCAAGATGGTGATGGCGATGCGCCACGGCGTCCTGCCGCGGACGCTGCACGCGGACGAGCCGACGCCGCACGTGGACTGGTCGGCCGGTGACGTCCGGCTCCTGACCGAGGCAGTCGCATGGCCCGAGTCGGACCGCCCGCGCCGGGCCGCGATCTCGTCCTTCGGCGTCAGCGGCACCAACGCCCACACCATCATCGAACAGGCCCCCGCCACGGCGGAGCTGCCCCCCACGCCCGACGCCGGGGTACTCGTCCCGTGGGTGCTGTCGGGCAAGGGCGAGCCGGCGCTGCGTGCCCAGGCGGCCCGGCTGGCCGACCACCTCGATGCGAGGGACGGCTGGACGGCCTGCGACATCGGCTTCTCCCTGGCCTCCCGCGAGATGTTCGAGGACCGCGCGGTGCTCCTGGCACAGGGCCCGGACGAGCTCCGGCAGGCCCTCACCGCCCTCGCCACCGGGACGCCGTCGCCCGGAGTGGTCCAGGGCCGGCCGGGAGGCAAGGTCGGTTTCCTGTTCTCGGGTCAGGGTTCGCAACGCCTCGGTATGGGGCGGGAGTTGTACGAGGCGTTCCCGGTCTTCGCCGATGCGTACGACGAGGTGTGTGCGCGGCTGGAGGCGCCGGTCGACGTCGACGCGGAGGTTGTTCCGGCTGTTGGAGTCGTGGGGTGTGCGGCCGGATTACGTGGCCGGTCACTCGGTGGGTGAGATCGCGGCTGCTCATGTGGCGGGTGTGCTGTCGCTGGAGGACGCGGCGAAGTTGGTGTCCGCGCGTGCGGCGCTGATGCAGGCGCTGCCCGCGGGTGGTGCGATGGTCGCGGTCCAGGCGACCGAGGACGAGGTGCTGCCGTATCTGTCCGACGAGGTCGGTATCGCGGCGGTCAACGGTCCCCAGTCGGTTGTCGTCTCCGGTGTCGAGGGTGCGGTCGTGGCCGTCGGTGAGGCCTTCCGTGAGCGGGGTCGTAAGACGTCCAGGTTGAAGGTCAGTCACGCGTTCCATTCGCCGCTGATGGATCCCATGCTGGAGGAGTTCGCGCAGGCCGTCAGCGGTCTGGTCTTCAACGAGCCGCGGATTCCCGTCGTTTCGAACCTGACCGGCCGGCTGGCCGAGCCGTACACCCTGGCGCAGGCCTGCGCGGACGACGCGGTCGCCGTACCCCTCCTGCGCGGTGACCGCCCCGAGCAGCAGGCCCTCGTCACCGCCCTCGCCGAACTGCACGTGCACGGCGTCTCCCCGGACTGGCAGGCGCTCTTCCCCGGCGCCCACCGCGTCAAGCTGCCGACCTACGCCTTCCAGCGCGAGCGCTTCTGGCTGGAAGGGGACGAGGACCCGGCAGCCGACGGCACCCCGGCCGACCCGGCGGACTCCGGTTTCTGGGACAGCGTGGAACGCGAGGACGCCCAGTCCCTCGCGGCGACTCTGGGCGTCAGCGCGGACGCCTCGCTGAGCGCGATCCTGCCCCGGCTGTCAGCGTGGCGCCGGCAGCGCCGCGAGCAGTCCGTGGTCGACGGCTGGCGCTACCGCGTCACGTGGAAGCCGCTCGGCGCGCTCCCGCAGCCCGGCGCGTCCGGGACCTGGCTGCTCGTCGTGGCCCGGGAGAGCGAGTGGACCGACTCGGTGCGCACCGCGCTCGGCGGGCGCGGCCTGGAACTGGTGACGCTCGTCGCCGGGCCCGGCACCGACCGCGGGACGCTGGCCCGCGAACTGGCCGGCGTCGGCCCGGTGGCCGGCGTGCTGTCCCTGCTCGCCGAGGACGAGAGCGCCTCGGCCGGTCACCCCGGCCTGTCGCACGGCCTCGCCGCGAGCCTCTGCCTGGTACAGGCGCTCGGCGACGCGGGTGTCGACGCCCCGCTGTGGTGCGCCACGCGCGGCGCCGTGGCCACCGGCCGCTCCGACCGCGCGGACCGCCCGCTGCAGTCGCAGGTGTGGGGCTTCGGCCGGGCGGCGGCGCTGGAACACCCGCAGCGCTGGGGCGGACTGCTCGACCTCCCCGAGCTGCTGGACGCCCGTACCGCGGCCCGCGTGGCCGCCGTCCTCGGCCAGGCGGCCGAGGACCAGGTGGCGGTCCGCGCCTCGGGCGTCTACGGGCGCCGGCTCGTCCGGGCCGCCCGCGCCACCGGCCCCGCCCAGGGGTGGTCACCGCGCGGCACGGTGCTGATCACCGGCGGTACGGGTGCGCTGGGCGGACATGTCGCCCGCTGGCTCGCCGGTGCGGGCGCGGAGCACCTGGTGCTCACCAGCCGCCGCGGTCCCGCGGCGCCCGGCGCCACGGAACTCGTCGCGGAGCTGGCGGAGCTCGGCGCGGCCGCGACCGTCGTGGCCTGTGACGCGGCCGACCGTGAAGCCCTGCGGGCGCTGCTGGCCGAGCATCCCGTCAACGCCGTCGTCCACGCCGCGGGCGTCGGCGACCACGTCATGATCGAGGACTCCGACCCGGCCGGGTTCGCCGGCACGGTGGCGGCCAAGGCCGCGGGTGCCACGCACCTGGACGAACTGCTGGCCGGTCAGGAGCTCGACGCGTTCGTCATGTTCTCCTCGGGCGCCGGTGTCTGGGGCGGCGCCGGCCAGGGCGCCTACGCGGCCGCCAACGCCTACCTGGACGCCCTCGCCGAGTACCGGCGGGCACACGGGCGCACCGCGCTCGCCGTCTCCTGGGGCGGCTGGGCCGAGGGCGGCATGGCCGGCGTCGGCGACGGAGAGGAGATGCTGCGTCGCCGCGGCCTGCCCCCCATGCGGCCCGCCCTCGCGATCTCCGCGCTCCAGCAGGCCGTGGCCGACGACGAGACCGCCCTCACCGTCGCCGACTTCGAGTGGGAGCGGTTCATCGGCCCGTTCACCGTCACCCGCCCCAGCGCCCTGCTCTCCGACGTGCCCGAGGCACGCCGTGCCCTGGAGGCTCCGGTCTCCGGCGGCGCCGAGGCCGGCAACGCGCTCGCCGCGAAGCTGACCGGGCTGCCGACAGGGGAGCAGGACCGCACGCTGGTGGACCTCGTGCGCACGCACGCGGCCGCCGTGCTCGGCCACGACGGTGCCGCGGCGGTGGAGCCCGGCCGGGCGTTCAACGACCTCGGCTTCGACTCGCTCACCGCCGTCGAACTGCGCAACAAGCTCACGGCCGACACCGGCCTGAAGCTGCCCACCACGCTGGTCTTCGACTACCCGAACGCCACGGCCCTGGCCCGGTTCCTGCGCGCCCAGCTGCTCGGTTCGCAGGGCGCCACGCAGCCCGAGCAGCGCACGGCCGCCGCCGACGACGAGCCGATCGCGATCGTGGCGATGAGCTGCCGCCTGCCCGGCGGCGTCGGCTCGCCCGAGGACCTGTGGCAGCTCGTGACGTCCGGCGGCGACGCGATCTCCGGCTTCCCCGAGGACCGCGGCTGGGACATCGAGAACCTCTACGACCCCGACCCGGGCACCCCGGGCAAGACGTACGCGCGCGACGGCGGCTTCCTCTACGACGCGGGCGACTTCGACGCGGCGCTGTTCGGGATCTCGCCGCGCGAGGCGCTCGCGATGGACCCCCAGCAGCGCCTGCTGCTGGAGGCCTCGTGGGAGGCGTTCGAGCGGGCCGGAATCGACCCGGCCTCCCTGAAGGGCAGCCGCACCGGCGTGTTCGTCGGAATGTCCTACCAGGGCTACGGCGCAGGCCTCCCGCAGGTCCCGGAAGGCGTCGAGGGCCACCTGCTCACCGGCGGCGCCGCGAGCGTCGTCTCCGGACGCGTGGCCTACTCGTTCGGCCTGGAGGGCCCGGCCGTCACCGTCGACACGGCGTGCTCGTCGTCCCTGGTCGCCCTGCACCTGGCCATCCAGTCGCTGCGGGGCGGCGAGAGCACGATGGCCGTCGCGGGCGGTGTGAACGTCATGGCCGTACCGGCCGCGTTCGTGGAGTTCAGCCGGCAGCGCGGGCTGTCCGCCGACGGCCGCTGCAAGGCGTTCGGGGCCGGCGCGGACGGCACCGGCTGGGCGGAGGGCGTGGGCGTGGTGCTCGTGGAGCGCCTCTCCGACGCCGTGCGCAACGGCCACGAGGTCCTCGCGGTCGTGCGGGGCAGTGCGGTCAACCAGGACGGCGCGTCCAACGGCCTGACAGCCCCCAACGGACCGGCGCAGCAGCGGGTGATCCGGCAGGCCCTGGCCTCCGCCGGGCTCACCGAGGCCGATGTCGACGCGGTGGAGGCACACGGCACGGGCACCGCGCTGGGTGACCCGATCGAGGCGCAGGCGCTGCTCGCCACGTACGGCCAGGAGCGGCCCGAGGACCGGCCGTTGTGGCTGGGTTCGCTGAAGTCCAACATCGGTCATGCCCAGGCGGCGTCCGGCGTGGCCGGTGTGATCAAGATGGTGATGGCGATGCGCCACGGCGTCCTGCCGCGGACGCTGCACGCCGATGAGCCGACGCCGCACGTGGACTGGTCGGCGGGCGCGGTGCGGCTGCTGGCCGAGGCCGTCGACTGGCCGGAGACGGGCCGCCCGCGCCGGGCCGCGATCTCGTCCTTCGGCGTCAGCGGCACCAACGCCCACACCATCATCGAGCAGCCCCCGGTGGCCGAACCCGCCGCCGTCGCACCGGTCGAGGTCGCCTCGGCGACCGTGCCGTGGGTGCTGTCCGGCAAGTCCGAGGCCGCGCTGCGCGCCCAGGCCGAGCGCCTGCTGTCCCTCACCGCCGAGGGCGCCGAACCGTCCCCCACGGACGTCGGCTTCTCGCTGGCCACCACCCGGGCCGCCCTGGAGCACCGCGCCGCCGTGGTCGGTGCCGACCACGGCCGGATCGCCGAGGGCCTGCGCGCCCTGGCCTCGGGGGCACCCGCTCCCGGCGTCGTGCTCGGCCGCGTCGGCACGGGCCAGGTCGGGTTCCTGTTCTCCGGGCAGGGTTCGCAACGTCCGGGCATGGGGCGGGAGTTGTACGAGGCGTTCCCGGTCTTCGCGGAGGCGTACGACGAGGTGTGCGCCCATCTCGACCGGCACCTCGACCGGCCGCTGCGGGACGTCGCCTTCGGCCGGAGTGGCCACGAGGACGGCGAGGAGCTGAACCGCACCGCCTTCACCCAGCCCGCGCTGTTCGCGCACGAGGTCGCCGTCCACCGCCTGCTGGAGTCGTGGGGCGTCAGGCCGGACTACCTGGCCGGGCACTCCGTGGGCGAGATCGCGGCCGCGCACGTGGCCGGGGCCCTGTCGCTGGAGGACGCGGCCGCACTGGTGACGGCCCGTGCCGCGCTGATGCAGGCCCTGCCCGCCGGCGGGGCGATGATCGCCCTCCAGGCCACCGAGGACGAGGTACTGCCGCACCTGACCGACGACGCCGGCATCGCGGCGATCAACGGCCCGCGGTCCGTCGTGGTCTCCGGGGCCGAGGACGCCGTCGCGGCCGTGGCGGACGTCTTCACCCGACAGGGCCGCAAGACCTCCCGGCTCACCGTCAGCCACGCGTTCCACTCGCCGCTGATGGAGCCCGTGCTGGAGGACTTCGCCCGTGTCGTCGGCGGTCTGCGCTTCGAGACGCCCCGCACACCGGTCGTCTCCAACCTCACCGGTGAACTCATCGACACCTACACGGCGGACTACTGGGTCCGGCACGTCCGCGAGACCGTGCGCTTCGCCGACGGCATCCGGACCCTGGGCGAGCTGGGCGTGACCACGTTCGTGGAGACCGGCCCCGGCGCGGTGCTGAGCGCCCTGGTCCAGGGCTGCCTGGACGACGCGGTAACCGTCGCCTCCACACGGTCCGGCAGCCCCGAGCCCGAGGCGGTCACCGGCGCCGTGGCCCAGCTCCACGTGCATGGCGTCCCCGTCGACTGGCGGGCCTTCTTCGCCGGCCGCGGCGCCCGGCGCGCCGACCTGCCGACCTACGCCTTCCAGCACCAGCGGTACTGGCTGGAGACCACCGCGCCCACGGCCGCCGCCGGCGGGGGCACCGACGCCGTGGAGGCCGGGTTCTGGGAGACGGTGGAGCGCGAGGACGTCCAGTCCCTCGCCGCCACCCTCGACCTGCCCGCCGAGCAGCTGGACGCGGTGCTGCCCCGGCTGTCCGCGTGGCGCCGGCAGCAGCGCCGCGAGTCCGCCGTGGAAGGCTGGTCCTACCGCACGGGCTGGAAGCCGCTCAGTGGTCTGCGGGCGCACCGACTGCCGGGCGACTGGCTGTTCCTGGCCACCGAGAACACCGAGAACACCGAGAACACCGACGACACCGATGCCGTCGAGTGGACCGCCGCCGTCGCCGACGGGCTCGCCGCTCGCGGGGCCCGGCTGGTCCGGGTGACGGTCGACCCGGCCGCCGACCGCGACGCACTCCTGCGACAGCTCGGCGACGCCGTCCGCAAGACCCCGGTCGACGGTGTGATCTCCCTGCTCGGCACCGACGAGCGGCCCCACGCCGGACACCCGGCCCTCTCCGTCGGCACCGCGCTCACCCTCGCGCTCGTCCAGGCCCTGGGCGACGCGGGCATCGACGCCCCGCTGTGGGCGCTGACCAGGTCCGCCATGTCCACCGGCCGGACGGACGCCGCGCCGAGCGCCGCCCAGAACGCCGTATGGGGCCTCGGCCGGGTCGCCGCCCTGGAGCACGCGCCGCGCTGGGGCGGTCTGATCGACCTCCCGGACACGGTCGACGACCGGGTCGCCGGCCGCCTCGCCGCGGTGCTCGGACAGTCGGCCGAGGACCAGGTCGCGATCCGCGCCCGCGGCGTGTTCGGCCGCAGGCTCTCCCACCCCGCCGCCCGCCGGAACACCCGGGCCGGGCAGCGGTGGTCGCCGCGCGGCACGGTGCTGATCACCGGCGGTACCGGTGCGCTGGGCGGCCACGTCGCCCGCTGGCTCGCCGGTGCCGGTGCCGAACACCTGCTCCTCACCAGCCGCCGCGGCCCCGACGCGCCGGGTGCGGCGGATCTCGTCGCAGAGCTGGAGGCGACGGGTGTCCGGGCGACCGTCGCCGCGTGCGACGTGGCCGACCGGGCGGCGCTCGCCGCGCTGCTCGCCGAGCACCCGGTGAACGCCGTCGTCCACACGGCGGGCGTGGACCACCTGGAGCCGCTGGAAGCCATGACGCCGGACGCCTTCGCCGACGTGCTGTCCGCCAAGGCGGCCGGCGCCCTGCACCTCGACGCGCTCCTCGCCGGCCGGGAACTCGACGCCTTCGTCCTCTTCTCGTCCATCGCCGGCGTGTGGGGCAGCGGCTACCAGGCCGCCTACGGGGCGGCCAACGCCCTGCTCGACGGACTCGCCGAACGCCGGCGGGCCCAGGGGCTGCCGGCGACCGCCGTGGCCTGGGGCCCGTGGGCCGGTGGCGGCATGGCCGAGGGCGACGGCGCGGACGAACGACTGCGCCGCCGCGGCCTGATCCCGATGCCCGCCGCGCTCGCCGTGGCCGGCCTCCGACAGGCGCTGGACTCCGGCGAGGCCACCACCATGGTGGCCGACGTCGACTGGGAGCGGTTCCTGCCCCCGTTCACCGTGGGCCGCCCCAGCGCCCTGCTCGGCGACCTCCCGGAGGCCGAACGGATCCTCACCGCGGGCAGCACCGTGGGCGGCCCCCGCACGGCCGCCGCCTCGCCCCTGGCCGACCGCCTCACCGGGCGGCCCGAGACCGAGCAGCACGCGCTGCTGGTCGACCTCGTCCGCAGACACGCGGCGGCCGTCCTCGGCCACAGCGGCACCGGCGAGATCGAGGCCGACCAAGCCTTCAAGGACCTGGGCTTCGACTCCCTGACCGCCGTCGAACTGCGCAACAGGCTCAACGCCGAGACCGGCCTCGTACTGCCCGCCACGCTGGTCTTCGACCACCCCAACGCCCAGGCACTCGCCCGGCAGCTGCGCACCGAGCTCACCGGCCTCACCACCACGGCCGCGCCGGAAGCGGCCGCCGCGCCCGCCGAGGACGACGACCCCGTCGCGATCGTCGGGATGGCGTGCCGGTATCCGGGCGGGGTGCGTTCGCCCGAGGACCTGTGGCAGCTGGTGGCCTCCGGCGGTGACGCGGTCGGCGAGTTCGGCAGCCGTACCGGTGTCTTCGTCGGCTCCGGCTACCAGGACTACGCCGCCCAGGCCTTCCACGCGGTCGACGACTCCGAGGGCTTCTTCGGCACGGGCAACTCCGCGAGCATCATGTCCGGCCGCATCGCCTACACCCTCGGTCTGGAAGGACCGGCCGTCACCGTCGACACTGCGTGCTCCTCGTCGCTGGTGGCGCTGCACTGGGCGGTCCAGGCCCTCCGCAACGGCGAGTGCTCCATGGCGCTGGCCGGCGGCGTGATGGTCATGTCCACCCCGCGGGCCTTCGTGGAGTTCAGCCGGCAACGCGGATTGTCCGCCGACGGCCGCTGCAAGGCCTTCGGCGCCGGGGCCGACGGCACCGGCTGGGCCGAGGG
>NZ_JNXR01000065.1:0-12025 GCF_000725475.1 Streptomyces durhamensis
CTTCGAAGTGGTCCAGGCCCAGGCCGTGCTTGAGTTCGTGGTAGTCGTGCTCGATCCGCCAGCGCATCTTCGCCCATCGCACCAGGTCGGCGATCGGGGTGGTGGCGGGCAGGTTGGTCATCCAGTAACCGGTCGGCTCGTCGGCATCTTCGGGTCGCATATTGCCGTCCGGCAGCCGCTCGGCCATCGGCTGGATCGACTTGCCTCGGCCGTCCAGCATCAGATCCCGCAGATAACACTCGCCCCACCGCCGCTGATCCCGCCGCGGCACCGAAGCAAACACATCGCCAACGGACTTCGCTAACTCACCCCGGAGCCGTTCCACTTCCCCCAGCCTCACACCACGAATCACCACCAGACGAGATCACTCGACGTAACGAAGCACTACTAAGGCCTGTGTGATGTTGTGATCAGCCGGTGGTTGGCAGGAGATCGTCGACCCAGATCATTGAGGCGCGGAGGTGGAGGCCGACGAGGTAGCTCTCGGGGGTCTTGTCGTGGCCGACGGGCCGGCCGCCCTTGCTGCCCTTCTTCTTCCGGTTGGCGGCTTGGTCCTTCTTCTCCGGGAGACGCGGCGGAGCTGAGGGTGACCCGGTCAACCTGTATGGCCGCGATGACACGGTTGAGTTGGATTCAGCCGGATCTTGCTCGTTCCGCGCCGGGCAGGAACGATCATCGGGACCTGTGCCCACCTTGTGCCGACCAGCGGTCGACGTGCCCGAGCACGTGATCACGCTGCAGCAGACCCTCGACCTCGCCCGGTCCGTCCATGCCGGCCACCCCCAACTTCCCCTCGCACTACGCCTGATCGAGAACACAGGCGTCCGCAAACGCCATCTCGTCCAACCGATCGACGAGACGCTGCGGCACCGCGGGTTCGAGGCCCGCAACCGGCGGTACGAGGCGGAGGCGAAGGCGCGGGTGCCACCCGTGGTCCACCGGGCCCTGGCCAACGCCGGGCTGACGGTCCGGGACATCGATCTGATCGTCTATGTGTCCTGCACCGGCTTCATGATGCCTTCGCTGACCGCCTGGATGATCAACAGCATGGGTTTCCGCTCCGACACCCGGCAGATGCCGATCGCACAACTCGGCTGCGCCGCCGGCGGTGCGGCGATCAACCGGGCCCACGACTTCTGCACCGCCTACCCCGAGGCCAACGCGCTGATCGTCGCCTGCGAGTTCTGCTCGCTCTGCTACCAGCCGACCGACCTGTCCGTGGGCACCCTGCTGTCCAACGGACTGTTCGGCGACGCGGTGGCGGCGACGGTCGTCCGCGGCCAGGGCGGTACCGGCATCCGGCTGGAGCGGAACGGCTCCCACCTGGTGCCCGACACCGAGGACTGGATCGCCTACAGCGTCCGCTCCACCGGCTTCCATTTCCTCCTGGACAGGCGCGTCCCGGGCACCATGGAGCCGCTCGCGCCGGTCCTGACCGAGCTGGCGGGCCGGCACGGCTGGGACGCCTCGGCGCTGGACTTCTACATCGTCCACGCCGGCGGCCCGCGCATCCTGGACGACCTCTGCAACTACCTCGGCGTCCCACCGGAGGCCTTCCGCTTCAGCCGGGCCACCCTCACCGAGTACGGGAACATCGCCAGCGCCGTCGTACTGGACGCGCTCGGCCGGCTGTTCGACGAGGGCGGGACCGCGGAACGCGCCAAGGGCCTGATCGCTGGCTTCGGCCCCGGCATCACCGCCGAGATCGCCCTCGGCCGGTGGGCCACCCAGCGAGTCCGCGACCGGCCGGTGGCCGCCGCCGCACTCGACCTCGCGCGCTGAGCCGCCACGCCCTCCCCGCCCCGACCCCGGAAGACCGGCATGACCGTCGCACCCTCGTCCCCCGTCCACTTCTGGACCCCGCCCGACCTCCCCGGCCTCACCTTCGACCCGATGCTCGCCCGCCTGCTGCACGAGGAACCGGTCTCCCGGATCCGGCTGCCGAACGGCGAGGGCCACGCCTGGCTGGTGACCCGCCACGAGGACGTCAAGTTCGTCTCCGTCGACCCCCGATTCAGCCGGCAGGCCGTCGTCGGGCGGCCGGTGACCAGGCTGGCCCCGCACTTCATCCCGCTCGACGGCGCGGTCGGGTTCGCCGACCCGCCGGACCACACCCGGATGCGGCGGGTGGTCGCCAAGGCGTTCACCGCCCGCAGCATGCGCCGACTGCACGACCAGGCGCAGGAGCTGGTCGAGAGCCTGCTCGACGCACTCGAAAGGCACGGGCCGCCGGCCGACCTGGTGGCCCACCTCAACCGCCCGTTCCCCCTCGCCATGGTCAGCGAGCTGATGGGCGTACCTGCCGAGGACCGGGACCGGATGGCCGGATGGTCGGAGACCGTCATCTCCGCCGCACACGGACGCGAGGCCAGCGAACGTGCCAAGGCCGAACTGGCCGCGTACTTCACCGACCTGCTCGCCCGCCGCCGCACCGACCCCCGCGAGGACCTCACCAGCGTGCTGGCCGAGGCGACCGACGCGGGCGTGCTCGCCGAGCACGAGGCCGTCGGCCTCGCCGGGCTGGTCCAGATCAGCGGCGCCCACGCCGTCCGCAACAACAGCGCCAACATGGTCTACGCCCTGCTGACCCGGCCTGCCCACCTGGCCCGGCTGCGCGCCGAACCAGCCCTTCTCCCGCAGGCCGTCGAGGAGTTGCTGCGCTACATCCCGCACCGCAACGCCGTCGGACTGTCCCGGATCGCACTGGAGGACGTCGAGGTCGGCGGAGTACTGATCCCGGCGGGCGACCCCCTGTACGTGTCATACCTGACCGCCAACCGGGACCCGGAGGTCTTCGCCGACCCGGAGGAACTCGACTTCGACCGCACCGACAACCCGCACGTCGCCTTCGGGCACGGCCCGCACTACTGCCCGGGCGCGGCGCTCGCCCGGATGGAGTCCGAGATCATCCTCGGCTCGCTCTGGCGCCGCTTTCCAAGGCTGCGGCTGGCCGTTCCCGAGGAGCAGCTCCGCTGGCAGCGCGGCGCGCTGATCCGCGGGCCCGAAGCACTGCCGGTCGAGTGGTGACCGGGCACCGGAACGCGGAGGAGCAGGCCACGCGCCGGCCGTACCGGGCCGACGGCCTGGTGGTCCCGCCCGGTGGCGGACACACCATCGAAACCGCCGCCCAGCAGGTCACCTTCAAGGTCACCGGTGCGCACTCGCTCATCGCGTCCACGTTCGAGGTCGTAGTGCCACCGGGGTTCGACGTCGGCGCCCACACCCACAGCCACAGCGAGGAGTTGTTCTACGTGCTCGAGGGCGAGCTCGATGTGCTCGCCTTCGAGCCGAAGCTCCGGACCCGCGACGACTGGCACGACTGGGAATCGCACACGGGAGAGCGCCCGGTCCGCGCCACGGCCGGCACCCTGATCCTGGTGCCGCCCGGCTGCCCGCACGCCTTCGCCAACCCCACTGGGCGCCCGGCCCGGATGCTCTTCCAGGCCGCGCCGCCGCCCGATCACGAACGCTACTTCGAGGAACTGCTGGAACTGCTCAACGCCGACGGCGGGATCGATCGGCACGCCGTGGCCCGGCTCCGCCGCCGGTACGGAATCGAGCAGCTCACTCCACTCCGGCACGCGCCGGCCGCCGACCGCAGGACGGGAGAAGCCCGATGACTCAGCCCTCTCCGGTCGAGCCCACGCCGAGTACGGCCGGAGCGGCCGTCCATGACTGGCCGGTGGACCACCTGGACGCCCTGGAGTTCGACCCGCTGCTGCACCGGCTGCTGCGCGAGGAACCGGTCGCGAGGATCCGGCTGCGGTTCGGCGAGGGCGACGCCTGGCTGCTGACCAGGTACGAGGACGTCAAGGCGGTCACCGGCGACCCGCGGTTCAGCCGGGCGCTGACCGTCGACCGTCCGGTGACCAGCATGACCCCGCACCGCCTGGCCCCGACCGGCGGCATCGGACGCACCGACCCGCCCGACCACACCCGGCTGCGCCGGCTCGTCGCCCAGGCCTTCAACCGGAAGCGCGTGGCCGACCTGCGGGTCGGGACGCAGGCGATCGCCGACCGGCTGGTGCGCGCGATGGTGTGGCAGGGGCCGCCCGCCGAGCTGACCGAGAGCCTGACCGGCCCCCTGCCGGAACGGGTCATCGGCACGATGCTGGGCCTCCCGCCGGCCGATCTGCCGCGGCTGCAGGGGTGGCGCGCCGTGATCCTCTCCAGCAGCTGTTCGCCGGACGAGGGCAACGCGGTCAAAGCCGATATCGCCGGCTACTTCAGGGAGTTGGCCGACCATCGGCTGCGCGAGCCGGGCGACGACCTGTTCAGCGAACTGGTTGCCGCCCACGCGGAAGGCGCGCTGAGCCGGCCGGAGCTGATCTCGCTCTCGGTGATGGTGGTGCTCAACGCCCTGGACCAGGTCCGCAATCAGACCTCGACCATGGTCTACACGCTACTCACCCACCCCGAGCAGCTGGCCCGGTTGCGGGCCGAACCGGCCCTGCTGCCGGCCGCCGTCGAGGAGCTGCTGCGGTTCATCCCGCAGCGCAACGGTGTCGGCCTGCCACGGATCGCCACCGAGGACGTCGCCATCGGCGGCGCCCTGATCCGGGCCGGTGAGGCGGTGTACGTCTCGTACCTCGCCGCCAACCGGGATCCGAGCGTCTTCACCGACCCGGACCGGCCGGAGCTCACCCGCGCCGAAGCGCCGCACCTGGCCTTCGGGCACGGCACGCACTACTGCGTCGGGGCGGCGCTCACCCGGATGCAGGCGGAGGTCGTTCTGGGCACGCTGCTGCGGGAGTTGCCGGGCCTGAGGCTCGCCGTGCCGCCGGGCCGGGTGAGTTGGCGCCGCGGCACCGTCAACCGAGGGCCCGAGACACTGCCGGTGACCTGGTGAGACCCGCCCTCGGCACGTGATCGACCGGACCGGCAAGCCTGTACGGTCACAGCATTGACTGGGACGAGTTCGTGATCGCGGGCGAAGGCGATCGCTGCGCCGAACAGAGCGCGGGCCGGAACTCGTCCGGCTGGCATCCGGTAGGACTCTGTGTGTGACGCGTAGGCAACTCACTGACAGCCAGTGGAAGTTAATCGAGCCGCATCTGCCGATTGGCGAGTACGGCCCGTACCCGGAGCGGTTGCGAGATCAGCTCGAAGGGGTGATCTGGCGGTTCCGCTCCGGCGCTCAGTGGCGGGAGGTGCCCTCCGAGTTCGGTCCCTGGGCGACCGTCTACGGTCGCTTCCGGGTCTGGAAGGACGCCGGCGTCTTCGAAGCCCTGCTGGAGGGGGTGATCGCGGAGGCCGCGAAGCGGGGCGAGGTGGACTTGTCGCTGGTCAGCGCGGACTCCACCACGGTCCGCGCCCACCACGACGCCGCCGGTATGCACCTGGACCCCGACGCTCTGGCCGCCCTGGAGAAGGCCGCCGACGAGGCGGAGAAGGCCCGGCAAAGGGGGGCTGCCCGGAAGGACAAGCCGGGCAGGACGCCTCGGACGACCCGGAACGGGAAGAACGGCGACGAATCCGACGCCGGCGCAAGCTCCGGTTGAAAGCCGCCCTGCTCAGGCGTTCCAGGGGCGGACAGACCAGCAAGATCCATTGCGCGGGCGACCGCAAGTGCCGGCCGCTCGCGTTCCTCCTGACCGAGGGACAGGCCGCCGACAGCCCGCAGTTCATCCCCGTGCTCAGGAAGATCCGGGTCCGGGTGCCGGTCGGCCGTCCCGCACCCGGCCCGACGCGGTTGCCGGGGACAAGGCCTACTCGTCCCGCGGCAACCGCGCCCACCTGCGCAAGCGCCGCATCAAAGCGGTCATCCCGGAGAAGAAGGACCAGGCCGCCAACCGGAAGAAGAAGGGCAGCAAGGGCGGCCGGTCCGTCGGCCACGACGCCGACCTCTACAAGGAGCGGAACACCGTCGAGCGCCTGATCAACAAGCTGAAGGCCTGGCGCGGCATCGCCACCAGATTCGACAAGACCCCCGAGAGCTACCTCGTCGGCCTCCACCTCCGCGCCTCAATGATCTGGGTCGACGATCTCCTGCCAACCACACCGACGTGCATCTGCACGATCGCCCCTGGGCGCAGGGCATCCAGCGCCCTGCGCACTGCGCGGTCCACGCTCATGCCGCCCTTGATGCCCTTCCATCCGTTGGTGTCGGTGGTGAACTCGATATCCGCGAAGCCCAGCCCATTGACCTCCCTGATCTGCGCAGGACTGGTCTCGCTGTAGGGAAAGCGGAAGAACGGCGCCAGGGCTCCTCCCGCGCCGGCCGCACCCAGAGCCCGGTCCGCTGCCTGGACCTCGCGGCGCCTGCCGGCCGCGGTCAGGTCCTTGAAGTAGGGGTGACTGTAGGAGTGGTTGCCCAGCCCATGCCCCGCAGCCGCGATTCGCTTCACCACCTCGGGATACCGGTCGGCGAACTCGCCGGTCAGGAAGAACGTGGCAGGCGTCTGCCGACGGGCGAGCTCCCCGAGGATGACGTCGAGGCCCGCGTCGTTCCAGGCCGCGTTGAACGTCACCGCTGCCACCCGCTCGTGTGTGCGGATCACTCGGTTCTCGGATCCGAACAACGCACGCAGGCATGCCTCTTCCCCCTCCCTCGCCAGGCGACAGGCGTCGGATGTGGCCGCTCGGGCCCGGCGGCCGGGCACTACCGCCCAGGGGACAGGGATCAGCCCGGCGGCCGCCCCGAGCATGCGGCAGGACACAGCACGACGCGCGACGACGGCAAGACGTGTTTCCATGCCACCGTCATCGGCCGTCCGGGCGCCGCCCTTGAGCGCCTGAAGCCACTGCCGACCGGCGCGGTCTCCTTCGCGCTGGACGAGGTCGGGTGCGTGATGCTGTCCGCGTTGCGGGACCGGGCACGGAATGCCCCCACCACGGCAGTGTTGAGCATCGCGCGCAACATCATTCGGTTCACAGTGAGGCTCCGCCACCTTGAAATCACAGGTCAATGGGCTGGCGCGACCGGCTCTCGGGGTGTTCGTGCTGGTCGTCGGCGGCAGTCTGCGGAGTAGATCGTTTGCCGGAGCTGGACGGTTCGGCAAACAACACCATCACGGCCTGCACTTCCTCGCCCTGACCGACGAGAAGGGCCGGCTGATCTGGATATCCGCCGCCCGGCCCGGCCGCACCCACGACAACACCGCCGCCCGCCACGACCACGTCCTGGCCCACCTGCGCGGCGCCGGCCTCGGGGCCCTGGCGGACCTCGGCTTTCGCGGTCTGGACAACGCCGAACTCGACCCCGTGATCGTCACCGGCTTCCACGCCACCCGCACCCACAAGGTCACCCCAGGCCAGATGACCGCCAACCGGGTCCTCGCCGTCGGACGCGCACCAGTCGAACACGGCTTCGCCCCCTTCAAGACCTGGCGGATCCTCACCAAGCTCCGCACCGAACCCGCCCGCGCCACCTGCCTCCTGCGCGCCCTGCTCGTCCTGACGAACCTCGAAGTCAACCGCTGAGACAACGTCCGGCCCCGTCCTGTACCCAGCCTGCGTGTAGTGGGAGGTTGGAGGGCCTGCGCCGCTCGGGCGACAAGCACTCCAACTGCTGCAGAGAGGATCGATCATGACCTCGGACCACGACATGCTGTGGAGTCGCTGCGCGTACCTGGGTCGCGTCCTGCTGCCACTGCTGGACCAGGAGCCATGGCGTCAGGATCGCCGCCGAGAGCGGCTGCACTCCTGGGGCATTGACGTGACGGTGGGGGAACGACTCATGGATATCTTCGCGTCCTTGGCCGCTCACGCTGTCGCGGTGGACACCTCCTTGTCCGCATCAGAGTTCGAGACCCTGCCCCTCAGCACCGTGGCCGACGCGGCGACCGGCAAGCAAGACTTCGAACTACTCGCTGGCCTCCCAGACACCTTCGCCGACGACCGCGACGACCTTGCAGTCAAGGCTTTCCGCTTGTACGCCTATAAGGTCGGTCAGACCAGTCTCCAACTCTTTCGGCTGGGCACGGAAGTGCGTCATACGCTGACCGTCCTCGCCGCCCGCGAGTCGGTGCCGTCCCCCACGTGCGGAGACATCTTCGGCCGGGCGGACGAGGCACACCTGCCTCTGTGAGCACATCTTCTCCGTGGCCAACGGGCCTCAGATCAGCAAGAGCGACGATCTGCAACAGTGCAGACAGGCACAGCTGTGGCGCGTGATCTACAAGGCGGCGTTCGATCAGGCCTCGGGTGCCGCACACGCTGACGAGGTGACCAGAGACTTCTCCTACACCCGCGGAGAGGCAGAAGCCCTGATCGGAATCACTGTCAGCCTCCTCCGCGCCGTCTCAGCTCCTGGCATGGGACGCTCTTCGGCCAGGCGGCGCCGCTGGCAGTTGTCTCTCCCCCATCTTCACCAGCCCCGCAGGCGCTGCCTCGGTGCCGTGCGGCACCGGACACGCCGCCACCATCTGTGATGAATCACCGTGGCCGAGGGTTCCGCAGGCGGGTGTACTCCTGGGCCCTCTCAACCCGTGCACGATGTGGACCGCCCGGGCTCTTGCAGCGCGAATCAGGGCCCTGGCCGCAGTCCGGGCGTGTCACCTCGTACACCCGCCAAGGCCGTGGGACGACCTTCGGATTCGCTTTCTGCTGGGCCTTCCGTTCGTCCACGATCGGCTGCACTCGCTCGTCGTGGGGAAAGTCGCGCACCTTGCCGGCATCAGTGCCCTCGGCGAGTACGCAGGGCTTGCCCTGCCCCGCGTGACAGCGCGGACAACTCCTCTGGATCCAGTACCGGCGCGCCACCTGCTTGTGCAGCGGGGTCCACGGCAACTGCGCCCCGTCGGCAGCGCGCCGCTTCCAGATGGCGACATCTTGTGCCTGTCCGGCAGTCACACGGTCTCCCGCCAAGGCCGCTGTCCGGATCAGATCCGCCACCTGAGAGTGCAGGTCGTGCGAGTACGCATCATGACGGCGCAGGCCGCTGAGGATGGTGCGAAGGCGGCTGGCAGCCTCCGCCGCCTCCCGCTCGGTAGCCGCCTCTGCCTCGACTGCTTCCTGCGTGAGGCTGTCGAGGCCGGCGAAGTAGTCGGTCGCCCTCTCCACGATCGTGTCCTCGGCCTCCGTGCGGTCGGGCGAGGCGGTCATGTTGACGCGAATCAGGAGCCTGCGCACCTGCCCGGCCTCTGATCGGACACCGCCTTGTCCAGGCGGGCGAACAGCCTGTGACGAATCCCAGCCTGCTCCTCCAGCCAGATGTGCG
Source organism: Streptomyces durhamensis (assembly GCF_000725475.1). Lineage (NCBI taxonomy): Bacteria > Bacillati > Actinomycetota > Actinomycetes > Kitasatosporales > Streptomycetaceae > Streptomyces > Streptomyces durhamensis. The sequence continues at coordinate 9,161 of NZ_JNXR01000065.1, forward strand.
CGTGCCGTACAGCGCTCTCCAGTTGGTCCTGGATCTCCTGGCTCGCTCCGGACAGATCAGCGATCTCACCGCACACCTGCCTCACCATGACCACAGACTCGACCCGGCGTGCATACAGCAGCCGGCGCAAAAGCCCCTGGGCTCGTGCATCCGGCTTGGGCACCTTCTTCGCCTTGCCAGGGGACCCACGCGACGGAGGCGGTGCACTGCGGGCTTGAATGATCCGCTCGACCGCCGGCGTCGCCAATCCACGCTCCGTCATCGCGCATTCGTCCAGGCCGAACCACTCGGTGGGCCGTGCGAAGGCTTCCGTGCCGATATGGACCCGGCGGGCTGTGCCCTCGCTGTCCAGGCGGATGCGGTGCACGTACCAGCGGCGGATCAGCGTGTCCCGGTCCACCGGTACCGACAGCCCCAGCACCGGCTCGCTCTCGCCGTCCCACTCCGGGGCCACCGCCTGGTCCAGGTGCACCCGCAGCCCCCGGTCTTTGAACGAGTCCGGATGGTGGGCAAAGTGACAGGCCCGATCCGTATAAAGCTTCGTGGTCAACTGTCCGCCACAACAGCCGCCAAGCAGCAGACCGCGCCAGAACGTGTCGTCCGTATGCAGACGACGGAAAGCGTCCAGCTCGATCGCCTCCAACGGCGCATCAGCGGCACCTCCGAGTCCGCACTGCCCAGCACCGCGTCTGAATCTGCCGCCTGTCGCCCTGCAAGAAATCCCCGCCTTTCGCGCCAACCCATCTTGCCGTCAGCACAATTGGCGCTCCAGACCACAACAGCCGAACCCGCGGCGCCGTGACGGAGCGCCGCTGCGCTTCGCCGTACGGCCGTCGCCGTCCGTTCTCCGGCCTGCCCCATCGCAACCCGCGGCACGACCCATCTCGCAGCCGCTCATGCCTACCCCCACGGGGCGTAGCCGAGGTTCAGGTGCCCGAGGCCCGCCAGGCGGACCCCGGGGAGGGCGTCGAGGAGGTCGGCCTGGGCGGCGCGGACCGCGGGCGGAGGGCGGGCGCCAAGAGTGCGGCGGGTCCTCACGACGATCGCCGTACGGACAGCCAGGCAACGATCGCCCGCTCTCGCAAAGGAGATCACTTTCTGACGAGCGTGGCGTCCGCCGCCACCATCACGATGGCTCGCACCTGGTCGATGATGTCCAGCCGGTTGCGCACAAACTCCGGATCGGTGACCGTTCCGGTCGCGGGGTCGGTGTTGCCGACGCCGAACTCCAGGACCGGGGTGTGCACATGGCCACCGGGAAGCGTGTCGTGCAGGCCCAGCCGGTCCCGGAGCAGCGTGGCCCGGTAGGCGATCTCGTTGGAGAGGTAGTTGCCGCCGCCCCCGGCGCGGGCCGTGGACCCAGGGGTCGGGCCGTCCGGTCGTACGACGGGATCGGTGCCGCCCGCCGGGATCTCGGTCACCTCCGTGTGGTCGTACACCGGGAACCGGCCCGTGTGTGCGGCCACGATGGCGGTGTAGGGCAGTGTCGTGGTCGTCCACTGCGGTTGGCTGGCCGGATCCGTGACCGGGACAGTCTCCGTCCGAGAGACGTTGTCGTTGTCCGGGAAGCCGCCTCGCCAGGCCCCGTTGGTGCGCTCGATGTCGAACCGGCCGGCCCGGCCCTGGCTCACGGTCGTGAACAGGTCCACCTTCGGCAGGTACGGCCGCAGCGTCCGCTCCACCGTGCCATCGGCAAAGTCCTGCCAGCGCACAGGAAACACGACAGTCTCGATCCGCGCGGGCCCCTCCGCTGTCTCGACGACCGTACCGTCGAGCGCGAGCGCGTTCGCCCCGGACGGGTTGGAGATACGGATGTCCCGGTCGAGGGTGAAGGGATCGAACCCGGTGAGCAGGATGCGCTTCACGTGCGCGTGCCCGGGATACCGGATGTCGGTCTGCCCGCGCGAGGTCCGCTCCAACTGATCCAGCAAGGTGTCCCGCTGGGCGTCCGTGATTGCAAAGTCCGCCTCCCAGGTGCGCAACTCCCGTGTCATCCCCAACCGGGCCCAGTACAAAGGCCGGTCGTCGTCCGGGCTGAGATCACCGCCTGCCGGCCCCTGCCCCTGCGCCCGCGCCACGGCCCGCCGCCACAGCGCGGACCCGTCCCGTACGACGATGCGCCGGGCTTGTGTGAAAGAGCGGGTGGTGGCCAGCTCACTTGCGAACTCCCGTGCCGCGTCGTCGAATCCGGAGCGCCGGAGGATCGCCTGCGGTACGGCCCCGTCGAGCCGCAGTTCCTCGACGGTGGGCGAAGGTGTCGTCGGAACGGCAGTAGCCGTAGTGGGCACGGACAGGCCGGTGAACAGGGCAAACCCAAGGGCGCCGAGTCGAACACGTATGCATTTCAAGGCGGTTCGAGTCCTTCCATCGCCGTGGGACACGTTGTGCGGTGGGCACCGGAAGTATCCCGTGGCGCAAGTGATCTACGCCACGGTTCGGGTGACCTTCCCGGCCTCCCTAGGCAACCCCCGCCGCGGGAACCTTGAAACTCGCACCGGAACCCCCTGCCGCTGAGCGAGGAATCGGCTGCGCTAGCCCGGGTGGTTACCGGACGGGCCAGCGGTAAGAAGATCGTGCTCACCCCTGAATAGCAGACGACCTCAGCAGGAACATCCCGCCCCAGCGCACCCGCCCGCATCGCGATCCGGGAGGCACTGCACGGGTCACCATCTGTCCGGCGAACAGGCGCCGGGCCGGTGCCTCCACCGCTCAGTCGCCCGCCTGAGCGCCTCTCGCTCAAGACAGCCCCAGCTCTCCAACCTGAGGACCTCTTAGAGCTCCTAACGGAATGCGGTTCGCAGGCGGCGCCAGCAGATCAGCGAGCAGGCGAGCTTGAGGAACGCCTCGTGGATGTCGTCGCGGATC
>NZ_JNXR01000066.1:0-5695 GCF_000725475.1 Streptomyces durhamensis
ACCGCTCGGGTGACCTGGTCCGCTGGAACAAGCAGGGCTCCCTCGAATACCTCGGCCGGGCCGACCAGCAGGTCAAGCTGCGCGGCTTCCGCATCGAACTCGAAGAGATCGAGACGGCCCTGGCCGGCCACGACGGTGTCAGCCAGGCGGTCGTCACCGTGCGGGAGGACCGGCCCGGGGACAAGCGGCTGGTCGCCTACCTCGTGGCCGCCGAGTCCGGTCTCGACCTGGGCGACCTGCGCCGGCAGGCCGCCTCGGCGCTGCCCGAGTACATGGTCCCGTCGGTCTTCGTGCCGATGGACGCGATCCCGCTGACCAGCAACGGCAAGGTGGACCGCAAGGCCCTGCCCGCGCCTTCCGCGAGCCAGGACACGGCCGTCGGGCGCGCCCCGCGCACCCCCGCCGAGGAGGTGCTGTGCGGGCTGTTCGCGGAGATCCTCGGACTGCCGGACGTCACCATCGACGACCACTTCTTCCACCGGGGCGGCCACTCCCTGCTCGCCACCCGGCTCATCAGCCGGATCCGGCAGGCCTTCAGCGTGGGCATCACCGTCAAGGACCTGTTCCAGGGGCCGACCCCGGCCGCGCTGGCGGAGCTGGTGGAGCTGCGCAGCGGGGAGGACGTACGGCGGCCGGTGCTGCGGGAGGTGGCGCGGCCGGAGCGGGTGCCGCTGTCCTTCGGGCAGCGCAGGCTGTGGTTCCTGGACCAGCTGGAGGGGCCCTCGGCGACGTACAACATCCCGCTCGCGCTGCGGCTCACCGGTGCCGTGGACCTCCAGGCGCTGCGGCTCGCGCTGACCGACACCGTCGTCCGCCACGAGAGTCTGCGGACGCTGTTCTCGGCGGCGGACGGGGAGCCCGGGCAGGTGGTGCTGCCGGCCGGGGAGATCCGCCTGGACCTGCCGGTCACCCCGGCCGAGGAGCACACCCTGGACGCGCTGCTCGGCGCGGAGGCGGCCCGCACCTTCGACCTGGCCGCCGAACTCCCACTGCGCGCCAGCCTGTTCAGCACCGGCGCGCAGGACCACGTCCTCCTCGTCGTCATGCACCACATCGTCTCCGACGGCTGGTCCACCGCCCCCTTCCTGCGCGATGTGGCGACCGCCTACACCGCCCGGGTCGAGGGCCGGACGCCCGAGTGGGAGCGGCTCCCGGTCCAGTACGCCGACTACGCCCTCTGGCAGGAGGAGCTGCTCGCGGCGGACGGGGAGCGGCAGGCCGAGTTCTGGCGGCACACGCTGGGCGAGCTGCCCGAGGAGGCCACCCTCCCGGCCGACCGGCCGCGTCCGGCGACCGCGAGCTTCAGGGGCCGTACGCACGGCGTGCAGTGCCCGCCCGCGCTGCACGAGGCGCTGACCCGGCTGGCCCGGGAGACCGGGACGACCCTGTTCATGGTGGCGCAGGCCGCGGTCGCGACCGCACTGGCCCGCTCCGGCGCCGGTACGGACATCCCGATCGGGGCGCCGATCGCGGGCCGCACCGACCAGCGCCTCGACGACCTGGTGGGCTTCTTCGTCAACAGCCTGGTGCTGCGCACCGATGTCGACGGGGACCCGACCTTCCGCGAACTGCTCGACCGGGTCCGGGAGACCGACCTGGCCGCCTGGGCCCACCAGGACCTGCCCTTCGACCGGCTCGTCGAGATCCTCAACCCCGAGCGCAGCACCGCCCGCCACCCGCTCTTCCAGGTGGCCCTCACCCTCCAGGACGCGGCCAAGCCGGTCCTCGAACTGCCGGGGGTGCACACCGAGTCGGGCTTCACCCCGCTGGAGATCGCCAAGTTCGACCTGACCTTCTCCTTCCACGAGCACCGGGCGCCCGACGGCCGGCCCGACGGCCTGGACCTGGCCATCGAGTACGCGACGGACCTGTATGACGCCCGGACCGTCGAAGGGCTCGCGGACCGTCTGGTACGGCTGCTGGAAGCGGCGGTCGCCGCGCCGGACCTGCCGGTCGGGCAGCTGGAGTTCACCGGCCCCGAGGAGCGGGAGCGGCTGCTGGAGCTGGGCGCCGGAGCGGTCACCGACGGCGCTTTCCCGGACGCGGGCCTCGCGGAGCTGTTCGCCGCGCAGGTGGCCCGGACGCCGGACGCGATCGCGGTGGCGTCCGAGGAGCGCACCCTCACCTACGCCGAACTCGACGCCGAGGCGGACCGGTTCGCGCAGCGGATCGCCGGCCTCGGGGTCGGCCCCGAATCCGTCGTCGCCCTGATGATGGAGCGCTCGGCCGACCTCCTGGTCGCCATGCTCGCGGTCGTGAAGGCGGGCGGCGCCTACGCGCCCCTCAACCCGGCCGACCCGGACGCCCGCCACATCCAGATCCTCGACGAGCTCGACGCGCCGGTGCTGATCACCGACCGGGCGCTGGCCGACCATCCGCTGGTCACCAGGGCGCAGGCCCGGGACCTCGTCGTCGACCGCAAGGAGCTCGACGGCCGCCCCGCGACGGGGCACACCACCGCCACCCACCCCGACCAGTGGCTGTACGTCATGTTCACCTCGGGCTCGACCGGCGTCCCGAAGGGCGTCGCGGTCACCCACCGCAACGTGGCCGACCTGGCCCGCCAGCGGATGTACGCGGGCGGCGGCCACCAGCGGGTCCTCTTCCACTCCCCGCACACCTTCGACGCCTCCACCTACGAGATCTGGGTGCCGTGGCTGACCGGCGGCACGGTCGTCGTGGCGCCCCGGGGCCACCTGGAGACCGGCACGCTGGGCGAGTTGCTCACCCGGCACTCGATCACCGGTCTGTGGCTGACGGCGGGACTGTTCCGGGTGATGGCCGAGGAGGTGCCGGAGGCCTTCGCCGGGGTCCGGGAGGTGTGGGCCGGCGGTGACGTCGTCTCGCCGGAGGCGGTGCGGCGGATCCAGGAGAACTGCCCGGACACGACCGTCGTCAACGGCTACGGGCCGACCGAGACCACCACCTTCGCCGCCACCCACCGAGTCCGCCGCCCCTACGACCTCCCCGGCACGATCCCGATCGGCGAGGCCCTCGACAACCACCGCCTCTACGTCCTCGACTCCGCGCTCCGGCTCGTTCCGGCCGGCGCGCCCGGCGAGCTGTACATCGCCGGGGCCGGTCTGGCGCGCGGCTACGTGGGCCGCCCGTCGCTCACCGCCGAGCGGTTCGTCGCCGACCCGTACGGGGAACCGGGCACCCGGATGTACCGCACCGGGGACCTGGTGCGGTGGAACCACGAGGGCTCGCTGGAGTACCTCGGCCGGGCCGACCAGCAGGTCAAGCTGCGCGGCTTCCGCATCGAGCTCGGCGAGATCGAGGGCGCGCTGACCGCGCACCCGGCGGTCGTCCAGGCCACGGTGATCGTCCGCGAGGACCGGCCCGGGGACAAGCGGCTCGTCGCCTACCTCGTGACCGCCGGGGACGGCGTGGACCTCGGCGACCTGCGCCGGCACACCGCCGCGGCGCTCCCCGAGTACATGGTCCCGTCGGCCTTCGTCCTCCTCGACGCGATTCCGCTCACCGCCAACGGCAAGATCGACCGGCGTGCGCTGCCCGCCCCCCAGGTCATCCACGACGTCATCGGACGCGCCCCGCGCAACCCGCAGGAAGAGGTCCTGTGCGGCCTGTTCGCGGCGGTCCTCGGACTCCCGTCGGCCACCATCGACGACCACTTCTTCCACCGCGGCGGCCACTCCCTGCTCGCCACCCGCCTCATCAGCCGGATCCGCCAGGCCTTCGGCGTGCAGCTCGGCGTCAAGGACCTGTTCCGGCACGCGACCGTGGTCGCGCTGTCCGAGCGGATCACCGAACGCATCGCCGAGAGCAGCGGCGAGCTTCCCCGGGCCGCGCTGGCCCGTGCGCAGGAGCGCCCCGAGCGCGTCCCGCTGTCCTCCGCGCAGCAACGGCTCTGGTTCCTGGACCAGATGGAGGGCCCGTCGGCGACGTACAACATCCCGATGGCGCTGCGGCTGACCGGTTGCGTGGACGTCGAGGCGCTGCGGCAGGCCCTGACCGACCTCGTCACCCGCCACGAGAGCCTGCGCACGGTCTTCCCGGTCCACGACGGCAAGGCCTACCAGTCGGTGCGCGAGCCGGAGCCGGTGGACCTGCCGGTCCTCCCGGTCACCCCGGACACGCTCGCCGCCCGGCTGGCCGAACTCTCCGCCACCACCTTCGACCTGGCATCCAGGATCCCGCTCCGGGCCGGTCTCTTCCGGCTGGGCGAGCGCGAGCACGTCCTGCTCCTGGTCATCCACCACATCGCCTCCGACGGCTGGTCCAACGCGCCTCTCTTCCGCGACCTGTCCGCCGCCTACGCGGCCCGCACCGAGGGCCGGGCACCCGGCTGGGAGCCGCTGCCCGTCCAGTACGCCGACTACGCGCTCTGGCAGCAGCAGCTCATGGCGGACGACGAGGAACGCCAGCTGGGCTTCTGGCGCGAGGCGTTGAGCGACCTGCCGGAGGAGGCCACCCTCCCGGCCGACCGCCCGCGTCCGGCGACCGCCTCCAACCGGGGCAGCACCCACACGGTCCACGGGAGCGCCGGACTGCACACGGCGCTCACCGCGCTGGCCCAGGACACCGGGACGACCCTGTTCATGGTGGCCCAGGCCGCCGTGTCCGCCCTGTTGGCACGGTCCGGGGCCGGGTACGACATTCCGCTCGGCTCCCCGGTCGCCGGCCGCACCGACCAGCAACTGGACGACCTGGTCGGCTTCTTCGTCAACACCCTCGTCCTGCGCACGGACCTGAGCGGCGACCCGAGCTTCCGGGATCTGCTGCACCGCGTCAGGGAGGCCGACCTGTCCGCCTGGAACCACCAGGACCTGCCCTTCGACCGCCTGGTCGAGATCCTCAACCCGGAGCGGACACCGGCCCGGCACCCCCTCTTCCAGGTGATGCTCACCCTCGGCGACACCGCCGCCGAGGCGCCCGAACTCCCGGGCCTGACCACGGCGTACGAGTTCTCCGAGGTGGAGATCGCCAAGTTCGACCTCACCTTCGGCTTCGCGGAGCAGCGGAGCGCGGACGGGGAACCCGGCGGCCTGGACATCACCGTCGAGTACGCCACCGACCTCTACGACGCGAGCACCATCGAGGCGACCGCCGACCGGCTCGTACGACTGCTGGAAGCCGCCGTGGCCGCCCCCGAGCTCCCGGTGAGCGACCTGGAGTTGCTGTCCGGCGGCGAGCGGGAGCTGCTGCTGGAGCGGTGGGCGGGCACGGTCACCGAGGGCGCCGGCGCCGGGCTCGGCGAGCTGTTCGCCGCGCAGGCGGCCCGGACCCCGGACGCCTTCCAGGACCGGTCGGTGGACGCGGTGATCGGCACACTCGCGGTCGTCAAGGCCGGTGCGGTGTACGTCCCGCTCGACACCCGGTACCCGATGGAGCGCGTCCAGCTCATCGTCGAGCAGTCCGCCGTCGACTTCTTCGTCACGGACCGCGATCCTGGGGCGGTACGGCTGCCCGAGGGCGCCAAGGTGATCCCGAGCGGGGCGACCTCCGGGGCGGAGGACGATCCCGCGGTGCGGGTCCACCCGGACCAGCCGGTGTACGCGATGTTCACGTCCGGCTCGACCGGAGTGCCGAAGGGCGTCGCCGTCACCCACCGCAACGTGGCCGACCTGGCCCGCCAGGAGATGTACGCGAACGGCAACCACACCCGCGTCCTCTTCCACTCCCCCATGGCCTTCGACGCGTCCACGTACGAGATGTGGGTGCCCTGGCTGAC
>NZ_JNXR01000067.1:0-5398 GCF_000725475.1 Streptomyces durhamensis
TCGTCATACGCCGCCGCGAACACCGGGAAGGCGTCGTAAAGTCCACGCCCCATCCCCAGCCGCTGCGAACCCTGACCCGCAAACAGGAACCCGACCTTGTCGCCGTGGCGGGCCGTGTTCTGGACGACGGCCGCGGACGGGGTGCCTGACGCCAGTGCCCGTACGCCTTCGGTGAGTTCCTCCAGGTTCGCGCCGACGACCGCGGCCCGGCGGTCCCAGGCGGTGCGCGTCGTGGCGAGGGAGAAACCGATGTCGGCCGGCGAGCGGTCGCCGCTGCGGCCGTCCTCCAGGAAGGAGAGCAGGCGCTCCGCCTGGGCGCGCAGCGCCGCGTCGCTCTTCGCCGAGAGCACCCACGGGACCGGTCCCGGGGCGGCCGTCCCGGGTGCGGGCTCCTCGTCGAGGGCCGGGGCCTGCTCGATGATCGTGTGCGCGTTGGTGCCGCTGACGCCGAAGGAGGACACCGCCGCCCGGCGGGGATGGTCCGACTCGGGCCACCGGACGGCCTCGGTCAGCAGCTTGACGCCGCCCGCCGACCAGTCGACCTGAGCGGTCGGCTCGTCCACGTGCAGCGTCTGCGGCAGGATGCCGTTGCGGATGGCCATCACCATCTTGATCACACCGGCGACACCCGCCGCGGCCTGGGTGTGACCGATGTTGGACTTGACGGACCCCAGCCACAGCGGCCGGTCCCCCGCGTGTTCCCGGCCGTACGTGGCGAGGAGTGCCTCCGCCTCGATCGGGTCGCCGAGGGTGGTGGCCGTGCCGTGTGCCTCGACCGCGTCGACCTGGGAGGCGGTCAGGCGCGCGTTCTCCAGCGCCTGCCGGATCACACGCTCCTGCGACGGGCCGTTCGGGGCGGTGAGGCCGTTGGATGCGCCGTCCTGGTTGACGGCGCTGCCGCGGACGACGGCGAGCACGTCGTGGCCGAGCCGACGGGCGTCGGACAGCCGCTCCAGCAGGAGCACGCCGACGCCTTCGGACATGCCCGTGCCGTCGGCGGTCGAGGAGAACGCGCGGCAGCGGCCGTCGGGTGACAGGCCGCGCTGCGCGCTGAACGCGATAAAGGTGTTCGGCGTGGCCATCACGGTCACGCCGCCGGTCAGGGCGAGCGAGCACTCGCCGCGGCGCAGCGCCTGGGTGGCCAGGTGGAGCGCCACCAGCGAGGACGAGCAGGCCGTGTCGACGGTGACCGCCGGGCCTTCGAGGCCGAGGGCGTAGGAGATGCGGCCGGACACCACGGCGGCGGTGTTCGCGGTGACGAGGTGGGCCTCGATGTCGCTGTCGCCCTGCCGCTGGAGGTAGGCGTGGTCCTGGCCGTTGGTGCCGACGAACACGCCGGCCCGGGTGCCGCGGGCGGTGGCGGGGTCGATGCCCGCGCGTTCGAAGGCCTCCCAGGAAGTCTGCAGGAGCAGCCGCTGCTGCGGGTCCATGACCAGGGCCTCGCGGGGGGAGATCCCGAAGAACGCGGGGTCGAACTCGCCTGCGTCGTAGAGGAAGCCGCCCTCACGCACGTACGTGCGGCCGGTCCGCCCGGGCTCGGGGTCGTAGAGCGCGTCCAGGTCCCAGCCGCGGTCGGTGGGGAACCCGGACACCCCGTCGCCACCCGAGGCGACCAGCCGCCACAGGTCCTCGGGCGAGCCGACCCCGCCCGGGTAACGGCAGGCCATCCCGACGATGGCGATGGGCTCGGTGTCCTTCGCCTCCAGCTCACCCATCTGCCTGCGGGTCTGGCGCAGGTCCACCATCACGCGCTTGAGGTAATCCCTGAGCTTGTCATCGTTCGACATGTTTTGCGTCCTCGGTAGCAGTGCGTGAGAAGAGTCAGAGAGACCCGAGCTCTTGGTCGATGAGGTCGAACATCTCGTCGTCGGTGGCGGCGTCGATCCGGTCGAAGTCGCGGTCGGTGCCGGGGCCGGCGTCGGCGGCGTTCGCCGCGGCGTCCTGGTGGCTGTCGGTCCACTTCCAGAGCAGCGCCTTGAGCCGGGCGGTGATCTTGTCCCGTACCGCGTCCTCGGGAGCGAGCGCGGCGAGCCGCGCCTCCAGCCGGTCCAGTTCCCCGAGCACGGGCGGAGCCTCGGCGGTGACGTCGAGCACCAGCTCCTTGTGCAGGAGCCGGGCGATCGCGACGGGGTTGGGGTGGTCGAAGACGAGGGTGGGCTTGAGCCGGAGCCCGGTCGCGGCCTTGAGCCGGTTGCGGAGCTCCACGGCGGTCAAGGAGTCGAAGCCGATGTCCCTGAAGGCCGTGGTGGGCTCGATGCGGGCAGCGCTGGCGTGGCCGAGGGCGGCTGCCGCCTGATGGCGCACCAGGTCCAGCAGGATCTTCTCCTGGTCGGCCTCCGGCATCCCGGCGAGGCGGCGGGCCAGGGCGGATGTCCCCGCGGCCGCGGTCTCGCCGGACTCGGTGCCGGCGCCGCCCACGAGGTCGCGGAAGACGATGGGCAGCATGCCGGCGCGGGCCATGGCGCGCAGTCCCGGAACATCCAGCCGGACCGGCACGATCACCGGCCGGTCCACGGTGAGGGCGGCGTCGAACAGGGCCAGCCCCTCCGCCGGGGTGAACGGCACGACTCCGGCGCGCCCCATCCGGTTGCGGTCGGCATCGGTGATCCGGTCGCCCATGCCGCCGTTGTCCGTCCACAGGCCCCACGCCAGCGAGGTGCCGGGCAGGCCCGCGGCGCGGCGCTGCCGCGCCAGCCCGTCCAGGAAGGCGTTCGCCGCGGCGTAGCTCGCCGCGCCGGCGCTGCCCAGGACGCCGGCCAGGGAGGAGAAGAGCACGAACGCGGAGAGGTCCAGGTCCCGGGTCAGCTCGTGCAGGTGCAGCGCGCCGTCGGCCTTGGGCCGCAGCACCGTGTCCAGGTGCTCCGGGGTCAGGGTCGTGACCACGCCGTCGTCCAGGGCCGCCGCCGCGTGCACCACGGCCACGAGCGGGTGCTCGGCCGGGATCGAGGCCAGCAGTTCCGCGACGGCGTCCCGGTCCGCGATGTCACAGGCGGCCACGTCGACGTGCGCGCCCAACTCGCCCAGTGCTGTGACGAGTTCATCGGCTCCTTCGGCCGCGGGGCCGCGGCGGCTGGCCAGCAGCAGCCTCCGGGCGCCGCGTTCGGCGACGAGGTGCCGCGCGAGCGACCGTCCGAGGCCACCGGTCGCGCCGGTGAGCAGCACGGTCCCCTCGGGGTCCCAGGCGTGACCGGTGGGCTCCTCGGGCGGGGTGATCCGGGCGAGGCGCGGCACATACAGCTTTCCGTCGCGCACCGCGGCCTGCGGCTCGTCCAGAGCGGCGAGCGCCGCTGCCAGCACCGGCTCGATGCCGCCGTCGGCGACCGAGTCGTCCACGTCGACGAGCAGGAGCCGGTCCGGGTGCTCGCTCTGGGCAGACTTCACCAGACCGGCGACCGCGGCGTGCGCGAGGTCGGGAGCGGTGCCGTCCAACTCGACGGCCCCGCGGGTCATCACCACGAGCCGTGCGTCGGAGAACCGCTCGTCGGCGACCCAGTCCTGGACGACCGACAGCACGCCGGCCAGCAGCGCGCGCGTCGCCACGGCGGCATCGCCCTCGCTCGGGGCGCAGGACAGCAGGACGTGGGCAGGCGTGGCCGCACCGCCGTCGACCGCTTTGCGGAGCGCGTCGATGTCGGCGTAGGAACCCGCATCGCCGAGGACCGCCCACTCGGCCTCGGGAGCGGAAGCCGTGGTGTGTTCGATCCAGTCGACCTCGAACATCCAGTCCTGGTGCGCCACACGCGAGGCCAGGACCTGCTGCGAGGACATGGTCCGCGTCCGGACCGACGCGACCGAGGCGACGGGAGAGCCGTCGGTGTCGGACAGTTCGATCGCCACCGCGTCGTCACCGGCGGGCCGGATGCGTATGCGCACGGCCCCGGCCCCCGGGGTGTGCACGGACATGCCGCTCCAGGCGTAGGGCATGAGCAGCCCACCGGAATCTTCGGCGCGGTCCGACGCCGGCATGCCGAGGACAGCGTCCAGCAGTACGGGGTGCAGACCGTAGCGGTCCGCCCGGCCCCGCTCCGTGACGGGCAGTGCGGCCTCGGCGTACAGCTCGTCCCCGGCGCGCCAGGCGGCGCGCAGGCCCGGACGGTCCTCGACGTCCACGGGTTCGGCACCCGTCGGCGGCCAGATCATCGTGTCGAACTCCGGCGCCGGGACGTTCCGGGTGAGCTCTCCGCTGACGTGGCAGACCCACGGCTCGCCGACGCCGCCGGCAGCGGGCCGGCTGAGGACGCGCACCGAGCGCCGGTCGGGGTCGTCGCCGGCGCCGACCTGCACCTGGAGGCGGACGGCGCCCTGTTCGGCCAGCACCAGTGGGGCGTCCACGTCCAGCTGTTCCAGGTGCGGGAACCCGGCGTGCCGTCCCGCGGCCAGGGCGAGCTCCGCGAACGCGGCGACCGGGAGCACCGGCACCCCGCCGACCGTGTGTTCCGCGATCCAGGGCAGGTCGGCCGGGGACAGCCGGCCGGTGAACAGCACCTCCCGCGTGCCGGCGGTCTCCACGACCGCGCCGAGCAGGGCGTGGCCGGAGGAGTCCAGGCCCGCCGAGGAGACGTCGAGCGTGGCCGTACCTTCGAGCCAGTAGCGCTCGCGCTGGAAGGCGTACGTGGGCAGGTCGACACGCCGGGCACCGGGGAACAGCGCCCGCCAGTCCGGGGAGATCCCATGCGCGTGCAACTGCCCGAGGGCGAGAGTGAGCGCCTGGGGTTCGGGGCGGTCGGCGCGCAGGGCGGGAACGGTGACGATGTCCGCTTCATCATCGAGGCAGCCCTGGGCGAGGGCACTGAGGACGCCGCCCGGGCCGATCTCGACAAAGGTCGACACGCCCAGGCCGTGCAGGGTCTGGACGCCGTCGGCGAAACGGACCGCCTCACGGACGTGCCGGACCCAGTACTCGGGCGTGTACGGCTCGGCCAGCCGGCCGGTCAGGTTCGAAACGACCGGGACCCGCGGCTCGTTGAAGACCAGACCGCTGACGGCCTGCGCGAACTCCTCCAGCATGGGGTCCATCAGCGGCGAGTGGAACGCGTGACTGACCTTCAACCGGGACGTCTTACGACCCCGCTCACGGAAGGCCTCACCCGACACCAGCTTCGCCGCGTCCTCCAGCGACAGCACACCCGCCACATGAGCGGCCGCGATCTCACCCACCGAGTGACCGGCCACATAGTCCGGCCGGACACCCCACGACTCCAACAGCCGGAACAACGCCACCTCGACCGCGAACAACGCCGGCTGCGTCGAACCCGTCTGATGAAGCGTTTCCGCATCGACGTCGATCTCGACGTCCACCAGCACGCACACCTCGTCATACGCCGCCGCGAACACCGGGAAGGCGTCGTAAAGTCCACGCCCCATCCCCAGCCGCTGCGAACCCTGACCCGCAAACAGG
>NZ_JNXR01000068.1:0-4977 GCF_000725475.1 Streptomyces durhamensis
AACACAGTGGACGCGAGCAACTGAGGACAAGCCCTCGGCCTATTAGTACCGGTCACCTCCACCAGTTACCTGGCTTCCAGATCCGGCCTATCAACCCAGTCGTCTACTGGGAGCCTTACCCTCTCAAGGAGGTGGGAATACTCATCTCGAAGCAGGCTTCCCGCTTAGATGCTTTCAGCGGTTATCCCTCCCGAACGTAGCCAACCAGCCATGCCCTTGGCAGAACAACTGGCACACCAGAGGTTCGTCCGTCCCGGTCCTCTCGTACTAGGGACAGCCCTTCTCAATATTCCTACGCGCACAGCGGATAGGGACCGAACTGTCTCACGACGTTCTAAACCCAGCTCGCGTACCGCTTTAATGGGCGAACAGCCCAACCCTTGGGACCGACTCCAGCCCCAGGATGCGACGAGCCGACATCGAGGTGCCAAACCATCCCGTCGATATGGACTCTTGGGGAAGATCAGCCTGTTATCCCCGGGGTACCTTTTATCCGTTGAGCGACGGCGCTTCCACAAGCCACCGCCGGATCACTAGTCCCGACTTTCGTCCCTGCTCGACCCGTCGGTCTCACAGTCAAGCTCCCTTGTGCACTTACACTCAACACCTGATTGCCAACCAGGCTGAGGGAACCTTTGGGCGCCTCCGTTACTCTTTAGGAGGCAACCGCCCCAGTTAAACTACCCATCAGACACTGTCCCTGATCCGGATCACGGACCCAGGTTAGACATCCAGCACGACCAGACTGGTATTTCAACGACGACTCCACACACACTGGCGTGCATGCTTCAAAGTCTCCCAGCTATCCTACACAAGCCGAACCGAACACCAATATCAAACTGTAGTAAAGGTCCCGGGGTCTTTCCGTCCTGCTGCGCGAAACGAGCATCTTTACTCGTAGTGCAATTTCACCGGGCCTATGGTTGAGACAGTCGAGAAGTCGTTACGCCATTCGTGCAGGTCGGAACTTACCCGACAAGGAATTTCGCTACCTTAGGATGGTTATAGTTACCACCGCCGTTTACTGGCGCTTAAGTTCTCAGCTTCGCCTGGACGAATCCAAGCTAACCGGTCCCCTTAACGTTCCAGCACCGGGCAGGCGTCAGTCCGTATACATCGCCTTACGGCTTCGCACGGACCTGTGTTTTTAGTAAACAGTCGCTTCTCGCTGGTCTCTGCGGCCACCCCCAGCTCACGGAGTAAATCCGATCACCGAGCGTGGCCCCCCTTCTCCCGAAGTTACGGGGGCATTTTGCCGAGTTCCTTAACCATAGTTCACCCGAACGCCTCGGTATTCTCTACCTGACCACCTGAGTCGGTTTAGGGTACGGGCCGCCATGAAACTCGCTAGAGGCTTTTCTCGACAGCATAGGATCATCCACTTCACCACAATCGGCTCGGCATCAGGTCTCAGACTATGTGAGCGGCGGATTTACCTACCACTCGTCCTACACCCTTACCCCGGGACAACCACCGCCCGGGATGGACTACCTTCCTGCGTCACCCCATCACTCACCTACTAACCGCTTGGTTCGGCGGCTCCACCACTTTCCTTTCCCCGAAGGGTCCGGAACGGCTTCACGGCCTTAGCATCACGATGCTCGATGTTTGACGCTTCACAGCGGGTACCGGAATATCAACCGGTTATCCATCGACTACGCCTGTCGGCCTCGCCTTAGGTCCCGACTTACCCTGGGCAGATCAGCTTGACCCAGGAACCCTTAGTCAATCGGCGCAAACGTTTCTCACGTTTGTATCGCTACTCATGCCTGCATTCTCACTCGTCAACCGTCCACAACTACCTTCCGGTGCTGCTTCACCCGGCAGACGACGCTCCCCTACCCATCACAGCGCCCGTTGGGGCTTCATGCTGCAATGACACGACTTCGGCGGTACGCTTGAGCCCCGCTACATTGTCGGCGCGGAATCACTAGACCAGTGAGCTATTACGCACTCTTTCAAGGGTGGCTGCTTCTAAGCCAACCTCCTGGTTGTCTGTGCGACTCCACATCCTTTCCCACTTAGCGTACGCTTAGGGGCCTTAGTCGATGCTCTGGGCTGTTTCCCTCTCGACCATGGAGCTTATCCCCCACAGTCTCACTGCCGCGCTCTCACTTACCGGCATTCGGAGTTTGGCTAAGGTCAGTAACCCGGTAGGGCCCATCGCCTATCCAGTGCTCTACCTCCGGCAAGAAACACACGACGCTGCACCTAAATGCATTTCGGGGAGAACCAGCTATCACGGAGTTTGATTGGCCTTTCACCCCTAACCACAGGTCATCCCCCAGGTTTTCAACCCTGGTGGGTTCGGTCCTCCACGAAGTCTTACCTCCGCTTCAACCTGCCCATGGCTAGATCACTCCGCTTCGGGTCTTGAGCGTGCTACTGAAACGCCCTATTCGGACTCGCTTTCGCTACGGCTTCCCCACCCGGGTTAACCTCGCAACACACCGCAAACTCGCAGGCTCATTCTTCAAAAGGCACGCAGTCACGAGAACGTGCAAGCACGTTCCGACGCTCCCACGGCTTGTAGGCACACGGTTTCAGGTACTATTTCACTCCCCTCCCGGGGTACTTTTCACCATTCCCTCACGGTACTATCCGCTATCGGTCACCAGGGAATATTTAGGCTTAGCGGGTGGTCCCGCCAGATTCACACGGGATTTCTCGGGCCCCGTGCTACTTGGGTGTCTCTCAAGCAAGCCGCTGATGTTTCGACTACGGGGGTCTTACCCTCTACGCCGGACCTTTCGCATGTCCTTCGCCTACATCAACGGTTTCTGACTCGCCCTACGGCCGGCAGACCGTAGAAGAGAGATCCCACAACCCCACATGCGCAACCCCTGCCGGGTCTCACACGCATACGGTTTGGCCTCATCCGGTTTCGCTCGCCACTACTCCCGGAATCACGGTTGTTTTCTCTTCCTGAGGGTACTGAGATGTTTCACTTCCCCTCGTTCCCTCCACACTGCCTATGTGTTCAGCAGCGGGTGACAGCCCATGACGACTGCCGGGTTTCCCCATTCGGAAACCCCCGGATCAAAGCCTGGTTGACGGCTCCCCGGGGACTATCGTGGCCTCCCACGTCCTTCATCGGTTCCTGGTGCCAAGGCATCCACCGTGCGCCCTTAAAAACTTGGCCACAGATGCTCGCGTCCACTGTGCAGTTCTCAAACAACGACCAGCCACCCATCACCCCGAACCGATACGGTCCGAGTGCACTGGGGCCGGCGACTGAGGAGAAGATCAGATCATTCCCTCAGACACCCAACAGCGTGCCCGACACGATCAGCCGACCAGATCAGCGTTCCACGCCCCGAAGAGCAGTACTAGCAGCCTGGTCCATCCTGGACCGTGCCGAATAATCAACGTTCCACCCATGAGCAACCGTGCAAGACATTTGCTTGCAGTCGGCTATGTGCTCCTTAGAAAGGAGGTGATCCAGCCGCACCTTCCGGTACGGCTACCTTGTTACGACTTCGTCCCAATCGCTAGTCCCACCTTCGACAGCTCCCTCCCACAAGGGGTTGGGCCACCGGCTTCGGGTGTTACCAACTTTCGTGACGTGACGGGCGGTGTGTACAAGGCCCGGGAACGTATTCACCGCAGCAATGCTGATCTGCGATTACTAGCGACTCCGACTTCATGGGGTCGAGTTGCAGACCCCAATCCGAACTGAGACCGGCTTTTTGAGATTCGCTCCACCTCACGGTATCGCAGCTCTTTGTACCGGCCATTGTAGCACGTGTGCAGCCCAAGACATAAGGGGCATGATGACTTGACGTCGTCCCCACCTTCCTCCGAGTTGACCCCGGCGGTCTCCTGTGAGTCCCCATCACCCCGAAGGGCATGCTGGCAACACAGAACAAGGGTTGCGCTCGTTGCGGGACTTAACCCAACATCTCACGACACGAGCTGACGACAGCCATGCACCACCTGTACACCGACCACAAGGGGGGCACTATCTCTAATGCTTTCCGGTGTATGTCAAGCCTTGGTAAGGTTCTTCGCGTTGCGTCGAATTAAGCCACATGCTCCGCCGCTTGTGCGGGCCCCCGTCAATTCCTTTGAGTTTTAGCCTTGCGGCCGTACTCCCCAGGCGGGGAACTTAATGCGTTAGCTGCGGCACCGACGACGTGGAATGTCGCCAACACCTAGTTCCCACCGTTTACGGCGTGGACTACCAGGGTATCTAATCCTGTTCGCTCCCCACGCTTTCGCTCCTCAGCGTCAGTAATGGCCCAGAGATCCGCCTTCGCCACCGGTGTTCCTCCTGATATCTGCGCATTTCACCGCTACACCAGGAATTCCGATCTCCCCTACCACACTCTAGCTAGCCCGTATCGACTGCAGACCCGAGGTTAAGCCTCGGGCTTTCACAATCGACGTGACAAGCCGCCTACGAGCTCTTTACGCCCAATAATTCCGGACAACGCTTGCGCCCTACGTATTACCGCGGCTGCTGGCACGTAGTTAGCCGGCGCTTCTTCTGCAGGTACCGTCACTTTCGCTTCTTCCCTGCTGAAAGAGGTTTACAACCCGAAGGCCGTCATCCCTCACGCGGCGTCGCTGCATCAGGCTTTCGCCCATTGTGCAATATTCCCCACTGCTGCCTCCCGTAGGAGTCTGGGCCGTGTCTCAGTCCCAGTGTGGCCGGTCGCCCTCTCAGGCCGGCTACCCGTCGTCGCCTTGGTGAGCCGTTACCTCACCAACAAGCTGATAGGCCGCGGGCTCATCCTTCACCGCCGGAGCTTTCCAACCTCCCAGATGCCCGGGAAGCTCGTATCCGGTATTAGACCCCGTTTCCAGGGCTTGTCCCAGAGTGAAGGGCAGATTGCCCACGTGTTACTCACCCGTTCGCCACTAATCCACCCCGAAGGGCTTCATCGTTCGACTTGCATGTGTTAAGCACGCCGCCAGCGTTCGTCCTGAGCCAGGATCAAACTCTCCGTGAATGTTTTCCCGTAATCGGGATGA
>NZ_JNXR01000069.1:0-4698 GCF_000725475.1 Streptomyces durhamensis
CTCGGCCGACTGACTCCCGTCGAATACGAAACCGTCATGACCACACCGGCCCTCCAGGCCGCGTGACCGAACCTGTCACCCAAACCCGCAGCAGACCCTTGCGGTAGTCGCCCGAGCCGTTGAACGCTGCTTGCAGCGTCTCCCATGCCGCCTCGCTGCTGAAGTCGGTGCGCAGGACCAGCGAGGCCAGATCATCAGGTTGAGGCAAGTCCATGCACTTGATCCATCCACCCGAGACGAGGCGCTGCTCAAGCGGTTCCAGAAGTCACAGGCCCAAGGCCGGAGGGCAGATGGCGCACGGCTGCCGACACGGCGTGCGCCACCGTGAACGTGTCGGCAAGGACATCACCCATGATGCTGGCGCTGAGGGTGTAGCGGTTGTCCCGATGCGCGTCCAAGCAAAGCGGAATAACCGTGAGGCGAGGGCGGGTACTGGTGGAGAATCGCAGCGTCCGGTGGCTCGTGAACGGGTAGAGCCCCCACAGTGCCGGTTCGGCGTATGCCGCCTTCACGAGCGAGCGATACTCGGGCCAGTCCGCCTGGTCTGCCTCCTTGAGCAGGTGCTGCCACTCGGACTCGGCTAGTCGCACCGGATCGTGGTCGGCCACCTCGAAGCGCCCGGTGAGGTGCACGAGCGACGCGGCTCGGGAGATGTCGGCCAGCGCTGCCCCGTCGTGCCAGGCTTGCGCCGCCCTGCAACCTGGGCCAGATTCTGCGTGGTCCCGTCGATCAGAGCCATGCCTTGGAATGACTCGCAGCCGCGGATCGACCACCGCCGTTCGGCAACCACGCGGTGATCTCCAAGATCGTCCGTTGCGGATCGGTGCTCGCGACGGCGGCGTGACGTAGTGGGTCGGATTCCGAGGCGGTGAACGGCACCGAGAAGCCGTCATTGATTGTGGCGGCACGGAGCGCCGCGGCGAGGCTCCCTTCTGAAGCCACGTCGGGATACAGAGCAGCGGAATCAGTTGACGTGGCCATGGCTCTGATTCTGCACCAGCGATCATCAGATCGGTCTCGCGAACCAGGCACGTCCACTCTTGACCCTCGACGACCTTGATCTTGTCCGCCTTGGCGACCCGGGCGACGACCGCGGGGTGGCGCAGGAAGTCCGGGGCGACGGCCGCGGCGACCTGGTCCTCGCGGGTGAGTTCTTTGGCAGAAGGCGCCGTGGGAGCCCGCACCCGCGCCGCGCGCCCCTCAGCCACCGCGTGGCCGCTCGCCGCGAATTCCGGCTTCACGCCCAGAGCACTTCGACGAGGCCAGCCTGGCCGACGTCGTACGCGACGTTCTGGAGCACGCAGCCCGGCTGGGCAAGACCGTTTCCCTCACCAATCTGTACGCTCAATTCAAGGGCCTGGGCGAGCTGACGGAGTCCCAGGTGCAGGTGCTGCGCCGGGGCAGGCCCACCGCGCGTCCCCGCAGTGCGAAACCTCAGCGCCCGGTCCTGCTCACCGCCCTGATCACTGCGGAGGGCGGGACCATGTCCCCGATCTACCGGCAGCTGGCTAACCATGCCGGCCACCACCTGCCCCAGCAGGCCGACAGTGCCTGGACCGATACCGTCAAGATCCTCCACGACCGCTACCGCGCCCCGTAACGGCACGATCAGCCTGGCGCCGGAAGACCTGCCTGCCATACCAGGCCCTCGCCGGTGCCTTCCCCGACGGCGCCCGCGCGGAGCGCGGCCGCCGCCTCGGTCCCTCGCTGGGGGCACCGTCAGGCAGAGGGGCGCCGCCTGGTACCGCCGCCGCAGCCATTCAGCGGGATCAGGGGCTCCAGGTGAGCGCCCTTGACCCAGGCGCCCAGCAGGTCGCGGTGCAGAGCCACGATGTTCGGCAGGCTGCACGCCTCGCGCAACGCCTCACGCCGTCTTCCCCAGGACCGCAGAGTCCAGGGTCCGTCCAGCCCGTTCCCGGCGAGCACGGCGCAGGGCGGCGAGGCGGGTGGCCTCGGCTTCCTGGCGGCGCTGGGCGTGGGCCGTCTCGATCGGGGGCGGCTGCTCGTCCGGCTCGGTCTGGGGGAGGGCGCGGGCGCTAACGAGTTGGTGCGTGATAGCGGGTGGGCATCCGTTGTTCACGGGCGTCTCGATGGCTCATCTTGCGTCGTTGGTTGAGGAGTTGGCCCGGCCGTGGGCAGCCGCGGTGGAGGGTCGGCGTTTCCAGCAACGAGGCGGTGTGAGGAGACGCGCGCAGGGTGCCGGTGCCCGCTGTCGACTGGTGTTCGTGGACCGGCTGGTAGTCACGCTGATTCACCTGCGGCACGACCTGCCTCACGCGGTCTTGGCTGTGCTGTTGAACGTTGATCGCTCGACTGTCACCCGGGCCGTCGGTGAGATACGCCGACTGCTGGCGGAGCGGGGTTTCGCTGTTCCCGACAGGCCTGGCCTGCGGCTTCGAACGCTGGAGGACGTGTTCGCCTACGCCCAGGCCGAGGGTGTCGAGCTGAGGCTGGACGCCACCGAGATCCAGGTCCGACGGCCGGCCGCGGGCCGGGGCGGCAGGCGGGCATTCGTGTCGGGCAAGAAGAAACAGAACACGATGAAAGCCACCGTCATCGCCGACCACCAGGGCCGCACCCTGTGGGCCGATGGCCTGCGGCCGGGACGGATGCACGATGCGACCGCGGCTCGCGCTGCGGGCATCACCGGCTGCTTCCACCACTTCGACCTGGTGGAGGTGCTGCTCGACGACGGCTACCTGGGCCTGAGCCGCGACCATCCGGGCCAAGCACTCACCCCGCCCAGATAGCCGCGACCCGGAGCACTGCCCGGCAGAGTCGAACAGTGGGAACGCGATCGGCACAGCCACTCATCCGACCGCATCACCGTCGAACACGCCCTCGCCGACCACAACCGCTGGAAACAACTCATGCGCTGGACCCACCGCCGCGATCGCCTACCCGACACCTACCGAGCCATCGCCAGCCTCGTCTCCGACCGCACCATCATGACCTGAAAACGGCCGTGAGCAGGGCGAACACACTGCACCCGCAATCACGCACCAACTCGTAAGTGGTCTGCTTCGCCGACGACCTGCACCGGCCTACTTCCAGACCGTCACGCCGCCCTTGCAGGGGTACATATTCAGGTCTCCCTCTGGCCCGTCTCCTCCGGAGGCACGGGACAAGCACCAACCGGGCAACGCCTTGCTTTCGAGGTTGATCCCGCCCTTCGCCGGTTTCCGGATCCACAGTTTCCCGATTGGATTCTGACGGCATGGTCCAAGATCGGGCGGCTCGTAGGTGCCGGTGGCCACCATGCACAATCCGTTGAGCTTGGTCACGTACGACGTGACACGCGCGTCCGATCTGATCCAGGTCTTCGACCCGTTGGGAGCGACGTAGCAATCGCCGATCGTCACCAGTGGGCTTGCATTGCGGGCTGTCAGGCATCCACCGGCACCGCCGACTTCATGAATCACGACTTCGGCAGCAGCGGCCGGAGGGCTCGAAGCAGCAAGCAGTAGAACAGCTGTGGCCGGGGCGACCGCCAATCTCATGCGCATGCGGGTAGGGTTGCTCGATCGAGCACTGGTGCAACCCTGATGGCCTGCGTATTCAACCTCAGGGGTGACGGGGCGAAGAGGTAGCAGCCGCCCCTGCTGTCGGCACCGTCTGCGCACGGGGCGGCCGTTCGGCAAATGCGAAGCCGTACGGGGTCACCGGGATGCCGTCCTGCCCGTAAGGGCGCGCAGCGCAGCGGTCTGCCGCTCTGCCGCTTCCGCGATGGCCGGGTCCACCCGGCGCGGTGGGGCCGCATCCTGGTGCGCGGCGAGCGCGCGGCGGTAGCCGTCGAGGCGGTCTCCCGAGTGCGCGCGGGCCCGGTGGGCGCGGCCGCGGGCTCCGGTTCGACGTCGGCACGGGCCCCGCCCCGGCCACCGATGGGTGAAGTCGGCCTTCGCCGGAGCGGGGCCCGAACAGGGTGCCCGGCTCGGTGACCAGAGCTGAACGCCGAGTAGGCCTGCCCCTGGGGTTTGATCTGGAAGGACCGCCCCGACCGGGCCGCTTTCGGCTGGGCGACCTTCGCATACGACACGGCTCTGCGCGAGCAAATGGAGCGCTTCGGCGGCATGAACATTCGGATCGACCATCCAACTCCTGCGCGTCCTGTGAATCCGACCAACATCCCCCAAGGCGCCAGCTATCCCTGGCCCGCCGTCGGATCCCCGCTCGCAGCCGAGGCAGCGGCTTCCATCACGCAGTGCGGGCGTCCTTCCCTGCACTGCGTCCGAGATCGCCACGACCTCGGCATGCTTCTGCTGGCCGACGCCCATGTCCACCGGGGCGGGGTCTGGTCCTGCGCCCCGACCAACAACGAGCCTGCCCGGGTGGCGCAAGCGATCCTGCTGGCCCGGCACTCCGGCGATCACGAGCTGGAGCGGTCGGCCGTCGCAAAGCTTCGGCAGCGGGGAGAAGAGCCGGTCGCCCCCTGGCCCGAGTACCTCTTCCGCCAGTCCGTGGCCGACGGGGCCAAGCAGTACGCCAAAGCCCCGGGGGGGCGACCTGGGCGATCTGCCCATGCTGAAGCGGAAACCACCCGTGTATCTCGAAGGTCCCGGGTTCTCGGCGCAGAGCCAGGACGGGCGCTAAGAGGTCCTAACAAAGGCGTTGGACGTGGCGGTGTGTGATGAGGCAGGTGGCGAGGCCGAGGAAGGCTTCGTGGATGTCGTCTCGTCGCTTGCAGCGGATGCGTAAGCG
>NZ_JNXR01000070.1:0-5979 GCF_000725475.1 Streptomyces durhamensis
AGCAGCAGGACTCCGAGCACCTGCTGGAGACCACCGGCAAGCAGCTGCGCAAGCTGATGAGCTGGGTGAACGAGGAGGCGTAAGCCTCACGGCAGGGGGGCGGCGCCCCGAGCAGCCGCCCCCTCCCGCTCCGCACCCGCGCCCCTCGCTCCACCGGCCCACACGTATGTGTCGGGGACGGATCGACCCGCTCGCCGAACCGGCACTTCCGCCATGACACGCGTACCCGAAGAAGGCATGGTCCTGGTCCCCGGCAACTCCACCGCTCGTTCTCCCGGGCCACCGAGGAACCGTTGATCACCCAGCTGGCGCTCAGCCGTACGATCGCCCAGCTGGAGAGCGGTCTGAGCGTCCGTCTGCTCGACCGCTCCTCACGGCACGTCGAACTCACCGACACGGGCGCGGAGTGCCTGACGCACGTCGAACGGGTCCTCGCGACCCTGAACCAGGCCCTCGCGGTAGCTCGCCACCGCGTCACCCTGCGGCTCGGCTCAGCTGGCTGCTGCCGAAGGGCGCGCCCGGTACACGGAGGGTCTGCTGCCGGTCCCCGCCCGCTGACCACGGCGCCGTCACAGGCGGGACCGCTCCTGGAGCACCCCGAGGAAGGCCGAGGCGACGAGTGCGACGGCGCGGTCCTCGTCGTGTGCCAGCCGGCGCAGGACGTCCTGCGCGGTGGCCCCCGGCAGCTCGACCAGCGCCTGGGTCAGGCGTATCCGCGTCGCGGAGTCCGCGGTGGGCGCGGCGAGTTCGCCGGCCAGTGCGGTCAGGATCCGGTCCCCGCACCCGGGGTCCTGGGACAGCGTTCCCAGGACCTCCGCCGCGTCGACGTCGTTGGCGCCCTCGACCACCATGCCGACGAGGGCCGGCACGGCCTCGGTCACCCCACGCCTGCCCAACGCCAGCGCGGCGTGCCTGCGCACCGTCGTCTCCGGGTCCCGGAGCGCCTCCGCGAGCACCGCGGTCGCACCCGGGGTCTCGGGCATCCCCGCGATCGCCTGCACCGCACGGCGCCGGACGTCGACGTCCTGCGACCGCACGCCGGCGGCCAGCGTCTCCACCCCGTCGCCGCCCGATCGGGCGAGCGCCCAGCGCAGGGCGCCCGCCACGTTGGGGTCGGATTCGGTCAGGACCGCCCCGGCCAGCAGCTCGGCGGGAACCGGCAAACCCTCCGGCCGGGCCAGCACGGCCTGCTGCCTGCGGGCGGCGCTGGTCGAGTCGAGCCCCTGCATGAGCTCGACGATGCGCAGGACGTCCTGCCAGCCGGTGGGCGCCGACGCATCGATCGCGCGGAGCCGCTCCAGCAGCTCCCGTTCCCGCTCCAAGCGGTCTTCCGTCCACCGGATGAGGTCGCTGACCAGGGCGGACGGCGTGAAGGCCGGGTCCTGCAGCGCGCGCCCGATCTGCTTGAGCGAGAGCCCGAGGGACCGCAGGCTCTCCACGTGGAAGATCCTGCGGACGTCCTCGGCGGAGTACTCGCGGTAGCCGCCGACGGTGCGACCGGTCGGTCGTACCAGCCCGAGGGCGTCGTAGTGCCGGAGCATCCGGGCACTCACCCCCGAGTGACGGGCCACCTCCCCGATCAGCACCCCGCGGCCTCGGTCACGTCCGCGTCAGCCACGGCGCCGGCCGTCGCTGTAACCCCGGCGGCCTCCCCGACACCCGCCCTCTCCCCGGTCGCGGCGGACTCCCCGGCCTCCACGGCCTCCACCGCCTTGGCAGCCTCCGCCAACGCGGCCGTCTCCGCGGTCCCGGCGGACTCCGCGACGCCCGCCACCTCCGTAGCCTCCGCGGACTCCACGAAACCCGCCGTCTCCCCGGCCCGCGCGGACTCCCCGGCCTCCCCGCTGTGCCCAGGCTCGGCGGCTCCCGACACAGCCCCGGCGGCTGCGGCTCGTTCCGGGCCGAGTGTGACGACTCGCTTCGCCTCGTCGAGGGCCGCGTCGAAACCGGTCTCCGGGTTCTGCCGCAGCAGCTCGGTGGCACGGGCGTGCGCGGCCACCACCGGGTCGGGGTGCGCCGCGGCCTGCTCCAGGGCGGGCGTGCTCACGTCGCCGAGGTCGACGAGGGCCCGGCTCAGGCTCAGCCGCACCTCGCGGTCGCCGCGGCCGAGCTGCATGACCAGTTCGCCGGCCAGGTCCCTCTTCACGTCCTCGGGCACGAGGGCGACCGCGACGCGCCACGCGGTCCGCGCGACCTCGTCGTCGGCGTCGCGCAGCATGTCGCGCGTGATCCAGGCCCACGCGCTGCCGTCACCGATCTTGGAGAGCGTGTGCAGCGCCTGACTGCGGGCCTGGGTGCGCTCAGAGCCGAGTTCCTGGCGGATCCGGGACAGGGTGATCTCCGGCGGGAGGCGGGTCAGCGCCCAGGACAGCATGTCCCGCACGAAGAAGTCCGGCTCGACCGCGCACCGCTCGACGAGTGTCTCCAGGAAGCCGGGATCGGGGTTCGAGCCGACCGCCAGGGCCGCCTGAAGCCGGACCGACGCGTCCTGGGCGCCGAGGGCGTCGGCCACGCGGGTGTGCTGTGGGGTTCCGTTTGTCGTGTGGATCGGGACCACCTCCTGCACCCAGCGCACACCTTATCAACGTGTCAAGGTCAAGCCTGGTGCCGGCGAACCGGCCGTAGCGGGCCTCTTGCTCAGCGGACGCCGGCGGAGTCGGCGATGCGGGTGACCGCCACGCCGTGGGCGATCCGCACCTGGGTCCACTGAGCCGCATCAATCGCCGGAGTAGCCCCAGAAGTGGATTCCCAGCCGAGTGCAGCGATCCAACTGGGTCTGGATCCAAGCCACTTTCTCAGCAGAGGGCGCCACACGGGCTGGAGCGGCATCCTACGATCGCCTGCATGCAGCTGACACCCCACGAGGTACTCGGCCGTTGGCTTCTCATAACGCTTGGCGAGATGGGCGGTGCGGGTTCCAAGCAGGCCGTGCTTCGGAGGATCGAGGAG
The DNA here is from genome assembly GCF_000725475.1 of Streptomyces durhamensis. Lineage (NCBI taxonomy): Bacteria > Bacillati > Actinomycetota > Actinomycetes > Kitasatosporales > Streptomycetaceae > Streptomyces > Streptomyces durhamensis. Next base: position 2,950 of record NZ_JNXR01000070.1, read on the forward strand.
CGGTACGGTTCCCAGCTCACCGAGACGGACCACCTGCCACAGCCATCCAACGGGGAAGTCAAGTGGGAGAACCGAACCGCTTGGCAGCGGAACCGGATGGTCAAGGCAGGGCTGCTCAAGCCTTACGAGAGGCGCGGTGACCCTTGGGCGCTCACCGAGGCAGGCTGGGCAGCTCACCGTGCCCTTGTACCCGGTCAGAGGGGATCCGCTTAGAGGTCCAAGCGGAAGGGGCTGCCGTCGTAGGGGTGAGTGTCCCACTGCGTGACAACGCCGACGAACACCACCGGACGAGCGCGGACGTCTGTGGACCATCGACACAGGCGTCCACGCCCTGCCGATCGGAAACACGTCACAAGGTGGGTGACGGGAGAACTCGGGCGGCAGGTCAGCTGCGGGATGCCCGGCGCAGCGCTCGCCGCCGGGCCGCCCCGGACGCGTCCGGGCGAAACCCGGGCGCGATTCGTACGGGCCGACCCGGCGGGCCGGTGATGAGGCTGGACATCAGGACCGACTCGTCGCCGGGTTTCACCTCGTACACATCGGCGTCCTCCCCCGGACGCCTGCCCGGGTGTGGCTCAGGCGTCGATGATGACGGGGATGATGAGGGGCTGGCGGCGGTGGGTGCGGTACGCCCAGTTCGCCACGGCGCGGGCGAGGAGCTGTTCGAGTTGGCGGGCGTCCCCGACGCCTTCCTCGGCCGCGGTGGCCAGGGTCTTCTCGATGACGGGGATGACCGGCTCGAAGGTGGCGTCGTCGTGGACGAAGCCCCGGGCCAGGAAGTCGGGGGCCTCGGCGAGGGCGCCGGTGTCAGCGTCGACGATCGCCACCACCGTGACCACGCCTTCGGCGGCGAGGGTGGTCGGGGTCGACACCGGTGCGGATGGCGAGGTCGGCGTTGGCCCGCAGGTGGCGCCATTCGCCGTGCACGGGCATGACGTTGCGGGGCTTGACGATGTTGTAGCAGTAGACGAGTTCACCGGCGCTGGCATGCCCGGAGACGTGCACCTTGGCGTTGCCCTTGTGGACCACGTGGGCGCCCCACCGGGTGAGTCCGTTGATCACCCGGTAGATGGCGTTCTCGTTGCCGGGGATGAGGGAGCTGGCGAGCAGGACGGTGTCGCCCTTGCCGATACGGATCATGTGGTCGCGGTTGGCCATCCGTGACAGCGCGGCCATCGGTTCGCCCTGGGAGCCGGTGCACACCAGAGTGATCTTGTGGTCCGGGAGCTTCTCCAGCTCCTTCGTGCTCACGACCAGACCGGAGGGGACCTTCAGATAGCCCAGGTCACGGGCGATGCCCATGTTGCGGACCATCGACCGGCCGACGAAGGCGACCTTGCGGCCGTGCTGGTGGGCGGCGTCCAGGACCTGCTGGATACGGTGCACATGACTGGCGAAGCTGGAGACGATGACCCGGCGCGGCGCGGTGCGCATCACCTGCTCGATCGCCGGGTTCAGCTCACGCTCGGAGGTGGTGAAACCGGGTACTTCGGCGTTGGTGGAGTCGGTGAGGAACAGGTCCACGCCCTCCTCGCCGAGGCGGGCGAAGGCGCGCAGATCGGTGATGCGGTCGTCGAGAGGGAACTGGTCCATCTTGAAGTCGCCGGTGTGCAGGACCATCCCGGCCCGGGTGCGGATCGCGACCGCGAGGCTGTCGGGGATGGAGTGGTTGACCGCCACGAACTCGCAGTCGAAGGGCCCGAAGCCACGCCGGTCGCCTTCCCGCACCCGCACCGTGCGCGGCCGGATGCCGTGTTCCTTGAGCTTGGCCTCCAGGAACGCCAGCGTCAGCTTGGAACCGACGACGGGAATGTCGGACCGCTCGCGCAGCAGGTACGGCACGCCGCCGATGTGGTCCTCGTGGCCGTGGGTGAGGACCACGGCCACGATGTCGTCCAGCCGGTCCCGGATCGAGGTGAAGTCCGGCAGGATCACGTCCACACCGGGCTGGGTCTCCTCGGGGAACAGCACGCCGCAGTCGACGATGAGCAGTTTGCCCGCGTGCTCGAAGACGGTCATGTTGCGGCCGATCTCACCCAGGCCGCCCAGGGCGATGACCCGCAGCCCTCCTTCGGGAAGGGGCGGTGCGGCTTTCAGCTCGGGGTGCGGATGACTCATACCCTGACGGTACCCGGAGAGCGGGACAGGGTGATCCATTGCCTGTGTGATCTCTTCCTCCCGACAGGGTCGGGGCACCACGACGGGTGCCCGGGGACGATCCGATGACGCCGGCGGCCGGACAGCGAGGGATCAAGGCGATACCGCCTTCGGTGGGACAGCCGTGCGCCCGGGGGTGCCGGCGAAGATCTCGTGCCCCTTGTCGTGCTGGCCGGCCTCCGCGGCCTCCTGGTGCGCCTCGCCGCTGGGCCACTCGGCGTACAGCAGTGCCCGAGTGCCGTCGGCGCTGTGCGGGAGGTGCGCCCGATCTTGCCCCGGGCGCCCGCCGCGCCTCGGCCGGGCGGCGGTCACGGCGTCCGTGAAGGCACGCACTCGACTCCATGACGTCCAAGGCCGCGGTGACCAGGCAGCCGGGCGGGTGAGACCTGTGCGCAGGTCAGCACAGGGTCACCGTCGGTACTCAGGAACCAGGACGGTGCGGCGAGCCCGTGCGCCCACGGGCCGCAGCCGTACCCTTACGAACCCGTCGGTCTGGGATGACATGACCGTGGAGGTGGCACTGTCCGTGATGGCCGCCGCCCGTACAGGTCAGCTTGGCGGGTGACGACCTGGCCGGCCTGCTTGGGGGGGGTAGTGGCGTCGCAGCCCCGTGTCCACGACGGGCGGGGCTGCCCTGTGCCTCCCGTGGGCAAAGGCGACGGCCGGCCCGATCTGGGGGAGGCCTCCCGTCGGCGAGGTACACAGGCCGGTTCAGCGTTGCAGGGTGAGGACAGCCGGCCGCCAGGGCAGTTGGTCGTAGGGGCCGCTCGCGGTGGGGGACTTGCCCTGGTAGAGGAACTGCAGGTTGCAGGGGTCGATGGTCATGGTCTGGTCGGGGTTGGTGCGGACCAGGTCGCCGTGGCTGATGTCGTT
>NZ_KL647050.1:0-4339 GCF_000725475.1 Streptomyces durhamensis
GCCTGCGCCTCGATCGGGTCACCCAGCCGGGTCCCCGTACCGTGCGCCTCCACGACGTCGATCTGGGCGGGAGACAGGCCGGCCGACGCCAGGGCCTGGCGGATGACCCGCTGCTGTGCGGGGCCGTTCGGCGCGGTCAGGCCGTTGGACGCCCCGTCCTGGTTCACGGCGCTCCCGCGTACGACGGCCAGCACCCGGTGGCCGTTGCGGCGGGCGTCGGACAGCCGCTCCACCAGGAGCATGCCGACGCCCTCGGCCCAGCCGGTGCCGTCGGCCCCGGCGGCGAACGGCTTGCAGCGGCCGTCGGCGGACAGTCCGCGTTGCCGGCTGAACTCCACGAACGCGGTGGGTGTGGTCATCACCTGCACGCCGCCGGCCAGCGCCATCGAGCACTCGCCGCCGCGCAGCGCCTGGATCGCCCAGTGCAGCGCCACCAGCGACGACGAACACGCCGTGTCGACGGTGACCGCCGGGCCCTCCAGGCCGAAGGTGTAGGCGATGCGGCCGGACATCACACTGGCGGAGTTGCCGGTCCCGAGATGGCCGTCGGACTCGCCGCCCACCCCGACCAGGAGGTTGACGTAGTCCTGGTAGCCGGAGCCGACGAAGACACCGGTACGGCTGCCGCGCACCGACTCCGCGTCGATACCGGCCCGCTCGAACGTCTCCCACGTGGTCTCACGCGGACTGATCCCGAAGAACCCCGGGTCGAACTCCCCCGCCTCGTAGAGGAATCCACCGCGGCGCGCGTACGTCTTGCCCGTCGCCTCCGGGTCCGGGTCGTAGATACCGTCCACGTCCCAGCCCCGGTCCGCCGGGAACTCGCCGACCGCGTCACCGCCGGAGGCCACCAGCTGCCACAGGTCCTCGGGCGAACGCACCCCGCCCGGATACCGGCACGCCATCCCGACGATCGCGAAGGCGCTCCCGGACCTGACGAAGGTCTCCGGTGACGCGCTTGAGATACTCCAGGAGCCTGTCTTCGTTGCTGCTCATCCGCCTCATCCGTCCTCGGCTGTCGTTAAAGGTAGAGCGCCAAGAACTAGGAATTTTCTAGATCTTGATCGATCAGATCGAAGATGTCGTCGACCGTCGCGTCCTGGAGCTGTCGCTCGGCATCGGCGGATTCCGCGCCCTGGCCGCCGGCGGTGTTCACCAGGGACAACAGTTCCTGCAGCCGCCTGCGCACCCCTGACCGGACCGTCTCCTCGGCGGAGGTGGCCGTCGAGATCAACGACTCCAGCCGGTCGAGCTCGCTGAAGACCGACACCTCGTCCGGGCGGGTCTCGCCGTCGAGTTCGCTCCCCAGGTGGCGGGCGATCGCCTCGGGCGTCGGGTGGTCGAAGACCAGCGTCGCGGGCAGGGTCAGGCCGGTGTCGGCGCTGAGCAGGTTGCGCAGCTCCACCGCGGTCAGGGAGTCGAAGCCGAGGTCACGGAACGGCAGGTCCGGTTCCACCGCCGCGGAGCCGCTGTGCCCGAGTACGGCCGCCGCGTGCGCGCACACGGTGTCCACGAGCAGGCGTTGCCGTTCGCCTTCGGACAGCCCGGAGAGCTTCTCCTGCAGCGCGGACGGCTTCGCCGACTGCTCGGCGGGCTCCGCCGCGAGGGCGTTCCTGACCTCGGGCAGGTCGCTGAGCAACGCGCTCGGCCTGCTGACGGTGAACGGGACGACGAACCGCTCCCAGTCCACGTCCGCCACGGTGACCGTGCCTTCCCCGCCGCTCAGCGCACCGTGCAGCGCGGAGATCGCCCGGTCCGGCCGCAGCACGGTCAGGCCGCGCTGCCGCAGCCGCTCCTCGTCCCCGGCGTCGGCGACCATGCCGCCCTCGCCCCACGGGCCCCAGGCGATCGCGGTCGCGGCGAGGCCCCGGGCCCGCCGGTGCTGCGCCAGGCCGTCGAGGAAGGCGTTCGCGGCCGAGTACGCGGCCTGTCCGCCGCCTCCCCACACACCGGAGATGGAGGAGAACAGGACGAAGGCGTCCAGTTCCTGATCGCCGAGCAGTTCATGGAGGTGTACGGCCCCGAGGGTCTTCGCGGCGACCGTCGCCGAGAAGTCGCCGAGGCTCGTCTCGGCGAGCATGCCCGCCTCGGCGGTGCCGGCCGTGTGGACCACGGCGTTCACCGGGTGCGCGGCGAGCAGCGCGGCCAGCGCCGCCCGGTCGGCCACGTCACAGGCGGCGACGGTCACGCGCACGCCCGCCTCCTCCAGCTCGGCCCTGAGTTCGGCCGCGCCGGGGGCGTCGGGACCCCGGCGGCCGGCGAGCACCAGGTGCTCCGCACCGGCACCGGCGAGCCAGCGGGCCACATGCCCGCCCAGCGCACCCGTACCACCGGTGATCAGGACGGTGCCGCGCGGCGACCACGAACCGTCGTTCCGGGCTGCGGGCAGCCGCGACAGGCGCCGCGCGAACACCCCACGGTCGCGGATCGCGACCTGGTCCTCGGCCGACTGTCCGAGCACCGCGGCGAGGCGGCCGGCGACCCGGTCGTCGACCGTGCCGGGAAGGTCGACGAGACCGCCCCAGCGCGGCGCGTGCTCCAGCGCCGCCACCCGGCCCAGTCCCCAGACCTGGGACTGGTACGGGTCGGCCACCTCGTCGGCGGTGCTCACGCCCACCGCGTCGCGGGTGGCGCACCACAGCGGGGCGCCGATGCCCGCGTCGCCCAGGGCCTGGACGAGCAGGACGGACAGCGCGACACCTGTGGTCAGTGCGGCGGCCGCCGGGGCGGCCCCGCCGTCGACGGCGAGCAGCGACAGGACACCCGCCACGGTCTCGTCACCGGCCGCTCGGACGAGCTGTGCGGTCAGCTCCTCGCGATCCGTGGCCGGTTCGACCGGGACCGGCAGCGGGGCCAGGCCCCGCTCGGTCAGGCCGCCGAGGCAGGCGGTGACCCAGTCGTCGCCGAGTCGCGGGGCGCTGACCGGAACCAGCCACACGCCCTTCCGGGCAGGGCCCTCCGGGGCGGGGTCGGGTATCGCCTTCCAGGTGACGCCGTAGCGCCAGCCGTCCACGGTGGACTGTTCCTTGCGTTGCCGCCGCCACGAGGACAGCCTCGGCAGCACGTCGCTGAACGCGTCCCCTGCCCCGATGTCCAGGGTCTGTGCGAAGGCCCGCAGATCCTCGCGCTCCACGGTCTCCCAGAACTCCGCGTCCACCGGATCCGCCACCGTGCCGACGGCAGCGGTTTCCGGGATGTCGACCCAGTACCGCTCGTGCTGGAAGGCGTAGGTCGGCAGGTCGGTCTTCCGCGCGCCGGCGAAGAACACGTTCCAGTCGACGGACACGCCGTGCGTGTGCAGATGGGCCACGGCCGTCACGAGTGCCTGCCGCTCCGGGCGGTCGGCCCGCAGGACGGGCACGGTGACGGCCTCGTCCAGGCAGCCCTGCGCCATACCGCTGAGGACGCCGCCGGGGCCGACCTCGACGAACGTGGTCACGCCCAGCTCGTGCAGGGTGTGCAGGCCGTCGGCGAAGCGGACCGCTTCACGCACGTGCCGGACCCAGTACTCGGGGGTGTACGGCTCGGCCAGCCGGCCGGTCAGGTTCGAAACGACGGGAATCCGACGGCGACGACCGCGTCCTCGACACCGGAGACGACGACCGACTGGGGACCGTTGACCGCCGCGATACCGACCTCGTCGGTCAAGTGCGGCAGCACTTCCCCCTCGGTCGCCTGGACGGCGACCATCGCCCCACCCGCGGGCAGCGCCTGCATCAGCGCCGCACGCGCGGACACCAGCTTCGCCGCGTCCTCCAGCGACAGCACACCCGCCACATGCGCGGCCGCGATCTCGCCCACCGAGTGACCAGCCAGGTAATCCGGCCTGATGCCCCACGACTCCAACAGCCGGAACAACGCCACCTCGACCGCGAAGAGCGCGGGCTGGGTGCACCCGGTCTGGTCCAGCGTCTCCGCGTCGACGTCGACCCCTGACCCGAGAACAGGAAACCGACCTTGCCTCCCGGCCGGCCCTGGACCACTCCGGGCGACGGCGTCCCGGTGGCCAGGCAGCCCAGTTCGCGGCGGAAGTCGTCACAGCTCTCGCCGATGACGGCCGCCCGGTGGCGCAGGGCGCTCCGGGTGGTGGCCAGCGAGAAGCCGACATCGACCGGTGACGTGCCGTCCTGGACGAAGGCGAGCAGCCGTCGTGCCTGCTCGCGCAGTGCGGCGTTGCTCTTGGCGGAGAGCACCCACGGCAGGAGGGCCGGGGCCGGGACGGCGGTGGCTTCTTCGGCCGGGGCCGGTGGGGCCTGTTCGATGATGGTGTGGGCGTTGGTGCCGCTGACGCCGAAGGACGACACGGCGGCCCGGCGCGGGTGATCGGTCTCCGGCCACT
>NZ_KL647050.1:4425-4981 GCF_000725475.1 Streptomyces durhamensis
CGGAGTGGGCTCGTCCACGTGCAGGGTCCGCGGCAGCACACCGTGCCGCATCGCCATCACCATCTTGATGATGCCGCCGACACCGGCGGCGGCCTGGGCATGACCGATGTTCGACTTCAGCGAACCCAGCCACAACGGCCGGTCCTCCGACCGCTCCCGGCCGTACGTCGCGATGAGCGCCTGCGCCTCGATCGGGTCACCCAGCCGCGTCCCCGTACCGTGCGCCTCCACCGCGTCGACCTGGTGCGAGGACACACCGGCGTTCGCCAGCGCCTGCCGGATCACCCGCTGCTGCGCCGGCCCGTTCGGAGCCGTCAGACCGTTCGAGGCGCCGTCCTGGTTCACGCCGTCCTGGTTCACCGCCGTACCGCGAACGACCGCCAGCACCCGGTGGCCGTTGCGCCGGGCGTCGGACAGCCGCTCCACAAGCAGCATGCCCGCACCCTCGGCCCAGCCGGTACCGTCCGCAGCGGCACCGAACGCCTTGCACCGACCGTCCGCCGACAGGCCACGCTGACGGCTGAACTCCACGAACGTCGAGGGAGTCGCCATGACG
>NZ_KL647050.1:5067-9068 GCF_000725475.1 Streptomyces durhamensis
ACCAGCGATGACGAGCATGCCGTGTCGACCGTGACCGCCGGGCCCTCAAGCCCGAACGTGTACGACACCCGGCCGGAGGCGATGCTGCCCGCGCTGCCGTTGACGAGGTAGCCCTCCAGGCCTGCCGGCGAGGTGTGCACGCGCCCGCCGTAGTCGTGGTACATCACACCGGCGAAGACACCGGTCCTGCTGCCCCGCATCGTCACCGGGTCGATCCCGGCCCGCTCGAACGCCTCCTGCGGGTCCATCGCCAGCGCCTCGCGCGGCGAGATCCCGAAGAACTCGGCGTCGAAGTCCGCCGCGTCGTGGAGGAAGCCGCCCTCTCGGGTGTAGCTGGTGCCCCACTGGTCGGGGTTCGGGTCGTAGAGCTTCTCCACGTCCCAACCGCGGTCCTCGGGGAAGCCCGACACCGCGTCGCGGCCGGAGAACACCAGCTGCCACAGGTCTTCGGGTGACTGGACACCACCGGGGTAGCGGCAGGCCATGCCCACGATCGCGATCGGCTCGTCCGCCGCCCCGGTGGCCGTGGTGAGGGTCGCCGGCACGGCTGCCGCCGGCTCGCCGGAGCCTGCGGCTTCGGCGGTGAGGAAGCGGGCCAGGGTGAGCGGGTTCGGGTAGTCGAAGATCAGGGTGGCGGGCAGGCGCATGCCGACGGCCGAGTTGAGCCGGTTGCGCAGTTCGACGGCGGTCAGCGAGTCGAACCCGATGTCCTTGAACGAGTCGTCCGCGCCGACCGACTGTGCGCCGGCGTGCCCGAGTACGGCGGCGACCTCGGTGCGCACCAGGTCCAGCACCACGTGCTCGCGCTCGGCCTCCGGCAGCCCGGCCAACCGCTGCCCCAGCGAACCCTTCGGCGCGCTCTGCGCCGCGCGGCGCACCGGCGCCACCCGCACCAGTCCGCGCAGGACCGGCGGTACGGGCTGCCCCTGTCCGTCACGGAACGCCGACGTGTCGAGCCGGATCGGGGCGAGCGCTGCCCGATCGGTGGCCAGTGCCGCGTCGAACATCCGCAGGCCGTCCGCCGGCGGGATCGCGGCGAGGCCCATGCGCTTGATGCGCGTGAGATCGGTGTGGTCGAGGCTGCCGGTCATGGCGCTCTCGCTGTCCTGCGCCCACAGGCCCCAGGCCAGCGACGTGGCCCGCAGGCCAACGGCACGGCGGTGTTCGGCGAGGGCGTCGAGGAAGGTGTTGGCGGCGGCGTAGTTCCCCTGTCCCGGCGTGCCGAGGGTGCCCGCCGCCGAGGAGAAGAGCACGAACGCGGACAGGTCGCCGGACAGCTCAGCCGCCAGGTCGTGCAGGTTCAGAGCCGCGTCCACCTTCGGGCGGAACACGGCGTCCAGCCGTTCGGGGGTCAGCGAGCCGATGATTCCGTCGTCCAGGACGCCGGCGGTGTGAATGATCGCGGACAGGCTCCGCCCGGGCCCGGCCAGGAGTGCACGGACGGCGTCCCGGTCGGCCACGTCACACGCGGCCCAGGTGACGTCGGCGCCCTGAGCGGTCAGCTCGGCGGCGAGCTCGGCCGCGCCGGGTGCCTCCCCGCCACGGCGGCTGACGAGCAGCAGACTGCGGACGCCGTGCTCGGCGACCAGGTGCCGGGCGAACAGCCCGCCCAGCCCGCCCGACGCTCCGGTCAGCAGGACGGTGCCGGAGCCGAGGACGGGAAGCTCCGGCTCCGCGTCCGGCACGGCTGCGCGGACCAGCCTCGGCACCCGGACCTCGGCGTCGGCGTGGACCGCGGCCTGCGGCTCACCCGACGCGATCAGGCCCGGCAACACCCGGGCAAGGACGTCCTCGTCCACACCCCTGCCGGCGCCGGCATCGGCATCGGCATCGGCATCGGCATCGGCATCGGCATCGGTGGAGATTTCGACCAGCACGATGCGGTCGGGGTTCTCGGTCTGCGCCGAGCGCACCAGTCCGCGGACCGCCGACTGGGCGAGGTCTCCCCCACGCACCACCAGCACCAGACGCGCGGGGCGTTCCTCGGCCAGCCACCACTGCACCAGTTCCAGCACGGCGTGGGTGACCTCACGGACCCGGGTGGCGAGGTCCGCGCCGGCCCCGGTCGGGCAGGGCACGACCACGGCATCGGCGACGACTCCGGCAGCGGCTTCGGTGAACGCCGACGACGAATCGGCGGCCCGGAGAGCGGCGAGATCCCCGTACGTCTCGATCCTCATCCCGGCCGGCGCGGACGGCAGGCTCACCGGCGTCCACTCCAGGCCGAAGACCGCGTCGTCGCCGCCGTAACCGGCGCGCAACTGCTCGGCGGGCACCGGGCGCAGCGTCAGCGACTCGACGGACGCCACCGGCTCGCCCGTACCGTCGGCCAGCACCAGCGACACCGTGGAGGTACCGGTGCCGACGCGCGAGACCTTCACCCGCAGGCCGGCGGCTCCCGCAGCCGACAGGCGCACGCCGCTCCAGGCGAAGGGCAGCAGCCCGTTCCCCGTCCCGGCCTCGGGCTCGACCGCGCCCAGCCAGACGGTGTGCAGGGCGGCGTCGAACAGCGCGGGGTGCAGGCCGTACGCGCCCGCGTCCGTCCGCTCCGCGCCGGGCAGCTCCACCTCGGCGAAGAAGTCGTCCCCGTTCCGCCACGCGGCGCGCAGCCCCTGGAAGACGGGGCCGTAGTCGAGCGCCATGTCGGTGAGGCGGTCGTAGAACCCGTCGACGTCGACCGGCTCCGCACCCACCGGCGGCCACACGGCGAGCGAGCCGTCCACGGACCCTGCTGCAGCGACGGTCAGCGAGCCGGAGGCGTGCCGGACCCATGCCCGGTCGGAGTCGTCCTCGTGGGCGTACGCGTCCCCGTCGTCGTTCCGCGAGTGCACGGTCAGCGGCCTGCGGCCCGAGCCGTCGTCGGCGCCGACGCGCACCTGCAGGGCGACGCCGCCGCGCTCGGGCACGAGCAGCGGTGTCTCCAGCGTCAGCTCTTCCAGCAGGTCGCAGCCCACGGCGTCGGCGGCGGTGATCGCCAGTTCCACGAACGCGGTTCCCGGCAGGAGCGCGACCCCGCTGACGGCGTGGTCCACCAGCCACGGGTGCGTGTGCGTCGAGAGCCGCCCGGTGAGCAGGTGTCCGTCGCCGTCGGCCAGCGGCACGGCAGCGCCGAGGAGCGGGTGACGGGCCTCGCCCTGGCCCACCGCGCGCATGTCACCGGCGGAGGCGGGGGCGTCGAGCCAGTAGCGCTCGCGCTGGAAGGCGTAGGTCGGCAGGTCGACGCGGCGGGCGCCCGGGAAGAAGGCGTGCCAGTCCACTTCGGCGCCGACGACGTGCAGTTGGGCATAGGCGGTGGTGAGGGCTTGCGGCTCGGGGCGGTCGGCGCGCAGGGCGGGAACGGTGACGATGTCCGCGTCATCATCGAGGCAGCCCTGGGCGAGGGCACTGAGGACGCCGCCCGGGCCGATCTCGACAAAGGTCGACACGCCCAGGCCGTGCAGGGTCCGCACACCGTCGGCGAAGCGGACCGCTTCGCGCACGTGCCGGACCCAGTACTCGGGCGTGTACGGCTCGGCCAGCCGGCCGGTCAGGTTCGAAACGACCGGGATCCGCGGCTCGCTGAACGTCAGACCACGAGCGGTGAATGGAACGCGTGACTGACCTTCAACCGGGACGTCTTACGACCCTGACCGGCGAAGGTCTCACCAATCGCGACGACCGCGTCCTCGACACCGGACACCACGACCGACTGCGGGCCGTTGACCGCCGCGATACCGACCTCGTCGGACAGATACGGCAGCACCTCGTCCTCGGTCGCCTGGACCGCGACCATCGCACCACCCGCGGGCAACGCCTGCATCAACGCCGCACGCGCCGACACCAGCTTCGCCGCGTCCTCCAGCGACAGCACACCCGCCACATGAGCAGCCGCGATCTCACCCACCGAGTGACCGGCCACATAGTCCGGCCGCACACCCCACGACTCCAACAGCCGGAACAACGCCACCTCGACCGCGAACAACGCCGGCTGCGTCGAACCCGTCTGATTCAACTCCTCCGAG
>NZ_JNXR01000074.1:0-2367 GCF_000725475.1 Streptomyces durhamensis
GTGTCGGCGTACAAGCGAACGTGCACCACCTCGTACGGATGAAAGTGCACCATTGTTGATGCGGTGACGGGGCGTCGGCCGTGAGTCTGCTGCTGTCGGTTCGGGGTGGCAGGGAGGCGGCTGACGGTGGTCTTGGATCCGCATCGCTGGCTGGAGTTGAGGCGGTTTCGTCCGCTGTACGAGTCCGGTGCGATGAGTCTGCGGGAGATCGCGAAGGAGACTGGGCTGAACCGCCGGACGGTCAGCAAGTACCTCAAGGACCCCGCATTGGTCGCGCCGCCGAAGAGAGAAGCAGCAGATCAGAGGCCTCGGCGGGTGGTGGACGAGGTCGCGCCGCTGATCGACGCGATGCTCAGGTCCGAGATCCTGCTCAAGGGAAGGGTGATCCACGAGCGCCTGACCCAGGAGTACGGGGTCAGCATCAACTACCAGCGGGTGAAGCTCTATCTGCAGGAGGCCCGGCCCCGGATCGCGGAGGAAATGGGCATCAGTCCGGGTGAGCTGGCGGGCCTGCACCGGCGCTTCGAGGTCGTCCCTGGTGCTCAGGCCCAGGTCGACTGGGGAGACGAAGGCAAGGTCCTCGCCCATGTCGGCATCCCGAAGGTCTACTCGTTCCACATGACGCTGTCGTACTCACGCGACCCGTTCTGCTGCTTCACCACCAGCCAGGACCTGGCCACGTTCTTCGACTGCCACCGGGCCGCGTTCGCGCACTTCGGCGGGGTGCCGATGAGCATCGTCTATGACCGCACCAAGACGGTCGTGCGCCGGCACGTCGCTCCCGGTGAGGCGGTTCCGCTGCACCCGGAGGCGGTCGCCTTCGCCGGGCACTACGACTTCGACGTCGACGTGCTGGCTGCCTACCGGCCGCAGGGCAAGGGGCGGGTCGAGCGGCAGGTGAACATCGTCCGTGACCACGTCCTGGCCGGTCGGGCCTTCTCTTCCATCGAGGAGATGAACGCTGCCTTCGCCGCCTGGGTGCCGCTGCGGCGGGCGAAGGTCCACGGCACCCACGGCGAAGTCATCGGACACCGGGCCGTGCGCGACCACATGGCCCTTCGTCCGCTGCCGGCGACCCCGTATGTGGTCACGCAGCGGCACCTGCGGCACGTCGGCAAGGACTGCCTGGTCGCCTTCGACGCGAACCTCTACTCCGTTCCCGCCCGCAAGGTCCGACCCCGTCAGCTGGTCGAGATCCGGGCCACGAAGTCGCAGGTCAGCCTGTATTCAACCGCCCCCGGCACAGGTGGCCAGACCTTGTTGGCCGTCCACCCGCGGGCCGTTGGCCGAGGCGCCCGCATCGTGGATGAGACTCACTGGGACGGCCTTCCCACCGGCGCCGGCCGCCGCGTCACCACCTGCGACGCTCTGCCCTTGCCCCGACGCGACCAGGCAGTCGGGCCCGAGGCGGGACCGCTGCAGGCTCTGCTGAACCGGGCCGCCGCCGCGAATGTCGAGGTGGGCCGCCGTCCGCTGTCGGTCTACGACGAGCTGACCGGCACCCGCCCCTTTACTGCCAACTCCGCCAGCAAGGAAATCCGTTGAGCGAGCTGACCAGCACCCGCATCCGCACCACCGCCGCCAAGCTCGGCCTGCCGCACCTGGCCGAGGCCCTGAACCAGTACATCCAGCGGGCGGATGAGGCCAAGATGGGCTACCTCGACCTGCTCGATCTGGTGCTGTCCGAGGAACTCGCTGTCCGCGACGACCGCCGCTTCCGCAACGGCCTGCGGTTGTCGAAGCTGCCGCACCACAAGACGCTGGAGGACTACGACTTCTCCTTCCAGCCCGAGCTTGACCCGCGCAAGGTCAAGGACCTGGCCACCCTCTCCTTCGTCGAGGAGAAGGCCAACGTCGCTCTGCTCGGGCCGCCCGGCGTCGGCAAGACGCACATCGCCGTCGCCCTGGCCGTCGCGGCCTGCCGGGCCGGCTACTCGATCTACTTCACCAGCCTCGACGACATGGTCCGTCATCTCAAGGCCGCGGAGGACCAGGGCCGTCTGATCAGTAAGCTCACCAGCTACCTCCGGCCCGCCGTTCTCGTGGTCGACGAGGTGGGCTACCAGCCTCTGGAGCGGGCCGAGGCGAACCTGGTCTTCCAGGTGATCTCCAAGCGTTACGAAAAGGGCTCGATCATTCTGACCTCGAACAAGACCTTCGGTGAATGGGGCCAGGTCTTCGGCGACGAGGTACTGGCCACCGCGATCCTCGACCGGCTCTTGCACCACTGCGAAGTCGTCCCGATCAACGGCAACAGCTACCGGCTCAAGAACCGCCTCCAGGCCATCGAGCGGGACACCGACGTGGCCTGAGCTGTGGTGCACACAACTTCGTACTCGGTGGTGCACCCAGAGGAGTACCTGGACA
>NZ_JNXR01000075.1:0-2163 GCF_000725475.1 Streptomyces durhamensis
CCGTCCCCCACGGACGCCGCCCTGGCCGCCGACCTGGCGCTGCCGATCGAGGAGCTGGAGCTCACCGTTCGGTCGTACAACTGCCTCAAGCGTGAGGGCGTCCACTCGGTGGGTGAACTTCTGGCGCGATCGGAGGCGGACCTGATGGACATCCGCAACTTCGGTGCGAAGTCCATCGACGAGGTCAAGGCGAAGCTGGCCGGCATGGGCCTGGCCCTGAAGGACAGCCCGCCTGGGTTCACCCCGACCGCCGCCGCGGACGACGACGGGGGCACGGGATTCATGGAGACCGAGCAGTACTGAGCGACGCAGCGACTCGCGGTCAACCTGGCACTGGCCCGACCGTGGAGCCCGGGCTCCTTGCGGGCACTGGGGCTCTGGGCATCAGCGCGGGCAGGAGGCAGCCTCTCTGCCACTGCCGCGCGCTGAGTTCTTCAGAGCAATCAGTACGCCGGCCTCTGGCGAAGGCCACTTCGCCAGCTCTCGTCTGATGCCACGGATTCGACGCGGCTGAAGTCGCTGCCTGCCCCGGGGCAGGCAGCCCGGTCGACACCGAGACGCGTCATCGACCGCTGGTCCGGCTCCACCACCGGAGCTGGAAAGGCCCCATGACGGGCTGGCCTGATCAAGGCGGAGCCCGCGATCGCGTGGAGGACGACCGACGACCAGGCAGGAGATCCGCGCCCGAGGCCCCATCGCACAGGGCGAGATCGCCGCGCTCACCCGCTGTTTCGAGGAAGTGGCTCAGACGACGGACCGGGAATTCTGGATTTGCGTGGACCAGGCGGTACAAAGGCGCTGCACCGGCACAGCCAGGCCCGCCGTGGCAATGACACGGCCGGTGGTGGAGCATCGCGCCAGCACCCTCGTCGCCGGCATGCCTACGACGCCGTCACCGGAGTCCAGTGGCCGCAGCCATGTATGGTTGCTGTGTTCGTGCTTGATCAGGAGCTGACACGGGAGGTGAGGTTGATGACCGCGCTCAAGGCCACCGCGCGCAGCGCCCGGGTCTTCCTCACGCCCCGGGCCGTGGCCTGACCCTCCTGCCACCCGCACTGAGAGCGTGAGCTCGCGGGGCAACCACACGAACATCTCCCGAAACGGATCTTCCATCGACATGGGCAACACCTGGATCACGCGCGCTGAGACCAGCGCCGATATCCCCGCCATTCGCGACATCAACCTCGCCGCCTTCCCCACACCGGCGGAAGCCGACCTCGTCGACAGCCTGCGCGCCGATCCGACCGCCTGGCTCGAGGGCCTCTCCCTCGTCACAGTGGACGAGACCGGCCACCCCTTGGCCCACGCTTTGCTGACCCGCTGCCACATCGACACCACACCGGCCCTGTGCCTGGCCCCGTGCGCCGTCCGCCCGGAACAGCAGCGGACCGGTGCAGGCACGGCGGCCATCCGCGCCGCCCTGGCCGCAGCGAGGTCACTGGGCGAGCACCACGTGGTCGTCCTCGGGCATCCGACCTACTACCCCCGGTTCGGGTTCACCCGCGCCTCGGATCACGGCATCCACCTGACCATCGACGTCCCCGACGAGGCCCTGATGGCACTCAGCCTCGACGCCGACCACCCGCTCCCCAGCGGCACTGTCCACTACGCAGCTGCGTTCGGTATCTGACCCAATCTGTGCCACGCGGGGGCTCCCACCTCCGCGTGGCACGCGTCACGGGGTGCCGATCTTGTAGCCCACCGCCGTGGTGTCGTCCAATCTCGGTTTCTGGCTCACATTCCCTGTCGCTGTTACGGAAAGTCAGATTTTCGGAGCCATGCGATGGCGGTTTGGATGGGCGCGAAGCCGAGGTGAGGTAAGTTTCGATCCGCCTCAACACCGACGCCTTCTCCCTCTCAGGCGACGGCACGGTGTACGTGGCCAAGGTCGGCAACCTCAAGGTCAAGTGGTCGCGCCGACTTCCCACGGCCCCGACTTCTCTCACCGTCACCAAGGACAGCTCCGGTCGGTACTTCCTCAGCTTCGTCGTCGACACCGAGCCGGACATCCTCCCCAAGGCGGAGACCGACGCCGGTATCGACCTCGGCCTGTCCGCCTTCGCCGTCCTGTCCGACGGCCGGAAGATCAACAGCCCGCGCTTCCTGCGCCGGGCCGAGAAGAAGCTCAAGCGCCTTCAGCGGGAGCTGTCCCGCAAGGCCAAG
>NZ_JNXR01000076.1:0-2018 GCF_000725475.1 Streptomyces durhamensis
ACCGCCTCCAGGCCATCGAGCGGGACACCGACGTGGCCTGAGCTGTGGTGCACACAACTTCGTACTCGGTGGTGCACCCAGAGGAGTACCTGGACACGGTGTCCCTTCAGTTGGCAATCCCCAGGGGTCAAGCACGGTCGCGTCGGATCAATGCATCGTAGGCACCGAAGTACGGAACCGACTCCCAGTTGCTAGTGACGTCAATGCCGTGACGGCTTTCCTTGGACTCCTCGCCATCAGCTTCCACGGTGCGCCGGATGACGCCATCGGTAGTGAACTCATAGGATTCCACGCGTTCCGCGTCCGCATATCCACCGCGCTCCTGCGAATCACCGTAGTCGTATGAGGTCGCTGTCTCCAGGAAGAGGGAGCAGTTGATAAGGGTGAAGGTGTAGTCGAGGGTGTCGCGGCCGTGTGCATCCATGAAAATGACTGAGGTGTACCCAGTTTCCAGGCGCATTTCCACGCGCAGTGTCGCGGCGGAGTGCTCATCGGGGGAGGCAACGGCGGTGTACAACTGGCCGGATGTGTGCCTAGCTTGAGCCTGTTCGGGCGTCAGCGGGTTCATCGGCGTCTCGGTGAGGTTGTTCCACTGCTCGCAGTAGGTCCAGATCATGGCCGATTCAGCCTGTGCCCTTCGGTAGCCGGTAGATGAAGCCCTGCACGTCCCGGACTATCACGCCGTGGTCCGCCGCTTTCCCTGAGTGCCCAGTCTGGCACAGGCTGGGACTGAACCGGGACTTCCAGATAATACTTACCCTTCAAGGGTTTTCCGATCAGCTGCGGGTATTCTCTGCGCGCCTTTGGCGTGTCCGGGATCTTTGTTCCCTCCTTATACTTCTGATTGATCTCACGCAGATAATTCCTGAAAGTGTCCGGCTTGATCTTCCATATCTGCGTCTGCTTGCCACAGCAGCCCAACCCCCAAGCCGACCATGGCCGTCCACACAGGCCACCGATGGACAACCGTGGAGGGCCTGCCCGGCGAGAGGATGCCTTCACGTCTCGGCGCGGCGGAACTTACGGTTTGTGGGTTACCCAGAGCAGTTCCGCCGGCCAGCGGTGTGCCCAGTCGGGTGGGTCGGTTTCGTTGTAGCCGTTGGGTGTTCCGAGCTCGGGCCGCGGCTCGATGAGGTCGTCGATGACGAGACCCGCGCCGCGCAGGACCCTGACCCAGTCGCCGTAGGTGAGCTGATAGCTGGTCGCGTCGTCGCCTTCGGCAATGGTGTTGAGCCCGAAGTAGTCCTGCTGCAGCGTCGTGGTCACGCGGCTGGCGGCTTCGTCGTAGCAAGCCTCGAACCATGGGCTGGCGACGTTGAACACCAGGCGCCCGCCTCGGCCCAAGACGCGTGCGGCCTGAGGGACGGCCAGGTGCGGGGGCGCCCAGCTGAGCCCACCGAAGTCGCAGAACACCAGGTCGAAGCTCTCGGCGGCGAAGGGGAGTTGTTCGGCGGCGCCTTGCACCAGCGGGTAGCGGACCACTCCCATCCCGCGGTCCGCTGCGGCGAGTTGGGCTTCGGACAGGTCGAGCCCGACCACGGTGGCGCCCTCGGCGGCGAGCGCCCTGGACCACTGGCCGGCGCCGCAGCCGAGTTCGAGGACGCGCTTGCCGGTGACGTCGCCCAGGGCGCGCAGGTGCGCGTCGGGGATGGAGTACATGCCCCACAGCCGGGGTGCGGCGCCGATTTGCGGGTCGTGCTCGTGCTGGTAGGCGCTGCTGATCCGGTTCCAGAGCCGCCGGTTGGCGGGGATGCTGTCCACGTGCCGACTCCAGCACTGCCTGCCGAGGGCGGTCAACACGATTAGGGCCACTGGCCGGCCCTCGCCTCGGTCCGGCCCTGGCTCGGCCCGTGATCCGCCGGACAGGGCCTAGTGACCTGAGTCAGAGATTCGCCGGCAATACGTGGCCACCTTGTCGGGGATCTCGTCGGCGGTCTTGGTCCATGCGAAGGGCCTGGGGGCCTCGTTCCAGTCGGCGAGCCAGTTTCGGATGTCGCGTTCGAGGGCTTGGACGGAGC
>NZ_JNXR01000077.1:0-3193 GCF_000725475.1 Streptomyces durhamensis
GCCGTAGTCGTGGTACATCACACCGGCGAAGACACCGGTCCTGCTGCCCCGCATCGTCACCGGGTCGATCCCGGCCCGCTCGAACGCCTCCCACGACGTCTCCAGCAGCAACCGCTGCTGCGGGTCCATCGCCAGCGCCTCACGCGGCGAGATCCCGAAGAAGGCCGGGTCGAACTCGGCAGCCTCGTGGAGGAAACCGCCGTGCCGCACGTAGGACGTGCCGGAACGGTCGGGGTCCGGGTCGTAGAGGTTCTCGACGTCCCAGCCGCGGTCCTCGGGGAATCCCGAGATCGCGTCGCCGCCGGACGCGACCAACTGCCACAGGTCTTCTGGCGACCGCACATCACCGGGGAACCGGCAGGCCATACCCACGATCGCGATCGGCTCGTCCGTCCCGGTCACCGCGGCGACCGCGGCCTCGGACCGCGCCTGGACGCCCAGGGTCTCGCCCAGCAGGAAGCTGGCGAGCGCGACGGGCGTGGGGTAATCGAAGACCATGGTCGCGGGGAGCCGCAGCCCGGTCGCCGCGTTCAGCCGGTTACGGAGTTCCACCGAGGTGAGCGAGTCGAAACCGGCGTCCTGGAAGGCGTGTTCCGGCTGGACGGCCTGGACCGAGGCATGGCCGAGCACGGCGGCGACCTCGGTGCGCACCAGGTCCAGCACCACCTGCTCGCGCTCGGCCTCCGGCAGCCCGGCCAACCGCTGCCCCAGCGAACCCTTCGGCGCGCTCTGCGCCGCGCGCCGCACCGGCGCCACCCGCACCAGCCCGCGCAGGACCGGCGGTACCGTGCCCTGCAGCCCGCTCAGGTCCAGCCGCAGCGGGGCGACGGCGGCCCGGTCCAGGGCCAGCGCCGCGTCGAACAGCCGCAGACCCTCGTCGACGGCGATCGGGGCCAGGCCCACCCGCTTGAGCCGGGTCAGGTCCGCCTGGTCGAGCCGGTCGGCCATGCCGTTGCCCTGCTCCCACAGACCCCACGCCAGGGACACGGCGGTGAGGCCCTGGGCGCGGCGGGCTTCGGCGAAGGCGTCGAGGAAGGTGTTCGCCGCCGCGTAGTTGCCCTGGCCCGCGCTGCCCAGGATGCCGGACACCGAGGAGAAGACGACGAACGCCGACAGGTCGCTGGTCAGCTCATGGAGGTTGAGCACGGCATCGACCTTCGGACGCAGCACGGTCTGCAGGCGCTCCGGGGTGAGCGCGGCGATCACGCCGTCGTCGAGGACGCCGGCCGTGTGCACCACGGCCGTCACCGACGTGCCGGACAGCACCTCGGCGAGGGCGTCCCGGTCGGCCGCGTCGCAGGCCGCCCAGCTCACCTCGGCGCCCCCCGCGGCCAGTTCGGCCTCCAGCTCGGCGGCGCCGGGGGCCTGCGCACCGCGCCGGCTGACGAGCAGCAGACTGCGTACGCCGTGCTCGGCGACCAGGTGCCGGGCGACGAGCGCGCCCAACGCCCCGGACGCACCGGTCAGCAGGACGGTGCCGGCGCCGAAGTCCGGCGTGCCGGCGCCGAAGTCCGGCGTGCCGGTGGCGGTCCCGGTGGCCTTCACCAGACGCGGTACGAACACCTCGCCGTTGCGGACCGCGAACTGCGTCTCACCGCAAGCGAGCACGGCAGGCAGCACCCGAACCGCCTCCTCCGTGTCCTCGGCCTCCACCAGCACCAACCGGTCCGGGTGCTCCGACTGCGCCGAGCGCACCAGCCCCCACACCGCGGCATGAGCCAGATCCCCCGGACGTCCACTCCAGGCCGAACAGCCGATCGCCGCCACCGGCACCGCGCACCTGCTCCACCGAGACGGCCCGCAACGACAGCGACTCGACCGAGGCCACCGGGTCACCGGCGCCGTCGGCCACGGCCAGGGTCACCGAACCGGTGGCCGTCCGCGACAACTTCACCCGCACCATCGCCGCTCCGGCTGCCTGCACGACCACGCCGGACCATGCGAACGGCAGGGCCGGCCCATCGGTCGGCGACACCAGCCCACCGGCGGCCAGTGCGTGCAGGGCCGCGTCCAGCAGCGCCGGGTGCAGGGCGAACGCCGCCGCCTCGGCAGCCGGCTCCTCCGGCAGCTCGACCTCGGCGAAGACGTCGTCCCCGCCGCGCCACACCGAGCGCAGGCCCTGGAAGGCCGGACCGTAGTCCAGGCCCGCGGCAGCCATGCCCTCGTAGAACGCCGCCAGGTCGACGGCCTCCGCACCCACCGGCGGCCATGCGCCGAGGTCCGCAGCGGACGGTGCCTCTGCCGAGGACAGCACACCCGTCGCGTGCCGCAGCCACGAGCCGTCGGCGACGCGCGAGTGCACGCTCAGCTCCCGTCGGCCTGACTCGTCCTCAGGACCGACAGCCAGCTGAAGGGTGACGCCACCTCGTTCGGGCACGACCAGAGGAAGCTCAAGGGTGAGGTCTTCGATCCATCCGCACCCCGTCTCGTCGCCCGCCCGGATCGCCAACTCCACGAACGCGGTGCCGGGCAGCAGAACGGTCCCGTTCACGGCGTGGTCGGCGAGCCAGGGATGGGTTTCGAGGGAGAGCAGCCCGGTGAGCAGGGCCCCGTCGCTGTCGGCGGTCGCAATCGCGGCACCGAGCAACGGATGGTCCGCCGCCCCCAGGCCGGCGGCCCGGACGTCGCCGGACGCCTGAGGGACGTCGAGCCAGAAGCGCTCGCGCTGGAAGGCGTAGGTCGGCAGGTCGACACGGCGAGCGCCCGGGAAGAAGGCGTGCCAGTCCACTTCGACGCCGACAACGTGCAGTTGGGCACACGCGGCGGTGAGGGCGTACGGCTCCGGGCGGTCGGCGCGCAGGGCGGGAACGGTGACAATGTCCGCAACATCATCGAGGCAGCCCTGGGCGAGGGCACTGAGGACGCCACCGGGACCGACCTCCACGAAGGTCGTCACACCCAGGCCGTGCAGGGTCTGGACGCCGTCGGCGAAGCGGACCGCTTCACGCACGTGCCGGACCCAGTACTCGGGCGTGTACGGCTCGGCCAGCCGGCCGGTCAGGTTCGAAACGACGGGAATCCGCGGCTCGTTGAAGACCAGACCGCTGACGGCCTGCGCGAACTCCTCCAGCCGGAGACGACGACCGACTGCGGGCCGTTGACCGCCGCGATGCTGACGCCGTCGGTCAGGTGGGGAAGGATCTCGTCCTCGGTCGCCTGGACGGCGACCATCGCCCCGCCCACGGGCAACGCC
>NZ_JNXR01000078.1:0-2558 GCF_000725475.1 Streptomyces durhamensis
CTCCGCCGACTCACCGGCGATCGCCTCCGCGTCCGCGTCCAGCAGCACCCGACGCCCGCCGAACTCCGCAGCGTCCACACCGGACTCGGTGATCAGGACGGTCACGCCCGCGTCGGTGAGCATGTACGCGCGGCGTTCACCCGGCAGCCCCGGATCCACCGGCACATACGCGGCGCCGGTCTTCCATGCCGCCAGCATCGCCACCAGCACACCCGGGCCCCGGTCCAGGCACACGCCCACCACCGCACCGGCATCCACACCCAGCCCACGCAGATGACGCGCCAGCCGGTTCGCACGCTCCTCCAGCTCCCCGAACGTCACCCGCTCGCCACCGAACACCACGGCAGCCGACCCCGGAGCCGACAACGCGCGAGCCTCGAACAACTCCAGCGTGCTGCCGCCCGACCACTCGACGACCTCACCTGCCGCACGACCCCACGAACCCTCCGGAAGACACGCCACCGACGCACGAGCATCGCCAGCCCACTCCGGCTGATCACGTCGGTCGACGTAGCCAGGTTGATGTCGCCCTGCGTTGTCACGACGCTCAGTGCGAAGTCGGTGCCGCCACCCTGCCCGTCGGACCCGGTGCCGACGGTGGCCGCATCGACCTGGTGGAAGTTCTGGTGCTCGAACATCACCGAGAGCAGACGGCCACCGCTGTCGGTCTCGCGCTGGATGGCCGGGAGCGGATAGCGGCGGTGTACCCAGATCTCCGCTTCCTGCGCGTACACCTGCTCCACCAGCTGGCGCCAGGTGCCCGCCGGCCGGACCGCCGGGAACGGCACCGTGTTGAGGTGCATACCCAGCACCCGGTGCTCGCGCAGGGAGTCGGTGGCCTCCGACCAGGCTGCCGGAATCCGCAAGGGAGCGTGCTCATCGACCACCTCCCGCCAGAAGGACCGGTCGACGTCGCTGCCGAGCGACTCCAGCTCCGCCGCGACGAAGTCGGCGTAACGGACCGAGGGCGCCTCGTACTCGGGCAGCTCACGGCCGTCGCGCAGGTGCTGGTAGCACGCGACGATCTCCATCGCCAGGGTGTTGATGGTCCAGCCCTCGGCGATGGCGTGGTTGTAGCTGAAGGTCAGCCGCCACGTCTCGTTCGACTCCAGGTGTACGGCGAGCCTCATCAGGGAGGTGCTCGTCAGGTCCGACGGCGCCGCGCACTCCTCGTAGGCGAACGCGCGGAGTGCCTCGCGCTGTTCCACGGCCTGCAGCTCGCGCAGGTCCCGGACGGTCAGCGGCAGTTCGGCGTCGGCGTGCACCAGCTGCAGCGGCTGCGAGTACCCGCTCAGGTGCATCGACGTGCGCAGGACGTCGTGGCGGCTCGCCACCACGCCCACCGCTGCCCGCAGGGCCTCGGCCGAGAAGGGCCGCGCGTCCGGGATGCGGAACGAGTTGATGTTGTGGTAGGCGACCTGGTCCTCACCCCTGTCGAGGGTGGCCAGCATTTCCACCAGCATGCCGGTCTGGATCTGCGACAGCGGGTAGGCGTCGACCACGTCCTCGGGCAGCGCGGCCCGGTCCTCGTCGCTGATCAGCGCGAACGGCTCGACCGCGGCGATCAGCGACTCACCGGCCACCTGCCCCGACAGCTGGACCGCGAGTGCTCCGACGCTTCGGTGCTCGAACACGTCGCGCACCGACACCTCGTAGCCGGCGGCGCGCAGCGCACCGACCAGGCGGACGGACCGGATGGAGTCGCCGCCGAGGTCGAAGAAGCTGTCCTCGACACCGACCCGTTCCACGCCCAGGACGTCGGACCAGATCGCGGCCAGCCGCTCCTCCAGCGGGGTGCGCGGGGCGACGTAGTCGCTCGCCGAGAACATCTCCGCCTCGGGAGCCGGCAGGGCGCGGTGGTCGACCTTGCCGCTGTTGGTCAGCGGGATCCGGTCGATCTCCACGAACGCCGCCGGGACCATGTACTCCGGCAGACTCGACCCGAGGTGACGCCGCAGGTCAGCCGCATCGAAGGCGGTGTCGGCGACCACGTAGGCGACCAGGGTCTTGTCGCCCGCCTGATCCTCACGAGCGGAGACCACGGTGTCCCGCACCGCCGCGTGAGCCCGCAGAACCGCTTCGATCTCGCCGAGCTCGATGCGGTAACCGCGCACCTTGACCTGGGTGTCGATACGACCCAGATAGTCCAGCGAACCGTCCTGCAGGCGCTGCACCAGGTCACCGGTGCGGTAGAGCCGGGAACCGGCCGGACCGAACGGGCTCGGCACGAACCGCGTCTCCGTCGGGCCGTACACGTTCACCAGACGCTGACTCCTGGCACGCAGCTCACGCGCCAGCTCCGGCGAACAGGCTTCGCCACCCACCAGCGCCGTCACCGCTTCATCAGCGAAACCGGCCGCGAGCAACAGCCGCCAACCCGACGGCGTCAACTGCACATGCGTGATCTCGTTCCTGCTGACCAGGCCGGCCAGCGCCTCAGCGTCCCTGGCCTCACCGCTCGACGCCATCACCACACACCCGCCGGTGACCAGCGGCAGGAACAGCTCCAGCCCCGAAATGTCGAACGAGATCGACGTCGACGCCAGCCACACGCTCTC
>NZ_JNXR01000079.1:0-1495 GCF_000725475.1 Streptomyces durhamensis
CCCCCCGTTATGTTTTCCGCGGTCCTGCAAGAGGACCGCTGGCCTCCGGGCCCGGCATGACTGTTCCCCCCTGTCGAACGGATGACCTGGGGGGTGGTGTCACCGGGCCCGAGAGGCGCCGTTGGAGACGCTGATGAGAGGTCCGACTACCGCCTGGCCTGGCGCAATGCCTGGCCGCTTGCGGGCGGCAGGTCTGCATAACGTGGATGCGCGCATACGACGCCAACGCCCTGGCCAGCACCGCACGATCCCCGTTCGGGAGGATGGGTTGGACGAGATCGACGACGTGGGCGTCTTCCTGGGCCTGGACGTCGGCAAGACGAACCATCATGGGCACGGGCTCACCCCGGCCGGCAAGAAGGTCTTCGACAAGCAGCTGCCCAACACCGAACCCAAACTGCGGGAGGTCTTCACCAAGCTGAAGACCAAGTTCGGCACCGTGCTGGTGATCGTGGACCAGCCCGCCTCGATCGGAGCCCTCCCGCTCACGGTCGCCCGGGACGCGGGCTGCCAGGTCGCCTACCTGCCTGGCCTGGCCATGCGCCGGATCGCCGACCTGTATCCGGGCGAGGCGAAGACCGACGCCCGCGACGCGGCCGTGATCGCCGACGCCGGGAGGACGATGCCGCACACGCTGCGCTCGCTGGAACTGACCGACGAGATCACCGCCGAACTGACCGTCCTGGTCGGCTTCGACCAGGACCTCGCGGCCGAGGCCACCCGCACCAGCAACCGGATCCGCGGCCTGCTCACCCAGTTCCACCCCAGCCTGGAGCGCGTTCTTGGCCCCCGGCTCGACCACCAGGCCGTCACCTGGCTGCTGGAACGCTACGGATCCCCCGCCGCCCTGCGAAAGGCCGGACGCCGCAAACTCGTCGAAGTCATACGGCCCAAGGCCCCACGCATGGCAGCGCGGCTCATCGACGACGTCTTCGACGCCCTCGACGAGCAGACCGTCGTCGTTCCCGGCACCGGCACCCTCGACATCGTCATCCCGTCGCTGGCCCGCTCGCTCGGCGCCGTCCACGAACAGCGACGAGCACTGGAAGCTCAGATCGAGATCCTGCTGGAGGATCACCCTCTTTCCAAGGTCCTGACGTCGCTGCCCGGCGTCGGCGTCAGGACCGCCGCCACACTGCTGGTCACCGTCGGCGACGGCACCAGCTTTCCCAGCGCCGCCCACCTGGCCTCTTACGCCGGCCTCGCCCCCACGACCAAGTCCTCCGGGACCTCGATCCACGGCGAACACGCACCCAGAGGCGGCAACCGGCAGCTCAAGCGGGCGATGTTCCTGTCCGCGTTCGCAGCCCTGCACGATCCCGCCTCCCGCACCTACTACGACAAATGCCGGGCCAGAGGAAAGACCCACACCCAGGCACTGCTCCGCCTGGCCCGACAACGAATCAACGTGCTGTTCGCGATGCTCCGCGACGGCACCTTCTACGAACCCAGAACCCCACGCCTCGCTTGACGAAAGACATAGAGGCACCCCCCC
>NZ_JNXR01000080.1:0-1283 GCF_000725475.1 Streptomyces durhamensis
AGCTCGAAGCCGTGCGCGACCAGCTCCCGCGCGGGGAAGATCATCGAGCGCTTGTCGCGGTTGGCGACCGAGATGAACGCGCGGCCCTTGGTGGGCAGCGGGCCGTAGGCACCCGCCTGCGACTTGGCGTACGCCGTGCCGAAGACGGAGTCGATGCCCATCACCTCGCCGGTGGAGCGCATCTCCGGGCCCAGCACCGTGTCCACGCCGCGGCCGTGGATGTCACGGAAGCGCGACCACGGCATGACGGCCTCCTTCACCGAGATCGGCGCGTCCAGCGGCAGCTCGCCGCCGTCGCCGTGCTTCGGCAGCAGGCCCTCCGCGCGCAGCTCGGCGACGGTCGCGCCCAGCGAGATCCGGGCGGCGGCCTTGGCCAGCGGCACCGCGGTCGCCTTCGAGGTGAACGGCACGGTCCGCGAGGCACGCGGGTTGGCCTCCAGGACGTAGAGGATGTCACCCGCCATCGCGAACTGGATGTTGATCAGACCCCGCACCCCGACACCCTTGGCGATCGCCTCGGTGGAGGCGCGCAGCCGCTTGATGTCGAAGCCGCCCAGCGTGATCGGCGGCAGCGCGCAGGCGGAGTCGCCGGAGTGGATGCCGGCCTCCTCGATGTGCTCCATCACGCCGCCGAGGTAGAGCTCCTCGCCGTCGTAGAGGGCATCCACGTCGATCTCGATCGCGTCGTCCAGGAACCGGTCCACCAGGACCGGACGGGAGGGGCTGATCTCGGTCGACTCGGCGATGTAGGCGGCGAGCCGGGTCTCGTCGTAGACGATCTCCATGCCGCGCCCGCCGAGGACGTAGGAGGGCCGGACCAGGACCGGGTAACCGATCTCGTCGGCGATCGCCTTGGCCTGCGCGAAGGTGGTGGCCGTGCCGTGCTTCGGGGCCGGCAGGCCCGCCTCCGCCAGGACCCGCCCGAAGGCGCCACGGTCCTCGGCCGCGTGGATCGCCTCCGGCGACGTACCCACGATCGGCACACCGTTGTCCTTCAGGGCCTGGGCGAGGCCGAGCGGGGTCTGGCCGCCCAGCTGCACGATCACGCCCGCGACCGGGCCGGCCTGCTGCTCGGCGTGGACGATCTCCAGCACGTCCTCCAGGGTGAGCGGCTCGAAGTACAGCCGGTCGGAGGTGTCGTAGTCGGTGGAGACGGTCTCCGGGTTGCAGTTGACCATCACCGTCTCATAGCCCGCATCGCTGAGCGCGAAGGAGGCGTGCACACAGGAGTAGTCGAACTCGATGCCCTGCCCGATCCGGTTCGGCCCGGAACCCAGGATGAT
>NZ_JNXR01000081.1:0-1123 GCF_000725475.1 Streptomyces durhamensis
TCCTGGCCCGGTACCCGTTGCGGGAATTGGTCACCGCCTCGGATCCGATGCCGCTGCTGGTGGAGCGGGAACGCGCGCTGTTCGGCTCCTGGTACGAGTTCTTCCCGCGCTCGGAGGGCACCGCGCGGCAGCCGCACGGCACGTTCCGCACGGCCGTGCGCCGGCTGAAGCCGATCGCGGACATGGGCTTCGACGTCGTCTACCTGCCGCCCATCCACCCCATCGGCACCACGTTCCGCAAGGGCCCCAACAACACGCTCACCGCCGGACCCGACGACGTGGGCGTGCCGTGGGCGATCGGTTCGCCCGAGGGCGGGCACGACGCCGTCCATCCCGGGCTCGGCACGCTGGAGGACTTCGACCACTTCGTCGGCGAGGCGCACAAGCTGGGTCTGGAGGTCGCCCTGGACTTCGCGCTGCAGTGTTCCCCGGACCATCCGTGGGTGCACAAGCACCCCGAGTGGTTCCGTCACCGCCCCGACGGGAGCATCGCCTACGCGGAGAACCCGCCGAAGAAGTACCAGGACATCTACCCGGTCGCCTTCGACGCGGACATGGACGGCCTGGTCGCGGAGACGGTACGGATCCTGCGGCACTGGATGGGGCACGGTGTGCGGATCTTCCGGGTGGACAACCCGCACACCAAGCCGGTGGTGTTCTGGGAGCGGGTCATCGCCGAGGTGGGCCGCGAGGACCCGGACGTGATCTTCCTGGCGGAGGCGTTCACCCGGCCGGCGATGATGCACACCCTGGCCCAGATCGGCTTCCAGCAGTCGTACACCTACTTCACCTGGCGCAACACCAAGGAGGAACTGACCGAGTACCTGGGTGAGTTGTCGGGGGAGGCGGCGGCCTACATGCGGCCGAACCTGTTCGCCAACACCCCGGACATCCTGCACGCCTATCTCCAGCACGGCGGGCGGCCCGCCTTCGAGGTCCGGGCCGTGCTCGCCGCGACCCTCTCCCCCACCTGGGGCATCTACAGCGGCTACGAGCTGTGCGAGAACACTCCGCTCCGGCAGGGCGGCGAGGAATACCTCGACTCGGAGAAGTACCAGCTCAAACCCCGCGACTGGGCGGCCGCCGCACGCGAGGGCCGCACCATCGCACCGCTCATCACCAG
>NZ_JNXR01000082.1:0-1003 GCF_000725475.1 Streptomyces durhamensis
GCTGCGCCCACAGGCCACGCAGCCGGTTGATTCCGTTAGCCGGGTATACCTTCGGATTGATGAGCAACGGGTACGCAAAGTTCGCAATGGCCGCCAACGTGCCTCGATGCCAAGCGCGGGAGATTCGCCCGCGGCGTTGCATGCCCTCCACCATTTCCAGCCGCGCGAACGTAATGTGGCGGGCCTCTTCGAGAACGTGGATCTTCATGAGCTGGCGCAGGTGCGGCTGCATCTTCGGGTCATTCATCGCCTCACGCTGAGCGCGGTCGAGGATCTCCTCGATGAGCAGTGTCGCACCGGACACGGACGGGCCGAGAGGCACGAAGTGCAAGATCTTCGCGAAGCTCAAGAACCCCTTCGGTAACTTGTACGGTGCCACCCCCGTCTTGTTGATCAGCCGGGCGAACATCGTCGAATGGCGTGCCTCGTCGCCGATCTCGTTGAGGGCGTAGAGGGACCTTTGATCTGTCAGGGCGCCTTTGGCAGACATTCGGAGCAGCGCCGAACTGAGCAGATTCTCTGCGTACATACCGAAGCTGAGAATGCTGACGATCTCGTGGCGCCCGAGTTCCACCTTCTGCTCGTCGCTCATCTTCTCCCACAGCTTGGTGCCGTAGAGCGAGACCCGATGCTCTGGCAGGAAGTACTTTCCTTCCTCCCAAGGCGAGTCCCAATCGATGTCGATCTCCGCGTCATAAAATTTCTCGGCCGCCGCACGCAGCAGTCGACCGGCAGACCTCTGCATGTCGACGGGCTTGCGGGCGCTGACGCGCGCAACGCCTTCCGTCGAGACGTCGGGCTTGATCTCCACATTTTGAACGGTCATGTGACACCTCCGTTGTGTTCCGGGTCGAGCTGAGTCTCGACTTCATACCCGATACTCTGGGTACCCGATACTGCTAGTGTCTCCGTTAGCAGGTTCTTTTGTCAACGTTCGATGTGAAGAAAGTGGGCCTTGCGTGTCTGACAACCACGATCTCGACTACTCCGGCGAGGGCACCCT
>NZ_JNXR01000083.1:0-872 GCF_000725475.1 Streptomyces durhamensis
CTTAGACCGTGTCCTACATGGCAGTTGGTCGTTGGGCTGCGTATGGGGCGGGGTACGTGGAGTTGGATTGTTCCGGACGGCTTGTGGGAGATCGCCAAGCCGTTGATTCCGGAGGATCGGGTGCGGCCGCAGGGCGGCGGTAAGCAGAACACACCTGATGAGACGCTGTTCGCAGCGATCATCTATGTGCTGGTCAGCGGCTGCGCATGGCGGGCCTTGCCGCCGTGCTTCGGGATATCGAAGTCGACCGCGCACCGCCGGTTCATGATCTGGTCGCGAGCCGGCGTCTGGGGCCGTCTACACGAAGCGGTCCTGCACCAACTCGACGATGCGGGCCTTGTCGACGTCTCCCGTGTGGTCCTCGACTCAGCCCACGTCAGGGCTAAAAAAGGGGCGAACACACAGGTCCGAGCCCCGTGGACCGGGGCAAGCCGGGTACCAAGATGCACGTCCTGTCGGACGCGAACGGACTGCCCCTGGTCGTCGGTGTCTCGGCCGCCAACGTCCACGACAGTGAAGGCCTGAAGCCCATGGTCGCGGGTATCCAAACGCAACACGACCCGCATCGAGGCCGTCACTTCAAACCCAAGCGGCTTCACGCCGACAAGGCCTACGACATCCCTCACCTGCGGAAATGGCTGTGGGGCAAGCACATCGGCGTCCGTATCGCACGCAAGGGAACCGAGTCCAGCGAACGCTTAGGGCGACGCCGGTGGGTGATCGAACGGACCATCTCCTGGCTGTCCGGCTACCGCAGACTCAGCCCCCGCTACGAGCGCCATCCCCGTAACTACCTGGCCTTTCTCGGACTTGCCGCAGCCCTTTGCTGCTACAAGCGGCTCCTCAAACTCACCATGTAGGACACGGTCTTA
>NZ_JNXR01000084.1:0-1330 GCF_000725475.1 Streptomyces durhamensis
CGGCGAGGAATACCTCGACTCGGAGAAGTACCAGCTCAAACCCCGCGACTGGGCGGCCGCCGCACGCGAGGGCCGCACCATCGCACCGCTCATCACCAGACTGAACGACGTCCGGCGCCGCAGCCCGGCCCTGCGGCAGCTGCGCGATCTGCACTTCCACCACGCCGACAAGGACGCGGTGATCGCCTACTCGAAGCGGAGCGGATCGAACACGGTTCTCGTGGTCGCCAACCTCGACCCCCGCCACACCCAGGAGGCCACGGTCTCGTTGGACATGCCGCAACTCGGCCTGGACTGGCACGAGTCCGTGCCGGTGCGCGACGAGCTCACCGGCGAGACCTACCACTGGGGCAGGGCCAACTATGTGCGCCTCGAACCGGGTCATAGGCCCGCGCATGTCTTCACCGTCCTGCGACCGTCCAACCCGCAGATCGGAGGGTCACCCACAATATGATCGTCAATGAGCCCGTTCCGGACACCTTCGAGGACACGCCTGCGAGGGACCGGGACCCGGACTGGTTCAAACGCGCCGTCTTCTACGAGGTCCTGGTCCGCTCCTTCCAGGACAGCAACGGCGACGGCGTCGGCGACCTGAAGGGCCTGACCGCCTTCGGCGACCTGGCCGACTTCGTGGAGTTCGTGGACGCCGCCCACCAGCGCGGCATGCGCGTGATCATCGACTTCGTCATGAACCACACCAGCGACCAGCACCCGTGGTTCCAGGAGTCCAGGCGGGATCCGGACGGTCCGTACGGGGACTACTACGTCTGGGCCGACGACGACAAGCAGTTCCAGGACGCCCGGATCATCTTCGTCGACACCGAGGCCTCCAACTGGACGTACGACCCGGTACGCAAGCAGTACTACTGGCACCGCTTCTTCTCGCACCAGCCGGACCTCAACTACGAGAACCCGGCCGTGCAGGAGGAGATGATCTCCGCGCTGAAGTTCTGGCTGGATCTCGGCATCGACGGGTTCCGGCTGGACGCGGTGCCGTACCTGTACCAGCAGGAGGGCACCAACTGCGAGAACCTGCCGGCGACCCACGAGTTCCTCAGGCGGGTGCGCAAGGAGATCGACAGCCAGTACCCGGACAAGGTGCTCCTCGCCGAGGCCAACCAGTGGCCCGAGGACGTCGTCGACTACTTCGGTGACTTCCGCAGCGGCGGCGACGAGTGCCACATGGCGTTCCACTTCCCGGTCATGCCGCGCATCTTCATGGCCGTACGGCGGGAGTCGCGCTATCCCGTCTCCGAGATCCTCGCCAAGACGCCGGCCATCCCCTCCGGCTGCCAGTGGGGCGTCTTCCTGCGCAACCACGACGAGCTGA
>NZ_JNXR01000085.1:0-1341 GCF_000725475.1 Streptomyces durhamensis
CGGCGAGGAATACCTCGACTCGGAGAAGTACCAGCTCAAACCCCGCGACTGGGCGGCCGCCGCACGCGAGGGCCGCACCATCGCACCGCTCATCACCAGGCTCAACACGATCCGCCGGGAGCACCCCGCGCTACAGCGCCTACGGAACCTCCGCTTCCACCAGACCGACAACGACGCCGTGCTCGCCTACAGCAAGAGCACGGGAACGGACACGGTCATCGTGGTCGTCAATCTCGACCCCCATCACGCCCAGGAGGCCACGGTCTCGTTGGACATGCCGCAACTCGGCCTGGACCGGGACGCCGCCCTGTCCGTGCACGACGAACTGACGGGCGAGACGTACCACTGGGGCAGGACCAACTACGTGCGTCTGACGCCCGGCAGCGCGCCGGCGCACGTGCTCCACGTCGGGCGGGCGACGCCCCGGAACGGAGGGCCCTCAGCGTCATGACCGTCAACGAACCCGTACTGGACACTTTTGAGGACACACCTGCGGGGGACCGGGATCCGGACTGGTTCAAACGCGCCGTCTTCTACGAGGTCCTGGTCCGCTCCTTCCAGGACAGCAACGGCGACGGCGTCGGCGACCTGAAGGGCCTGACCGCCCCGTCCTGCCGGAGTTCGGCGACCTGGCCGACTTCGTGGAGTTCGTGGACGCCGCCCACCAGCACGGCATGCGCGTGATCATCGACTTCGTCATGAACCACACCAGCGACCAGCACCCGTGGTTCCAGGAGTCCCGCAAGAACCCCGACGGCCCGTACGGGGACTACTACATGTGGGCCGACGACGACAAGCAGTACGAGGACGCCCGGATCATCTTCGTCGACACCGAGGCCTCCAACTGGACCTTCGACCCCGTGCGCGGCCAGTACTACTTCCACCGCTTCTTCTCGCACCAGCCGGACCTCAACTACGAGAACGCGGCCGTGCAGGAGGAGATCCTGGCGGCGCTGCGCTTCTGGCTGGACCTCGGCATCGACGGGTTCCGGCTGGACGCGGTGCCGTACCTGTACGCGGAGGAGGGCACCAACTGCGAGAACCTGCCGGCGACCCACGAGTTCCTCAGGCGGGTGCGCAAGGAGATCGACGCGATGTACCCGGACACCGTGCTGCTGGCCGAGGCCAACCAGTGGCCGGAGGACGTCGTCGACTACTTCGGGGACTACGCCTCCGGCGGCGACGAGTGCCACATGGCGTTCCACTTCCCGGTCATGCCGCGCATCTTCATGGCCGTACGCAGGGAGTCGCGCTATCCCGTCTCCGAGATCCTCGCCAAGACGCCGGCCATCCCCTCCGGCTGCCAGTGGGGCGTCTTCCTGCGCAACCACGACGAGCTGA
>NZ_JNXR01000086.1:0-821 GCF_000725475.1 Streptomyces durhamensis
CACCTGACCACCACAATCAACCTGACGGACCCCGCGCTGTCTCAGCGCTATCCCCTGTACGACGTGGACGGAGAACAACTCCCACGCTGGCGTCGGCCCCTGACCCGAGCGCTGCAGACCGGGACAGCCACCCACGACATCATCGGCGCCGACCGCGCCAACGGGCAACGAGTGTGGATGGCCGTCACCTGCACCCCACTGACCCCGGGATCCGACAGTTCCCCGTTCGTGATCTCCCTGACCGATGTCACCGAACACCTCACAACCGCCAACGAACTGAGCTACCAGGCCACCCACGACCAGTTGACCGGCCTGCCCAACCGGGCACACACCATCGCCACCCTCGACTACTACCTACGCGCCCGACATCGTCGCGACCCACTCGCGGTCATGTTCATCGACCTCGACGACCTCAAAACCACCAACGACACCTTCGGCCATAGCGTCGGAGATCTCGTCTTGCGCACCAGCGCACATCGACTACGCCAAGCCCTACCGGCCACCGCGACCCTCGGACGCCTCGGCGGCGACGAATTCGTGGCCATACAACTCGACGACATAAACGCACTCCCCCACATCACCAACACACTCCATACCGCACTCGCCCGATCGATTCCCATCGCCGGACACAACCTGCACATCCGGGCCAGCATCGGCGTCGTCCTGGTCCCACCCCGCGACACCCGCACCACCGACCACATCCTGCGGCGCGCCGACCACGCCATGTACCGAGCCAAAACCACCGGCGGCGCACGCACCCACTACCTCACCACCCCACCAGCACAACCCTTCAACGGGTACGTGCCGCAATACTTTCCACG
>NZ_JNXR01000087.1:0-809 GCF_000725475.1 Streptomyces durhamensis
TGGTCGACGACGAGTTGTGGTCGCGAATCGAGCCGCTGCTGCCTGTCCGGCAGCGCCGGCATCGGCACCCGGGCCGGAAGGCGCTGGATGACCGCAAGGTGCTGTGCGGCATCCTGTTCGTCCTCTACACGGGTATCCGGTGGGAGTGGCTGCCCGCCGAGCTGGGCTTCGGCTCTGGCATGACGTGCTGGCGCAGGCTGCGGGACTGGAACAACGCCGGGGTCTGGCAGCGCCTGCATGAGGTGCTGCTGGCCGAGCTGCGGGCCGCTGACCGGCTGGACATGTCGAGGGCGGTGATCGACAGCTCTCACATCCGGGCGCTCAAGGGCGGCCCAAAACCGGTCGGAGCCCGGTCGACCGGGGTCGGCCGGGCTCCAAGCACCACGTGATCTGCGATGCCACCGGCGTCCCGCTCGCAGTGACACTGACCGGCGGCAACCGCAATGACATCACCCAGCTCATGCCGCTTCTGACAGCGATCCCTCCGATCCGCGGCAAGCGGGGGCGGCCGCGGCAGCGACCGAAGGAGCTCTACGCGGACCGCGGCTACGACCATGACTGTTACCGTCGCCAGGTCTGGGCGAAGGGCATCAAGCCTGTGATCGCCCGTCGTGGCACCGAGCATGGTTCCGGCCTGGGCACCAAGCGGTGGGTTGTCGAGCAGGCGATCGCGCTGCTGCACTGGTTCGGCCGCCTGCGGATCCGCTGGGAGATCCGCGACGACATCCACGAGGCGTTCCTCAAGCTCGCCTGCTCGCTGATCTGCTGGCGCCGCCTGCGAACCGCATTCCGTTAGGAGCTCTAAGAGG
>NZ_JNXR01000088.1:0-786 GCF_000725475.1 Streptomyces durhamensis
GTCGATTCCCGACGGGTCGTCCAAGATCACTTTCAGAGTCTCATCAGCCGACCTCAACACTACGTCGAGCTGGTCGGTGTTCGAGGAGACCTCCGAGACGGTCTCCAGCGTTGTCCGATACAGGGCGTCGAATTCCTGCGGATCCTTGGGGAACGTGGTGTTCAATGTCGAGATTGCGGTGTGGATTTTGTCGAGCTCACCGCCGCCGAGGACATTCGCCATCCCGCGCATGACGTCCTCGACATTTGCTGCCGGCTCGGTCCGTGCCAGCGGGATCACCGAACCCGACCGCAGCAACGCACCCGTCGACGGCTCGACTGGGGGAAGGATGGCAACGTAGATCTCACCAAGGAGAGTGTCTTGACGCAGCTCAGCTCGCGATTCGCCCGGCAGCTGAGTGTTGTTCTTGATGCGAGCTTTGACGACCGCATTCCCGTTCTCGTACGTGACATCCTCGACGGCTCCGACGCTGAGCCCCTCTGAGAGGACTTTTGCGAGGGCCGGCAGGTTGAGTGCGCTGGTGAACTCCATCTCGATGTCGTAGCCGTTGCCGTCGGAGGTCCCTATGGTCGGCGGATTGTCGGCGTTGATCCCACACGACGTCACGAACACCATCGCTGCCATCAGTACGACCATCATGGGTCCGAAGCGTGAGCGGTTGACCGAGATCATCAGGCCCCCCCCCCCATCACCCCGGCGATCGTCCTTGACGCACCCCCGGGCCCGCAGACGCCGTTTGCCGCCGACGCGGCGCAGCCACTGACGAGGCTTCGCAAAGGCAGCGAC
>NZ_JNXR01000089.1:0-704 GCF_000725475.1 Streptomyces durhamensis
CCAGGAGATGTACGCGAACGGCAACCACACCCGCGTCCTCTTCCACTCCCCCATGGCCTTCGACGCGTCCACGTACGAGATGTGGGTGCCCTGGCTGACCGGCGGCACCCTGGTCGTCGCCCCCGCCGGCCACCTCGACACCGCCGCCTACCAGCAACTCATCGCCGACCACGCGATCACCAGCCTCTGGCTCACCGCCGGACTGTTCCGGCTCATCGCCGAGGAGGCCCCCGAGACCTTCGCGGGCGTCCAGGAGGTCTGGGCCGGCGGCGACGTCGTACCCCCCGAGGCCGTCCGCCGGGTGATGGACCACAACCCGCAGATCACCGTCGTCAACGGCTACGGGCCCACCGAAACCACCACCTTCGCCGCCACCCACCACATCGCACGGCCCTTCACCGCCACCGGCCCCGTACCGATCGGCGAGGCCCTCGACAACCACCGCCTCTACGTCCTCGACCCCGCGCTCCGGCTGGTCCCGCCGGGCACCCCCGGCGAGCTGTACATCGCCGGCGCCGGACTCGCCCAGGGCTACCTGGACCGCCCCTCCCTCACCGCCGACCGCTTCGTCGCCGACCCCTACGGCGAGCCGGGCTCCCGGATGTACCGCTCGGGTGACCTGGTCCGCTGGAACAAGCAGGGCTCCCTCGAATACCTCGGCCGGGCCGACCAGCAGGTCAAGCTGCGCGGCTTCCGCATCGAAC
>NZ_JNXR01000090.1:0-647 GCF_000725475.1 Streptomyces durhamensis
GGAGAGTGCATGCCGACCAGCGCCGCACCGATGTGACAACTGAGGTCAGTCCAGGTGGAACGGTGACCGAGCGCTGGATCCCGGTGAGTCGCGTGGGTCTGTACGTGCCCGGCGGCAACGCCGTGTACCCGTCCAGCGTCGTGATGAACGTGGTGCCTGCCCAGGAAGCCGGCGTCGACACCCTGGTGGTCAGTTCCCCGCCTCAGGCACAGTTCGGCGGTAGGCCACACCCGACCATCTTGGCGGCGTGCGCGCTCCTCGGGGTCACCGAGGTGTGGGCGGTGGGCGGCGCGCAGGCGGTGGCATTGCTCACCTACGGCGGCACCGACACCGATGGCACCGACCTCGAGCCGGTCGACCTCATCACCGGCCCCGGCAACATCTACGTCACCGCCGCAAAACGGTTGTGCCGCAGCGTTGTCGGGATCGACTCGGAGGCAGGCCCCACCGAGATCGCGATCCTCGCGGACGATTCGGCGAACCCGGTCAATGTGGCCGCCGATCTCATCAGTCAGGCCGAGCACGATGTGATGGCTGCGTCCGTTCTGGTCACCGACAGCACGGTTTTGGCCGATGCCGTGGAGGCCGAACTCGAAGTACAGATCGAGCGCACCACACACAGCGAACGGGTACGCACCGCGCTGAGC
>NZ_JNXR01000091.1:0-613 GCF_000725475.1 Streptomyces durhamensis
CACGGATCTGGCGCGCCTTCGCCCTGGCCCCGCACCGTTCCGAGACGTTCAAGCTGTCCACGGACCCGCTGTTCATCGACAAGGTCCGCGATGTGGTCGGCCTCTACCTCGACCCGCCGGAGAAGGCCCTGGTGCTGTGCGTGGACGAGAAGTCACAGATCCAGGCGCTCGACCGGTCCCAGCCTGTCCTGCCGATGATGCCCGGCGTCCCCGAGCGTCGAAGCCATGACTACGTCCGCGCCGGCACCACCACCCTGTTCGCCGCTCTGGAGGTCGCCACCGGCAAGGTGATCGGTTCCCTGCACCGGCACCACCGGGCGGTGGAGTTCAAGAAGTTCCTGGCCAAGCTCGACAAGGAAGTGCCGGCCGGGCTCGACGTCCACCTCATCCTCGACAACTACGTCACTCACAAGACACCCGCCATCAAGAAGTGGCTGCTGGCACACCCGCGCTTCCACCTGCACTTCACACCGACGAGTTCGTCGTGGCTCAACCTGGTCGAGCGGTGGTTCGCCGAGCTGACACAGAAGAAGCTCAAGCGCGGTGTCCACCGCTCCGTCCAAGCCCTCGAACGCGACATCCGAAACTGGCTCGCCGACTGGAACGAGGCCCC
>NZ_JNXR01000092.1:0-593 GCF_000725475.1 Streptomyces durhamensis
GGATCGCGGCGGAGTCCACGGTGCTGCTCGACCATGTGGTCGGTGCGGGCAAGACCGGCACCATGTTCATGGCTGCGATGGAGCTCAAACGTCGTGGTGTGGTGGCCCAGCCGTGGATTGTGGTGCCCACCCACCTGATCGAGCAGTTCGGTCGAGAGGTCAAGCAGTGGTATCCGGCCGCTGAGGTGTTGGTGGGCAACAAGGGCATGTCGGCCCAGGATCGGCGGATGTTCGTCGCCCAGACCGCGACCAGCAACTGGGACATGGTCATCGTTCCTGGTTCGGTGTTCGAGCTGATCAACGTCAGCGAAGACCGGCGCACCGACTACCTGCAAGCCCAGATCGACCAGCTCGGCGAGGAGCTGTCGAGCGGTCGGGACTCGATGAACCCGACCACGATCAAAAAGATCGAGACCGCCAAGAAGCGGATGGATGATCGTCTGCAGAAGTTGCTCGACAAGGACCGCAAAGACGACGGGGTGACGTTCGAGCAGACCGGGTGTGACTACCTGTTCATCGACGAGGCGCACGAGTACAAGAACAAGGCCCGCACGTGTGCGGTCGACACGTTGGCGCACACCGGGTCTCAGAAG
>NZ_JNXR01000093.1:0-590 GCF_000725475.1 Streptomyces durhamensis
GGACGCATCGCCTGCTTGGTCTCGACGTCGACGATCAGCTTGTCGAAGTCGGTGCGCTGCTCGACACGGGTCGCCTCGACCTTGTAGGTGACCTTGAGAACCGGCGAGTAGATGGAGTCGACCGGGATACGGCCGATCTCCTGGCCCACCTGCTTGTTCTGCACGGCGGAGACGTAACCGCGGCCACGCTCGACCGTCAGCTCCATCTCCAGCTTGCCCTTGCCGTTGAGCGTGGCGAGGACGAGGTCGGGGTTGTGCACCTCGACACCGGCCGGGGGCGCGATGTCGGCGGCGGTGACCAGACCCGGGCCCTGCTTGCGCAGGTACATCACGACCGGCTCGTCGTGCTCCGAGGAGACGACCAGCTGCTTGATGTTGAGGATCAGGTCGGTGACGTCCTCCTTGACGCCCGGCACGGTGGTGAACTCGTGCAGGACACCGTCGATCCGGATGCTGGTGACAGCAGCGCCGGGGATCGAGGAGAGGAGGGTACGGCGCAGGGAGTTGCCGAGGGTGTAGCCGAAGCCCGGCTCCAGCGGCTCGATCACGAACCGGGAGCGGAACTCGTCGACGACCTCTTCGGTCAACGA
>NZ_JNXR01000094.1:0-566 GCF_000725475.1 Streptomyces durhamensis
TGGGAGAAGCTGCATCTGGTGCTGCTGGGGAAGCTGCGGTCGGCGAAGAAGCTGGACTGGTCGCGGGCGGTGATCGATTCCTCCCACGTGCGGGCGGCCCGCCGGGGCCCAAAAGCGGTCCCAGCCCGGTCGACCGAGCACGGCCGGGCAGCAAGCACCACGTCCTTGTCGACGGGCAGGGCATCCCGCTCGCGGTGTCGCTGACCGGTGGGAACCGCAACGACGTCACCCAGCTGCTGCCCCTGCTCGACCAGGTGCCCGCGGTGCCCGGTGTCGTCGGCAGGCCACGGCAACGGCCGGACGTGCTGTTGGCGGACCGCGGCTACGACCACGACAAGTACCGGCGGCTGCTGTGGCAGCGGGGCATCCGGCCCGCGATCGCCGAACGCGGCCGGCCGCACGGCACCGGCCTGGGCATCTCCCGCTGGGTGGTCGAGCGGACCATCTCCTGGCTCCACGGCTTCCGCCGCTTACGCATCCGCTGCAAGCGACGAGACGACATCCACGAAGCCTTCCTCGGCCTCGCCACCTGCCTCATCACACACCGCCACGTCCAACGCCTTTGT
>NZ_JNXR01000095.1:0-536 GCF_000725475.1 Streptomyces durhamensis
GAGCGCCATCCCCGTAACTACCTGGCCTTTCTCGGACTTGCCGCAGCCCTTTGCTGCTACAAGCGGCTCCTCAAACTCACCATGTAGGACACGGTCTTATCGCCCCAGAGATCGCTAGCCGCCGCTCAAACTGGTCGACAAACGCTGTCACTGAAGGCGAACGAAGCCACGCGCGGTCCAGTGGTTCCGGGTCTCTGTACAGGGCAGCGTGCACGGCGGCGGCGAGTTCGCGGGCTCGCTGCTCACTCGTGATGCCGTTCAACTGCATGTAGTCCGGGCCTACCGACGCGTACTTGCGTACCTCTCGGTTGAGAAGGAGGTGGACGATGGCCTTGCGGACGATGGCGGCCGCGGCCTCAACGACGACGTGCCCCGGGGCCCTGTCGGTCTTCACGGTCCAGCACCGGCCGCGCCGCTCGACCGTTCATTCTGATCTGCATGGTGGCGGTGTAGGGGGTGGGCTGTCCTGCCTTGCGGTGTGGGCTGTGGTGGTTGTGGAGGGTGTTGTCCGTTGGTTGTGTCGGGTGGTGTGGCCC
>NZ_KL647051.1:0-528 GCF_000725475.1 Streptomyces durhamensis
GGGCCACACCACCCGACACAACCAACGGACAACACCCTCCACAACCACCACAGCCCACACCGCAAGGCAGGACAGCCCACCCCCTACACCGCCACCATGGGATCAAGATGAACGCCAACGTCACACCCCGTCGTCCGGCGCGGCAGCGGTCACCTACGCCGCACACCGTCCCGACCACACGCAGACCCCGGTGCACCGGACACTCGAACACACCACCGGGCCACGTCTGCTCGACCTCGAAGCCGGAACCCGCAAGCCGACCGCCACGCTCGCCGCACCAGACGCCGACGCCATCGCCGTCGAGCCGGACCCAGGGGACGCTGAGCAAGCTGCGCCACGCACTGCCAGGTGTACGTGCCCCGCCAGGCAGAGCCGAGACGACACCACCGGCGAACGCCTATGCCAACACCATGCCGGCCCACAACGCCAGGGTCTGCTGCACGATCGGGTGACATCTGAACTGGCTTGCCTTGTAGGGCGGGTGGGAAGGATGTCGCTGTGCCCAAGCCTTATCCGGAAGAGTTCCGC
>NZ_KL647051.1:635-1162 GCF_000725475.1 Streptomyces durhamensis
GCTGGAGGAGGCCTACCGCGCGAACGCGTTGTTCGAGGCGCATCGTGAGGATCCGGAGTTCGGCTACCGCTTCCTGGCCGACGAGGCCCGCGACGCCGGGACGGTCATGGCCGACCGGACTGCGTGGCGGATCTGCCGGGACAACCGCTGGTGGAGCGTGTTCGGGAAGAGGCGCGCCAGGATCAAGAAGGCCGGCCCGCCGGTGCACGACGCCCTGGTCCGCCGTGACTTCACCGCGGATGGCCTCAACCGCCTGTGGCTCGCCGACATCACCGAACACGCCACCGGTGAAGGGAAGTTGTATCTCTGTGCCATCAAGGACGTCTTCAGCAAGAGGATCGTGGGCTACTCCATCGCCGCGCGGATGAAGTCCCGCCTGGCCGTGGCCGCCCTGAACAACGCTGTTGCCCGACGTGGACACGTCGCCGGGTGCATTCTGCACACCGATCGAGGGTCGCAGTTCCGGTCACGGAGATTCGTTCGGGCCCTCGACGGTCACGGGATGGCCGGATCGATAGGAAGGGTCG
>NZ_JNXR01000098.1:0-520 GCF_000725475.1 Streptomyces durhamensis
ATCATCAAGATGGTGATGGCGATGCGGCACGGTGTGCTGCCGCGGACCCTGCACGTGGACGAGCCCACTCCGCACGTGGACTGGTCGGCCGGTGACGTCAGGCTGCTGACCGAGGCCATGGAGTGGCCGGAGACCGATCACCCGCGCCGGGCCGCCGTGTCGTCCTTCGGCGTCAGCGGCACCAACGCCCACGTGATCGTCGAGCAGGCGCCTGGCAGGGCGGACGAGGCCCCGGCTCCGGCCTCGGGAGCGATCGTGCCGTGGGTGCTGTCGGCGAAGAGCGATGAGGCGCTGCGGGAGCAGGCGGTCCGGCTGCTGTCCTTCCTGGACGCCGAGGGCGTCGAGGGTGCCGAGGGCGTTGAGGGCTGCGGGGTCCGGCCGGAGGACGTGGCGTTCTCGCTGGCGACCTCGCGCGCGGTGCTGGAGCGGCGTGCGGCGATCGTGGGCGGGGACCTCGCGGAGTTCCGGCAGGGGCTGGAGGCGCTTGCTTCCGGGGCCGCTTCGGTGGGCGGTGCTGTCG
>NZ_JNXR01000099.1:0-933 GCF_000725475.1 Streptomyces durhamensis
CCCCCTGCCGTGAGGCTTACGCCTCCTCGTTCACCCAGCTCATCAGCTTGCGCAGCTGCTTGCCGGTGGTCTCCAGCAGGTGCTCGGAGTCCTGCTGCTTGTACTCGTTGTACTTCTTCAGACCGCCGTGGTACTCGTCCATCCAGTTCCGGGCGAAGGTGCCGTCCTGGATCTCCGCGAGGACCTTCTTCATCTCGGCCTTGGTGGCGTCCGTGATGATCCGCGGACCGGTCACGTAGTCACCCCACTCGGCGGTCTCGGAGATCGACCAGCGCATCTTCTCCAGACCGCCCTCGTACATGAGGTCCACGATCAGCTTCAGCTCGTGCAGGCACTCGAAGTAGGCGATCTCCGGCTGGTAGCCGGCCTCGGTCAGGGTCTCGAAGCCCGCCTTGACCAGCGCGGCCGTACCACCGCACAGGACGGCCTGCTCACCGAACAGGTCGGTCTCGGTCTCCTCGGTGAACGTCGTCTTGATGACGCCGGCGCGGGTCACGCCGCGGCCCTCCTCGTACTGACGGCGCACCAGGTGACCCGGGCCCTTCGGGGCGACCATGCAGACGTCCACACCGGCCGGGGGCTTGATGAAGCCGAAGCGGATGTTGAAACCATGACCGAAGAACAGCGCGTCGCCGTCCTTCAGGTGCGGCGCGATGGACTCCTCGTAGACCTGGGCCTGGATCGGGTCCGGGACCAGGATCATGATGACGTCGGCCTCGGCGGCGGCCTCCGCCGGCGTCACCACGCGCAGGCCCTGCTCCTCGGCCTTCGCCTTGGACTTCGAGCCCTCGTGCAGACCGACACGCACGTCCACACCGGAGTCACGCAGCGACAGCGCGTGGGCGTGGCCCTGGCTGCCGTAGCCGATGACCGCGACCTTGCGGCCCTGGATGATGGACAGGTCGGCGTCAGCGTCGTAGAACAGCTCGGCCA
>NZ_JNXR01000100.1:0-512 GCF_000725475.1 Streptomyces durhamensis
AGTGGGCACTACGAGAGCTGGGACTGCAGGTCCACGACCATTACGGGCAGACCGAACTGGGTATGCCGATCGGCTATCCCCACCACCAACTCCTCGAGCGGCCCGTTCTTGCCGGCGCCATGGGGGTGTCGCTGCCTGGCTGGCAGATGACCGTGCTGCGGACCGACACCGACACGCTCGCGGACGTCGACGAGGTGGGACAGTTGGCTGTCGACATCTCCGCCAGCGAGTTCATGACCTTCACCGGTTACGCCGACAACGCCGAGGCCACCGCCAAGCGGTTCCGCGGCGACCGGCGCTACTTCGTGACAGGGGACATCGCCACGATCGACGCCGACGGCGTCATCCGGTTCTCCTCCCGCGATGACGACGTCATCCTGATGGCCGGATATCGGATCGGCCCTTTTGACATCGAGTCGGTGCTGCTGACCCATTCCGCCGTCGCCGAATGCGCCGTCATAGCCGCACCCGACCGAGTCCGTGGTGAAGTGGTCGAGGCATTCGTCGTGCTC
>NZ_JNXR01000101.1:0-496 GCF_000725475.1 Streptomyces durhamensis
GCGTCTCCGCCCGTGCGGCGGCGACGATACGGCGTCCTTCGAAGAGGACGTTGCGGGCTGCGTTGTGGTCGCGGTCGTGCACCGTGCCGCACTGAGCACACGCCCATTCACGGACGTGGAGAGGCTTCGGGCCGTCCCGGAATCCGCAGGCTGAGCAGACCTGAGAGGAGGGGAAGGCCCGGTCTCCACCTTGGCGAAGGTACGGCCGTGCTTGACCGCCTTGTACTCCAGCATGCCGACGAACGCGGACCATCCCGCGTCGTGCACGGACTTGGCGAGACGGGTGCGTCCGAGACCGGACACCGCGAGGTCTTCCACATACACCGCTTGGTTGTCGCGGATGATCTGTGTGGATACCTTGTGGTGCCCGTCCCGGCGCCGGTCCGCCACCGTGGCGTGCTGGCGTGCGACCTTGATGCGGGCCTTGGCCCGGTTCTTCGATCCCTTGGCCTTGCGGGACAGCTCCCGCTGAAGGCGCTTGAGCTTCTTCTCGGCC
>NZ_JNXR01000102.1:0-424 GCF_000725475.1 Streptomyces durhamensis
TGAGCCAACGACGGAGTGCTCGTTTCAGCAATGATCGCCGAGACCTGCTCACCTAGGTTCGGGATCATCTTCTCCAGCAGCTGGGCCTGATCAAGCGCTGGGAACCGCGTGGAATCTGGAACGGCGACATTCGAGCGTTCTGCCAACCTGGCTAGCAAATCACTCCAACCTGGCAGTCCGGCACCGATGCTGACCCCCGCACCCAGAAACAGCGCAAGGTGACCCTGGATAGCCAGTCGACCGAGACGCATCGCGTCCTTCATCGCGGCCTCATCGAGTGCCCAGTGGTAGCGCTCGCGCCGGTAGTGCTGCGCCGCACTGAATAGGGCACGGTCCGGCGTCACCAGCACGACATCGACGCCGAGGTCAGTTGCGCTAGTGGTTAACGTCTGGGTGAGCTGCGCCAGGATATCTCCCTTCCGGG
>NZ_KL647052.1:0-645 GCF_000725475.1 Streptomyces durhamensis
CCCGGCGACGATCATGACGGACCCGGAGATCGCCGACGCCACCTACGTCGAGCCGATCACGCCCGAGTTCGTCGAGAAGATCATCGCCAAGGAGCGCCCCGACGCCCTGCTGCCCACGCTGGGCGGCCAGACGGCCCTGAACACCGCCATCTCCCTGCACGAGAACGGTGTCCTGACCAAGTACGGCGTCGAACTGATCGGCGCCAAGCCCGAGGCGATCCACAAGGGCGAGGACCGCGACCTGTTCAAGGACGTGGTCGAGGAGGTCCGCAGGAAGATCGGGCACGGCGAGTCCGCCCGCTCGGTGATCTGCCACTCCATGGACGACGTCCTCAAGGGCGTCGAGACCCTTGGCGGCTACCCGGTCGTCGTCCGCCCGTCGTTCACCATGGGCGGCGCCGGCTCGGGCTTCGCACACGACGAGGAGGAGCTGCGCCGCATCGCCGGTCAGGGCCTCACGCTCTCCCCGACCACCGGTCAGGGCCTCACGCTCTCCCCGACCACCGAGGTGCTCCTGGAGGAGTCGATCCTCGGCTGGAAGGAGTACGAGCTGGAGCTGATGCGCGACAAGCACGACAACGTGGTGGTCGTCTGCTCGATCGAGAACTTCGACCCGATGGGCGTGCACACCGGTGACTCGATCAC
>NZ_KL647052.1:706-1118 GCF_000725475.1 Streptomyces durhamensis
CTGCAACATCCAGTTCGCGGTGAACCCCGAGGACGGTCGTGTGATCGTCATCGAGATGAACCCGCGTGTGTCGCGGTCCTCGGCGCTCGCGTCCAAGGCCACCGGCTTCCCGATCGCCAAGATCGCCGCCAAGCTGGCCGTGGGTTACACGCTCGACGAGATCCCGAACGACATCACCCAGGAGACCCCGGCCTCCTTCGAGCCCACGCTGGACTACGTGGTGGTCAAGGCCCCGCGGTTCGCCTTCGAGAAGTTCCCGCAGGCCGACTCCACCCTCACCACGACCATGAAGTCGGTCGGCGAGGCCATGGCCATCGGCCGGAACTTCCCCGAGGCGTTCCAGAAGGCGCTGCGCTCGCTGGAGAAGAAGGGCAGCCA
This sequence comes from Streptomyces durhamensis, assembly GCF_000725475.1. Lineage (NCBI taxonomy): Bacteria > Bacillati > Actinomycetota > Actinomycetes > Kitasatosporales > Streptomycetaceae > Streptomyces > Streptomyces durhamensis. Next base: position 1,085 of record NZ_KL647052.1, read on the forward strand.
GTTCACGTTCGTCGGCGAGACGGGCGACAAGGAA
>NZ_JNXR01000105.1:0-1232 GCF_000725475.1 Streptomyces durhamensis
CTCATAGCCCGCATCGCTGAGCGCGAAGGAGGCGTGCACACAGGAGTAGTCGAACTCGATGCCCTGCCCGATCCGGTTCGGCCCGGAACCCAGGATGATCACGGCCGGCTTCTCACGCCGCGCGACCTCCGACTCCTCGTCGTAGGCCGAGTAGAAGTACGGCGTCCTCGCCGCGAACTCCGCCGCACACGTGTCGACCGTCTTGTAGACCGGGCGGATGCCGAGCGCGTGCCGGACCTCGCGGACCACGTCCTCGCGCAGCCCCCGGATCTCGGCGACCTGCTGGTCGGAGAACCCGTGCCGCTTGGCGTCGGCGAGCAGCTCGGCGGTCAGCTCGGGGGCCCCGGCCAGCTCGTCCGCGATCTCTCGCCGACGAACGTGAACTGGCTGCCCTTCTTCTCCAGCGAGCGCAGCGCCTTCTGGAACGCCTCGGGGAAGTTCCGGCCGATCGCCATGGCCTCACCCACCGACTTCATCGTGGTCGTCAGCGTGGAGTCCGCCTGCGGGAACTTCTCGAACGCGAACCGCGGCGCCTTGACCACCACGTAGTCCAGCGTGGGCTCGAAGGAGGCCGGGGTCTCCCGCGTGATGTCGTTCGGAATCTCGTCCAGGGTGTAACCCACGGCCAGCTTCGCCGCGATCTTCGCGATCGGGAAACCCGTCGCCTTGGACGCGAGCGCCGAGGACCGCGACACACGCGGGTTCATCTCGATGACGATCACACGACCGTCCTCGGGGTTCACCGCGAACTGGATGTTGCAGTCGGGGAGAGCGTGAGGCCCTGACCGGCGATGCGGCGCAGCTCCTCCTCGTCGTGTGCGAAGCCCGAGCCGGCGCCGCCCATGGTGAACGACGGACGGACCACCACCGGATAACCGCCCAGCGTCTCCACACCCTTCAGGACGTCGTCCATGGAGTGGCAGATCACCGAACGCGCGGACTCACCGTGCCCGATCCTCCTGCGGACAGCCTCCACGACCTCCTTGAACAGGTCGCGGTCCTCGCCCTTGCGGATCGCCTCCGGCCGCGCACCGATCAGTTCCACGCCGTACTGGGCGAGAACCCCGCCGTCATGCAAAGCGATCGCGGTGTTCAGGGCCGTCTGGCCGCCCAGCGTGGGCAGCAGCGTGTCCGGGCGCTCCTTGGCGATGATCTTCTCGACGAACTCGGGCGTGATCGGCTCGACGTAGGTGGCGTCGGCGATCTCCGGGTCCGTCATGATCGTCGCCGGG
>NZ_JNXR01000106.1:0-464 GCF_000725475.1 Streptomyces durhamensis
GGGCAGCGTGTTAGTGAGCGCAGACCACATCGGGCCCAGCACCTTAACGGCGACCGCGGCCGAGTCACGACCACGGTGGATTCGTATAGACGTGAAGATTGAAGGGAATGCGAGGACTGCGAGAGCTGCCATTACCGGCAGAAAGAACAGGTCGTTGGATTCGGCGCGTGCATCCGTTAAGCCGTTGTGGACGCCGAACGACAGGAACCACCCGACGGCCATTCGCGAGAGATGGTCGAAGGTACTGGGGGCCGCGGCTAGGAAAACCACGACCCCTAAGAACACTCGTGCGCTCGTTGATCGTTCACGGATCAGACCCGCCGAGATTGCAAGTATGAGTATCTCCGCGACAGGCGTTGGGACGCTGTAGATCGTCATGTAGAGGCCGGTTCGCCAGTTCTCCAACTCTTCGACGGCCACGCCCTGGTCCCGAGCTGGCAGACTGACGAGGAAGAGCGCTAGGC
>NZ_JNXR01000107.1:0-461 GCF_000725475.1 Streptomyces durhamensis
GGCCAGCAGAGCGGTACCGGTGGCGGCACCGATCTGCTGTGCCGCATTGACCAACGAGCCGGCCACACCACTGTTTGCTCCGGCTCCGGCGGTGGCGACCTCACCGACGGTGATCATGACGACCGTGCCCCCGGCACCGAGTAACAGCATCGCCGGCAAGACGTGGGTGCTGTAGCGGCTGTTGGGCTCGAGAGCGACGAACGTGGCGACCGCGGCCGCGGTCAGCATTAAGCCTGCGGCAAGCACCACTACTACAGGCAGTCGTGCTCGAACGTGTGGGAGCGCCCAGGTGGTGACCACAGCACCCACGGCGAACGGGAGGAAGGCCAGGCCGATCTGGGTCGGCGACAGACCCAGGACGGTATGAAGAAGCGCGGTGAGCACGTACATGCCGGCAAACATGCCGATACCTACCAACCCCGAAGCGGCATAAGCGATTACGCGGATGCGGTCGCCGAGCA
>NZ_JNXR01000108.1:0-455 GCF_000725475.1 Streptomyces durhamensis
CCACTGCAACCACCGTCAACGCGCTGTTCACCGCGCCCGAGATCGCCAAGCAGCTCACCGACTCGGGTGCCAAGATGCTCATCACGATCACCCAGCTCGGTGACCAGGCCAAGGCGGCAGCAGCGCAGGTCGGTCTGCCCGAGAGCGCGGTGATCTTGCTGAACGGGCCCGGAGAGGCCGAGAGCCCTCACCCGAACGCGCTCGATCTGCTGGGTGCCGGCCTTGCGGCACCGGACGTCAGCTTCGACCCGGCCACCCATCTGGCGGTCCTGCCGTACAGCTCGGGCACCACCGGCAACCCCAAGGGTGTGATGTTGACCCATCGCAACCTGGTCGCCAACGTGGCGCAGAGCCAGCCGCTGCTGAACATGTCCCACGACGACTCGGTCCTCGCGGTGCTGCCGTTCTTCCACATCTACGGGATGACGGTGCTGCTCAACCTCGCGCTGTACAAC
>NZ_JNXR01000109.1:0-454 GCF_000725475.1 Streptomyces durhamensis
AGTCATGCAAGAGGCGTACCTCGAGGTGTGGCACAAGGCGCACCTCTATCAACCCAACAGGGGCAAGCCGCTGTCGTGGCTGATGATGATCTGCCACCGGCGCGCGATTGACCGCGTCCGATGGAAAGCCAGCGCCGCCGGATCGAGCTGGTCACCATCTGCTCTGTAGACATTGCCGACGGCGGCGCTGATGAGCCGGTCCTGGTGCGCGAGGTACGCCGCCAGCTAGCGGCCCTCACCATCCTGCAACAGCAAAGCATCACGATGGTCTACTACGACAACCTGACGCACAAAGAGCGCGCCGAACGCCTCGGCATCCCGTTGCCCACATTCAAAACCCGCCTGCGAGACGGACTGTCACAGCTTCGAGCACTCCAGAGCCAATCCGAACGAGAGCGTGCCTGCGTCTAGCGGGCCCACACTGCCAGCGCCACAGCGCCACAGCGCCACAGCG
>NZ_JNXR01000110.1:0-453 GCF_000725475.1 Streptomyces durhamensis
GCACTGGACACCATCGCCGAATCCGGTGCCCCGCTCCGCGTCGCAGTGAACTGCGCCGGTGTCGGCTGGGCCAGCCGGATCCTGACAAAGAAGGGCCCCCACGAGCTCGACCTGTTCAGGAAGATCATCGAGATCAACCTGGTCGGCACCTTCAACGTGATGCGTTTGGCCGCGAACCGGATGCAGAACCAGGAAGTGGTGGATGAGAACGACCAGCGCGGCGTCATCATCAACACCGCGTCGGTCGCGGCATTCGAGGGCCAGATCGGTCAGATCGCGTACACCGCCTCCAAGGGCGGCGTGCACGCCATGACCATCACCGCTGCCCGCGACCTCGCGCAGGTGGGCGTACGGGTCAACACGATCGCCCCGGGCACCATCAACACCCCGATGCTCGACGGGATCACCCCGGAGTTCAAGAAGACGCTCGAGGCCGGTATCCCGTTCCCCAAG
>NZ_JNXR01000111.1:0-453 GCF_000725475.1 Streptomyces durhamensis
CTTCTTGGTACGGGCCAGCTGCTCGGCGCCGATCAACCCGAGGGTTTCCGGCGTCTTGGGCAGGTGCACCGAGAACATGTCGGCACGCTCGAGGAGTTCGTCGAGGCTGACGAGTTCGATGCCGAGCTGCGCGGCGCGAGCCGGGGACACGTACGGGTCGTACGCGATGATGTTGGTCTCGAAGGCTGCCAGGCGCTGCGCGAACAGCTGCCCGATCCGGCCGAGCCCGACGACACCGACGGTTTTGCCGAAGATCTCGACCCCGTTGAAGCTCGACCGCTTCCATTCGTGCTGACGCAGCGTCGCGTCGGCTGCGGGGATCTGTCGGGCCGCGGACAGCAGCAAGCTGACGGCGTGCTCTGCGGCGGTGTGGATGTTCGAGGTCGGCGCATTGACGACCATGACCCCGCGTTCGGTGGCAGCCGGCACGTCCACGTTGTCCAGGCCCACTCC
>NZ_JNXR01000112.1:0-451 GCF_000725475.1 Streptomyces durhamensis
CCCGATCGACCAGACCCTGATCGCCGACGACCAGAACATCTACCTGTTCTTCGCCGGTGACAACGGCAAGATCTACCGGGCGAGCATGCCGATCGGGAACTTCCCGGGCAGCTTCGGCTCGTCCTACACGACGGTCATGAGCGACACGGTGAAGAACCTGTTCGAGGCGCCGCAGGTCTACAAGGTCCAGGGCCAGAACCAGTACCTCATGATCGTCGAGGCGCGGGGTGCGAACGAGCAGCGCTACTTCCGCTCGTTCACGGCCTCCAGCCTGAGCGGTTCGTGGACCCCGCAGGCCGCCGGCGAGAGCAACCCCTTCGCCGGCAAGGCCAACAGCGGCGCCACCTGGACCAACGACATCAGCCACGGCGACCTGGTCCGCACCAACCCCGACCAGACCATGACCATCGACCCCTGCAACCTGCAGTTCCTCTACCAGGGCAAGTCCCCC
>NZ_JNXR01000113.1:0-448 GCF_000725475.1 Streptomyces durhamensis
CCGTGATGACCCGTTCCGTGCGCCGGACCCGGCGAATGCTGCAGCTGGCCGGTGCGGGAGCCGCCGCCCTGATGGCACTCAGCGCCTGCTCCTCCTCCGGTGACTCCTCCACCAAGCCGGCCAAGGCCGGCACCGCGTCCCCGAAGCTGTCGGGCACGGTCACCGTGTTCGCCGCCGCCTCCCTCAAGGAGAGCTTCACCGCCCTGGGCAAGCAGTTCGAGCAGGCCCACCCCGGTACCAAGGTCAGCTTCAACTTCGGCGGCAGCGACACCCTGGCCGCCAGCATCACCGGCGGCGCCCCCGCCGACGTCTTCGCCGCCGCCAGCCCCAAGACCATGGCGATCGTGACCGCCAGGAAGGACGCCGCCGGCACCCCGGCCACCTTCGTCCGCAACCAGCTGGAGATCGCCACCCTCCCCGGCAACCCCGACAAGGTCACCACCCTCAA
>NZ_JNXR01000114.1:0-734 GCF_000725475.1 Streptomyces durhamensis
GTGTAGATCAGGCCAAGAGAGGCCGCCATCGCTTCCTCCCGGTACTCGAGCCCGTCGGACCTGCCGGCGATGAGTGCTTCGTGCGAATTGCGGCGGTTCAGCCCGTCGTCGGTGATCTCGATGATCTGCACTGTCAAGCGTGCCGCAGCAACGGCCTCGCGCGCGGTGCGCAGATGCATCGTGTCGCAGAAGAGAATCCGCAGCTCGCAATCGTCGAGAAGGTAGGTGATCTCGGGCGCGGTCCAATGCCAGTTGATGGGCACCGGGTTGCCACCGGCAGAAGCGATGGCGATGGAGATCTCGAGGAAGTCAACGCTGTTCCTCTCTCCGAACTCGACCCCGCAGTCGACCAGCGCTGATGCCAGCCGGCCTGCTCGGTCGAAGCACTCTTGATGCGTGCGGGCGGTGGACCCGCAGAGCACCAGAGGCTCTGCGTCTTCCTGGGCCGCTCTGGAGTCTTGCACTGCATCTGCCCTCATGGTTGACTGAGCCTTACTTCCATTTCTGATCGTAACGGTCATTCAAGTGGAGCGAGGGGTGGCTCTCAGGGTGGCTGCTGACAGGGGCGGCAACCGCCCTGAGACTCGTCGCCCGATTCGAGCAGCCGCCTGTGCGAACTATCCGCCGATTCTCCGATGAAGTCGATAGCCCCAGACTGTTAGCGGAGCTACCCATAGCGGTCGAACGTCAAACCATCCGGCCCGGGATGCGCCACCGAGTCTGCGACACCATTC
>NZ_JNXR01000115.1:0-652 GCF_000725475.1 Streptomyces durhamensis
CTGGGTTGATAGGCCGGATCTGGAAGCCAGGTAACTGGTGGAGGTGACCGGTACTAATAGGCCGAGGGCTTGTCCTCAGTTGCTCGCGTCCACTGTGTTAGTTCTGAGGCAACGACCGTTGCCGGCTCAGAGCAGAACGCATAACTACAAAGTGTGCTTGTTCGCTCGAAACCATTAGGGTTTCGGTGGTCATAGCGTGAGGGAAACGCCCGGTTACATTCCGAACCCGGAAGCTAAGCCTCACAGCGCCGATGGTACTGCAGGGGGGACCCTGTGGGGGGACCCTGTGGGAGAGTAGGACGCCGCCGAACAATCTTTGGAGGACCCCTGGTCCCAGCGTTCAGCTGGGACCAGGGGTCCTTTTGTTTTTACAATGCTTGCGGTACCGAAGACAGGAGCCATCATGTCCACCAACTCTCCCGACGACCGACCGGAGCGCGACCAGCGGCGACGGGACAGTGGTGACCGCGGTGATCGCGGCGGCTACCGGGGCGACCGCGGTGGCTACCGCCGCGACAACGACCGTGCTGGCAGCGACCGTGGTGGCAGCGATCGTGGCGGCTACGGCCGGCGCGACCGCGACGACAACCGCGGTGGTGGCTACGGCGACCGCGGCGGCGACCGCGGAGGCGACCGCGGAGGCTTCCGCCGT
>NZ_JNXR01000116.1:0-435 GCF_000725475.1 Streptomyces durhamensis
GCGCGTCAGTACCGGATACTGGAAGAGGCCCAGCGTGCAGCGGTGGCGGCAGTACGGCCGGGTGTCAGTGCCCAGCAGATCGATGCAGCGGCCCGCGACGTGCTGGCCGAGGCCGGACTGGCCGACAAGTTCGTCCATCGGACCGGTCACGGAATCGGCCTGTCAGTCCACGAAGAGCCCTACATCGTTGAGGGAAACGACATCGAATTGCACGTCGGAATGGCCTTCAGTGTCGAACCCGGGATTTACTTCCCAGGTGGATGGGGTGCACGAATCGAAGACATCGTCGTGGTCACGGCCGACGGATGCGAACCGCTCAATCAGCGGCCTCACGAGCTGAAGTCGGTCTGACGGCGCACTTTCTACCCACTGTGCAGCCAAAGGCTGCAGAAGCAGACGACGCCGATCAGCAGGGCCGCCGCCGGCGGCCAGCGG
>NZ_JNXR01000117.1:0-435 GCF_000725475.1 Streptomyces durhamensis
CCGAGCTCGCGGCCGACGCCTTCGGCATTCCCACCACCGACTCACACGGCCGCCGGATCGAAACACCCACCAACCCCCTCGGACAGGTGCTCCCGCAAACCGCCAAACCCTCCCCGTCAGCCAGCATCACCGATCCCGATGCACCACTGGACGCGCCGAAAGGCTTGATGTGGCAACGCGTCAACGGCACCCCTCTGGGCTTCTCGACCTCAGACGGACCCACCAGCATCGACAGCTCCGGTGTCCCAGCCGGGTTCTCCCACCCCCCGCAAGGCGCGGTGCTGGCCATCTGGCAGATCTTTCAACGCGCGGCATGGGGTCCAGGCGAACAAACCCAAGCAGTGCTGCGTGAACGGGCGGTGGTCACTGCCCAGTCTCAGCCGGTCGTGGACCGGATGATCAATGGCCGAGACGAGATCGAGCGGCTGCGCCCCC
>NZ_JNXR01000118.1:0-431 GCF_000725475.1 Streptomyces durhamensis
CGGCATCGGTCACCGGTCGGTCGAGCCAGCGGTAGTAGGGCTGTCTGGCGAGCTTCAGGACCCGGCACGTGACCGTGACAGGAACCCCGCCGACGGCCAGCTCTTTCACGAGCGGGTAGATCCTTTTCCCGGCAGATGCGCCTGCGACAGGTAGGCCGCGGCCCGGCGCAGGACCTCGTTCTCCTGCTCCAGCAGCTTGATCCGCTGGCGCGCGGCCCGTAGTTCCGCGTTCTCCTGCGTGGTCGTTCCGGGTTTCACGCCGTCGTCGATGTCCGCGCGGCGCATCCATTTCCACAACGTCATCGCGTGGACTCCGAAGTCGGCGGCCACCTGCTCCACCGTCACACCCGGGCCGCGGTTCCTCGCGACCCGCACGACGTCCTGGCGGAACTCTTCCGGATAAGGCTTGGGCACAGCGACATCCTTCCCAC
>NZ_KL647053.1:0-303 GCF_000725475.1 Streptomyces durhamensis
GCCTCATCGCGACCACCATGACGATCACCTACGACGATCGGGAAGGTCAGCCGTCGGACACCGGAAGCAACGAGGGATACGCACTGCTGAACCGGCACTTTCCCAAAGACACCATCATCTCCGAATTCCTTCTGGTGGAGTCGAACACAGACATGCGTACCGGCCAAGGACTCGCAGATCTCGATCAGATGGCGTCGCGCATAGCACAGACTCCCGGCGTCACCCGCGTCATCGGGGTGACCCGCCCAACGGGCGAGAAACTTGAGCAGGCCCAGTTGCCATGGCAGAACGACCAAATCGGCA
>NZ_KL647053.1:414-843 GCF_000725475.1 Streptomyces durhamensis
CAGTATCGTCCGCTCGTCGATCAGCTGGCTGCTGCGGCGCCCGCACTCGATGAGTTCTCCCGACAAGCTCCCGAGCTGTCTCGAGTGGCACGACAGGCACAGTCGGCTGCCGACGCCGTCGCACCAGTGTTGAGTGCACTCGATGCTCCCTGGTGCGTCCAGATCCCGCAGTGTTCGGCCTTGCAGGCACAGACCTCGGACATCCGCGCACTGGCCGACAACCAGTCCCTCGGTCGCTTCGCGGACTTCGCTACCCAGCTCGGTGGAGTCAACGGCCCGGGAACGGCGGACCTCGCGCAGTTGCAGAGCTCGTTGAACGTCCTCGACTCCGCTCTGCAGACGATCAACGGCCAGGACCTCGGCAGTGGGTTGTCGCAGCTCCAGACGGGCGTCGGAGCGCTCGCCGACGGGGCCCGCCAGCTGTCCGTC
>NZ_JNXR01000121.1:0-422 GCF_000725475.1 Streptomyces durhamensis
GTGTTACGGACGACGGCAGCGGTTTCGACCCGAACACTGTTCCTACCGATCGGCTGGGCATTGCGGTCAGCATCCGCGATCGCATGTCCCAAGTCGGCGGAGCGGCCGTTATTGATTCCGCGCCGGGGAACGGCGCCCGTGTCACCCTGCAGTGGGAGCAACGGTGATGATCACGCCACCTCGGGGTGGCAACGAAGACATACGAGACCTGCTGGGCATGCGCACCCGCGGCGCCTGGCTCATCGTGGGCGCCTACATCACCGCGATGCTCGTCGTCACCATCGCGACCCTGCATAGCTTTACCACCGCCTGGCCGGCCGTGCTTGGACCTCTGATTCTCATCGCCGCGACCCTGGCGCTGATGCTCGTACCCGGCGACCCACTACCCACCTGGCCCACCGTCGCACTCACCGCAGCTGGTC
>NZ_JNXR01000122.1:0-413 GCF_000725475.1 Streptomyces durhamensis
GGCCCCCGTTAGCGATACTCGCCACAGTTCGATCCCACGGGTTCGTTACCGGGTTTCTCAGGGTTTACCGGTACGGTCGACATGTGATTTCTGGCCCGCGCTCTCGCTCGGGGGTTCCCCTCGATGAGCAATCCGCACTTCCCACCGCACCCGGGGTTCCGTGGTGGGGCGCGGTGTTGCTCGCCGGTGGCCTGACGGTGTTGGGTGCGGTCCTCGCGCTCGCCGGTGACGAAACCAGTCTCGGGTTCGGATTCCGGGCCCTTTACGTGATCGGCTGCATCGCCGCAGTTCTCGCGGTACGCCGACGCGCGCTGTTCACCGCCGTCACACAACCCCCGCTCATCCTGTTCGTCGTCGCGGTGGTGACCCTCTACTTCCTGGTGTCCGACAGTGACTCCGGCGTCAAGCGACTG
>NZ_JNXR01000123.1:0-408 GCF_000725475.1 Streptomyces durhamensis
CTTCGGCACGTACAAGCTGAAGTACGGCCACCGGGGCATCAACCAGCCGGTCCAGGACCGTACGACCGGCAAGGTCGAGGTCACCGCGCACAACCACGGTTTCGCCGTGGACGCGCCACTGGACGGCACCCCCGAGACGCCCTTCGGGCGGGTCGAGGTGTCCCATGTCTGCCTCAACGACGGGGTGGTGGAAGGCCTCCGGCTCCTGGACCGCCCCGCCTTCTCCGTCCAGTACCACCCCGAAGCGGCAGCGGGCCCGCACGACGCCGCCTACCTGTTCGACCGCTTCACCGCTTTGATGAGCACAGTCCTGATGGAGGGCCAGCGTGCCTAAGCGCACCGATATCCAGTCCGTCCTGGTCATCGGCTCCGGCCCGATCGTCATCGGCCAGGCCGCCGAGTTCGACT
>NZ_JNXR01000124.1:0-407 GCF_000725475.1 Streptomyces durhamensis
GTTATCCACAGGCCGAAGCCCCGATGATGTGCCCTTTTGGCGATTAGAAGCCCAGGTCGCGGCCGCCAAAACAGCACATCATCGGGGCTTCGGCCTGTGGATAACCCTCGCTCAGGAGTCATTTCGGTCATGGGCGTTGATCACACTCGCCTTCATGGGGGAACTTCCGACAGGCCCGATGAGGGTTGAGCAACTTGTTGACATGATGTCGCGCTATCAGATGCGCGAGAACTACCGGCCGCTGTTTCGCGGGGTCTGGGTCAGAAACGACCACCACGTCGACTTCACGTCGTTGAGCTACGCGGCGGGGCTCGCCTACCCGGGAAATGACCATGATCTGCCAGGAATCCTCTGCGGGTGGTCGGCGGCGGATCTGTGGGGCAACGCCTACCGGCCGATCGACGCAC
>NZ_JNXR01000125.1:0-403 GCF_000725475.1 Streptomyces durhamensis
CAGCGAACGCGTTCCCGTACAGGAATGGAACCACCAAGTGCGAGGAACTCGCAATAACACCGCCTACAAGTATCCCCATCCAGCAGGCAGACGTCAGGGATCGCTGGAGGTACCCTCGATACTCGTTTAGCGTTCCCTTTTTTTCCCCGATTAGAACTGCAAACGTGGCAGTGGCATACGCCATTGGCACCGCAAAGACTACGTCGGTAATACGGCTAGCAGCTGTGTAGAAAGCGACTGCCTCAAAGCTAGCGAGAACTTGCAGTAAGACGACGCCAATCCGGAGATTAAGTTGGTTAACGACCGACGAAAGCCAGAGCGGAAAAGATTGGCTTGCCAGTGTCCATATGTCACGAGCGGCCGGACGCCCGAAGGCAGGCTTCGGCCCCCAGAAATAATAAAC
>NZ_JNXR01000126.1:0-401 GCF_000725475.1 Streptomyces durhamensis
GGAGAAGGCCAGACCCATGATCCACATGTCGGCGCCGATGCCCGGGCTGCGGACCGCGTCCGACAGCGGGGAGTAGGCGAACCAGCCGAAGTCGGCCGCACCCTCGGGGGTGAGGAAGCCGCCCACCGCGATGGTCGAGCCGAACAGGTACAGCCAGTAGGCGAACATGTTCAGCCGCGGGAACGCCACGTCGGGCGCGCCGATCTGCAGCGGCATGATCCAGTTGGTGAAACCGGCGAACAGCGGCGTCGCGAACATCAGCAGCATGATCGTGCCGTGCATCGTGAACGCCTGGTTGAACTGCTCGTTCGACATGATCTGCAGACCCGGCCGGGCCAGCTCCGCACGCATCAGCAGCGCCATGACGCCACCGATCAGGAAGAACGCGAACGACGTGACCA
>NZ_JNXR01000127.1:0-394 GCF_000725475.1 Streptomyces durhamensis
GGCGTACGTCGTCCCGGCGATCGGCGAGAAGAGGTTCACCGTCGCCGCGATCGACCTCGGCATCAAGGGCATGACCCCGCACCGGATGGCCGAGCGCGGCATCGAGGTCCACGTCCTGCCGGCCACCGCCACGGCGGACGAGGTCTTCGCCGTCGACCCGGACGGCGTGTTCTTCTCCAACGGCCCCGGCGACCCGGCGACCGCCGACGGCCCGGTCGCGCTGATGACGGCCGTCCTGGAGCGCAGGACCCCGCTGTTCGGCATCTGCTTCGGCAACCAGATCCTCGGCCGCGCCCTCGGCTTCGGCACGTACAAGCTGAAGTACGGCCACCGGGGCATCAACCAGCCGGTCCAGGACCGTACGACCGGCAAGGTCGAGGTCACCGCGCACAAC
>NZ_JNXR01000128.1:0-394 GCF_000725475.1 Streptomyces durhamensis
GGCGTACGTCGTCCCGGCGATCGGCGAGAAGAGGTTCACCGTCGCCGCGATCGACCTCGGCATCAAGGGCATGACCCCGCACCGGATGGCCGAGCGCGGGGTGGAAGTGCACGTGCTGCCCGCGACGGCGACCGTCGAGGACGTGTACGCGGTGCACCCGGACGGCGTCTTCTTCTCCAACGGCCCCGGCGACCCCGAGACCGCCGACCACCCGGTGTCGGTCATGCGGGCCGTCCTGGAGCGCGGCACCCCGCTGTTCGGCATCTGCTTCGGCCAGCAGATCCTGGGGCGGGCGCTCGGCTTCGGCACGTACAAGCTGAAGTACGGCCACCGGGGCATCAACCAGCCGGTCCAGGACCGTACGACCGGCAAGGTCGAGGTCACCGCGCACAAC
>NZ_JNXR01000129.1:0-394 GCF_000725475.1 Streptomyces durhamensis
GGTCTTGAGCGTGGTCACGAAATGTCCGACACCAAGACCGGTCTTCTTCTCCGGGGAGATCGATTCGATCACCTCGGTGACATTGATCCGGGTCCCGGGTCGGAGTTCGGTGAAGTATTCCTGCTCGGAATCTGTTGCCACCACGGAGGTGAAGCCCGCATCGGCGAGAACGCCGAGCAGCTGGGTGGCAGTATCCGAGGCCGCGCCTCCGGTAATCGTTGCCCCGTAACCCCGCATCGTCCATGCCTGAACCATGGTCGCAGGGGCGATGATTCCGGCACGTCCGGTGTCGCGAGCGGCCGCGTCATCGAGGTAGATCGGGTTGGTGTCGCCCATCGCCTCCACCCAATGACGGATCATGGGCACGTTCACCGGGTCCTGCGACACCGACGGC
>NZ_JNXR01000130.1:0-393 GCF_000725475.1 Streptomyces durhamensis
AGTCGAACTCGGCGGCCTGGCCGATGACGATCGGGCCGGAGCCGATGACCAGGACGGACTGGATATCGGTGCGCTTAGGCACGCTGGCCCTCCATCAGGGAAACGAAGCGGTCGAACAGGTAGGCGGCGTCGTGCGGGCCCGCTGCCGCTTCGGGGTGGTACTGGACGGAGAAGGCCGGCTGGTCGAGCAGCTGCAGCCCCTCCACGACGTTGTCGTTCAGGCAGACGTGCGAGACCTCGGCGCGGCCGAACTTGGTCTCGCTGACCTTGTCGAGCGGCGCGTCCACGGCGAAGCCGTGGTTGTGCGCGGTGACCTCGACCTTGCCGGTCGTACGGTCCTGGACCGGCTGGTTGATGCCCCGGTGGCCGTACTTCAGCTTGTACGTGCCGAAG
>NZ_JNXR01000131.1:0-393 GCF_000725475.1 Streptomyces durhamensis
GGGGAGACCGGGCCGAAACACATCGCGAGTAGAGGCGTCATGAACACGAATCGCTGCAGCTGATGAGGGGCGTCTACCTCGCTCAGCTGAGCGCGCTACACGATCTGCTCGGCCAGATGTGCGATTTGGCCGGAGAGGCGATAGCCAGATCGACACATGCGCTGTTGCGTGCCGATCTCGCCGTGGCCGAAGAGGTCATCACCGACCACGAGCAGATCGTCCGGATGTCTGCTGACGCCGAGGAACGCGCCTTCGCGCTGCTGGCGCTGCAGGCTCCGGTGGCAGGCGACCTGCGCGCGATCGTCTCGACGTTCCAGATCGTGGCCGACGTCGACCGGATGGGCGCCCTTGCGCTGCACGTGGCCAAGGGGGCCCGGCGCCGCCACCACCCCG
>NZ_JNXR01000132.1:0-390 GCF_000725475.1 Streptomyces durhamensis
GATCTTGCCGAGGTACATGACCGCGACGCGCTGCGAGAAGTGCCGCACGATGGCGAGGTCGTGGGCGATGAAGACGAAGGCGATGCCCAGTTCCTTCTGGACCTTCTGCAGCAGGTTGACGACCTGCGCCTGGATCGAGACGTCCAGGGCGGAGACCGGCTCGTCCGCCACGATCAGCTTCGGCTCCAGGGCCAGCGCGCGGGCCACGCCGATGCGCTGGCGCTGGCCGCCGGAGAACTCGTGCGGGAAGCGGTTGAAGTGCTCGGGGTTCAGACCCACGATCTCCAGCAGCTCACGGACCCGCTTCTCGCGCCCGCCCTCGGGGTTGATCCCGTTGATCTCCATCGGACCGGAGATGATCTTCCCGACCGTCTGCCGCGGGTTCAGCGA
>NZ_KL647054.1:0-390 GCF_000725475.1 Streptomyces durhamensis
TAGAAGCCATCCCAGGCCGCCGTCGGCAGCGATGCCTAACTTTGCGCTAAGCGGCCACGGCACGGGCGAAACCGTCGCGCGAATGCGCAATCGACACCGGTCGTGGTATCGCTTCCCCACCGAGAACGGAGACCTGTCCGCCCCTGCCACGCTGACGCCGGATTGAATCCGCCGTCAGCGATTAGACACCGTCAGATCGTCCTCGGGCAGGGGACCATCCGCCTCGGTGGAATCCGGCTCACCGTCCGCACGGTGCACCCTCCCTGGCCACCAGCTCGCCTCACCGAGCAATGCTGCTAACGCCGGGACGACAATCGTGCGGACGAGAAAGGTGTCCAAGAGTAACCCGATACCGATGATGAAGCCGATCTGCACCATCACGTCGATCGA
>NZ_KL647054.1:456-808 GCF_000725475.1 Streptomyces durhamensis
CGACCGTGCGCAGAACTCCGAGCCGGATATTGGCCGTCGATTCCTCTCGGAGCCGGGAAACCAACAGCATGTTGTAGTCGGCCCCCACTGCAACCAGAACGATGAAGGACACCAGTGGGACCGGCCACGCTATTTCGTTGCCGAAAATGTGTTGCAGGACTAGGACACCGATGCCCAGCGAAGCTGCGTAGTTGAGAATGACAGTGGCCAGTAGATAGATCGGCGCGACGAGCGCCCGAAGCAGGAGCATCAGGATCACGCCGACTATCAGGAGCGTCCCGAATCCGAGTAACTTGAAATCGTATGCCAGAAGTCGTTGGACGTCGGCGTTGATCGCCGGGAATCCCGCTAC
>NZ_JNXR01000135.1:0-386 GCF_000725475.1 Streptomyces durhamensis
CAACGAGTGGGCGGCCGACGGCATCCGCGTGAACGTGATCTGCCCGTTTGCGGCCACCGAGGGAGTCATGGCCTGGCAGAAGGCCTTCCCCGAGCGGGCCGCCGAATCGGCTGCCAAGGTGCCCCTCGGACGTATCGGGGACCCTGAGACCGATATCGCACCCATCGTCGTCTTTCTTGCTTCCGAGGATTCCAAGTACATGACCGGGCAGACTCTGATGGCAGACGGCGGCATCATCAAACTGCGGTAGGTCTGCAAACCACTACGTCAGCTCTCGAACAACAAGGAGTCAGCACATGACAGAGCGTTTCGACGGACAGGTCGCCCTGATCACCGGCGGCGCCCGCGGCCAGGGCCGTAGCCACGCCATCGCCTTCGCCGAACGC
>NZ_JNXR01000136.1:0-386 GCF_000725475.1 Streptomyces durhamensis
CCGATCCTGTACTACGGCGACGAGATCGGCATGGGCGACAACATCTGGCTCGGCGACCGCGACGCCGTGCGCACCCCGATGCAGTGGACCCCCGACCGCAACGCCGGCTTCTCGTCCTGTGATCCGGGACGCCTCTTCCTGCCGACGATCATGGACCCCGTCTACGGCTACCAGGTCACCAACGTCGAGGCGTCGATGTCCTCGCCGTCCTCGCTGCTGCACTGGACCCGCCGCATGATCGAGATCCGCAAGCAGAACCCCGCCTTCGGACTCGGGTCCTACAACGAACTGCAGTCCTCCAACCCGGCGGTGCTCGCCTTCCTGCGCGAGTTCGAGGACGACCTGGTGCTGTGCGTCCACAACTTCTCCCGCTTCGCGCAGCCCAC
>NZ_JNXR01000137.1:0-386 GCF_000725475.1 Streptomyces durhamensis
GGCGGGGCCGTGGACGGTACGGGTGGCGGCGCTCAGCGCGCTGCGGAGCCTGCCCATGACGGTGGCGGCCGTCAGCCCGTGGCCGACCACGTCGCCGACCGCCACGGTGAAGCGGTCCGCGGGCAGGTCGACCGCGTCGTACCAGTCGCCGCACACGTTCAGTGATCCGGTCGTTCATCGAGTCCCCCGCCGAGCGCATCGATCCGCTCCAGCCCCCCCGCCAGTTCCGCACTGACATGCAGCTGACCCTTGCCCCCCATGAAATTCCTCTCCTCGTGGTCTGTTTACAGATCGTCTCACGTACCCGCCCCGCCGCCCGGTCCGGAGGCTCCAACCAGACGGAACCGTCCGGCTGTTGAAATCGGCGTCGTCCGCCCGACTCATCT
>NZ_JNXR01000138.1:0-382 GCF_000725475.1 Streptomyces durhamensis
GGTCGACCCGCTGACGTTCGTGTCTCCACGGACGCAGAGGCAGACGACACCCACAAATATGCGAGCACCGTCGGCGGCACCGCCGAACCACTCGCCACGCACTGATTGCTCTCGACCGCTGTCACTCACCCGTGGAACACTGGAAGCACTCTGCAACCAAATATTGATCCAGTGAGTGAAAGGGGACACCTGTGTCCACAGCAATCCGTTTCGATCCCGAAGCCGCCGCCAACGCGCTCCTCGCCGAACAAAGCGAACGCGAACGCGTCGTCCGCGACCTGGCCGCGTCCTACGGCGACATCCTCCAACGCGAACAGGACCTCGACACTGCCCGCGCAGAGCACCTGCAGCTGCGTGTCCGCGCCAGCGAGTTCGGCATCAC
>NZ_JNXR01000139.1:0-374 GCF_000725475.1 Streptomyces durhamensis
GAATGCCAGCAGGTTGGCGACGTGTTGGCCACGGGCGGTGCGGTTGGCCTCCGGCAGTTCGTACGCTTTCGCCCGGTATACCCGGCCCTTGGTGGTGAAGAACAGGATCCAGTCGTGCGTGGAGCACACGAAGAAGTGCCGGACGATGTCGTCCTGCTTGAGACCGGCACCCTGCACGCCTTTACCGCCGCGCTTCTGGCTGCGGTAGAGGTCGGTCTTCGTCCGCTTCGCGTAGCCGGTTTCGGTGATGGTGACCACCACGTCTTCGCGGGCGATGAGGTCCTCGTCGGACACATCTCCATCTGCGGCAATGATTTTCGTGCGTCGCTCGTCGGCGAACTTCTCGACGATCTCGGCCAGCTCGTCGCGCACGA
>NZ_JNXR01000140.1:0-367 GCF_000725475.1 Streptomyces durhamensis
CTCGCAGACGCGAACAGCGGCCCGTAGAAACCCAGCCCGGGCGGCGCGGCAGTACATGCCGCTACCCAGCCCGGACGGGATCTGCAACGTACCACGGGACCCATGCGAGGCGCATCGGCCATCAGATGCCCCGAGATCCACGCAAGAACGCACGGCTGACTAGAGCGCCCCCGTCTGCAGTGACAGCCGGGGGCACTCGTGTATCTGGTTGAGAGGGTTACGGGTTAGGGGATAATGACGTAATACGACACACCCTTGTTGAGGTCAGGGTGCGTCGTGAACGACATCAGCTGAAGGCCTTGACCGACGCCCCGCAGATCAACTCGTACCGGCGCGCCGGGACGTGGCCCCACGGTCAGCGGCACGA
>NZ_JNXR01000141.1:0-364 GCF_000725475.1 Streptomyces durhamensis
CGATGTAGGGATAGGCCAGGGCTGGACGCCGCACGAACACGAGTCGGCGGGCGTGTCGATGACCTCCCGAGTGGACGCGCTCGCCGAACATCTGGAGTTGATGCGTCGATGCTGGCGCACCGGCCCGGTTTCCTTTCAAGGCGAGCACTACCGGCTGCGACCGAGCTGGGGGGAGCCGAAGCCCGCCCAGCCGACACTGCCCGTGTACATCGCGGCGATGACACCGCAAGGCATCGCGCAGGCGGCGGCCATTGCAGACGGCTTCATGTACCCAATAACCACCTGGGCCTCGGCCACCGAGGCGATCGGCCAGTATCGGCAGGCCGGGGGCCGCGGCCCGGTTGCGCTACGGCTCAATCCGATC
>NZ_JNXR01000142.1:0-364 GCF_000725475.1 Streptomyces durhamensis
GATCGCGGACGAGCTGGCCGGGGCCCCCGAGCTGACCGCCGAGCTGCTCGCCGACGCCAAGCGGCACGGGTTCTCCGACCAGCAGGTCGCCGAGATCCGCGGTCTGCGCGAGGACGTGGTCCGCGAGGTCCGCCACGCGCTCGGCATCCGCCCGGTCTACAAGACGGTCGACACCTGCGCCGCCGAGTTCGCCGCGAGGACGCCGTACTTCTACTCGGCCTACGACGAGGAGTCGGAGGTCGCGCGGCGTGAGAAGCCGGCCGTCATCATCCTGGGTTCCGGGCCGAACCGGATCGGGCAGGGCATCGAGTTCGACTACTCCTGTGTGCACGCCTCCTTCGCGCTCAGCGATGCGGGCTATGAG
>NZ_JNXR01000143.1:0-363 GCF_000725475.1 Streptomyces durhamensis
CGTCGACGGCGCCGGGTCGGTGCACACCGCCCTTGTCGGCGACGTGATCGCCGAACTCGGGCGGTCCAACGGCTGGAGCGGGATCATCGTGAACGGTGCGGTCCGCGATTCGAAGCTGCTCGCCGGCATCGACATCGGTATCAAGGCTCTCGGCACCAACCCGCGCAAGTCCACCAAGACCGGAGCCGGAGAGCGTGACGTCCCTGTTGAACTGGGCGGTCTCACCTTCAATCCCGGCGACCTCGCATACAGCGACGACGACGGCATCGTGCTCGTCGCGGCCGAATAGGAGACATTGATCATGGGCAAGCCAGATACAGCCACGTTCGACCGTTTGCGAGGGCTCATCGCCATCGACGATCC
>NZ_JNXR01000144.1:0-363 GCF_000725475.1 Streptomyces durhamensis
GGATCTGATTGCGGCAGCACGGTCGATATGGACGTTGAGCCACATCGCCAGGCACCGGACGCTTATCGGGCGATTCTCGAGGCCGTGGCCGTCTGTGAACCGGTGTTTGAGTACAGCGAGTACGCCTACGGCGAGGTCCGGGGAGTCAGACCACGTTGCGATCTCTTCGCGCACCTGGGTAACGACGTCCTGCTCAGCAACGGTCAACACGGGGCGGTGGGATCGCGCTCTGGCCACGAGAGACTGCCAGTGTTTCTGGCACTCACTAGGGCCTGGTTGGTCGGACGGGCGGCGAATATCGCGTGCGGCGAACTTCGTGAAGACAGGGCAGTTCGTGTACCACCATTTGGCCTGTGCCCAGGA
>NZ_JNXR01000145.1:0-349 GCF_000725475.1 Streptomyces durhamensis
CAGTACTGGCGCACTGGCCTGAGGTCAAGGAGATATATCGGGGTAATAGCGATGTTTTCGTTAAATACTTTCACCTATACGGGAACTTGCAGATAAAGTTCGACGAGACGCGCAGTACAGCCACGATGCAGTCTAAAGTCATCAACCCCATTGGGGTGAACGACGAGGAAGGCCACCTCCGCCTGTTTCAGGTGCACGGTGTTTACGACGACGTGCTTCGAAAAACTAACGAGGGCTGGCGGATCACGAATCGGGTGTGGCTGCAAGGTTGGATTAGCGGTGACTATCCCTTCGCCGGTGGTCCCGCAGAGATTGGCAAGGCGCGGTAGCGAAGTGGACTATGATGGCG
>NZ_JNXR01000146.1:0-347 GCF_000725475.1 Streptomyces durhamensis
GTGGCCGAGAGGTGGCCGAGAAGCTCAGGTGTCTTCCTCGACCACGTGTACCGCCGCCTCTTCCGCGCCCGCCGCTCCCCCGTCGACGCCCACGTCCTGCAGGTGTTGCGCCGGTCCGATACCTGAAGCGAGCAGGAGGTGCGGGGTTCCGATGGCACCGGCTGCCAGGATGACTTCGCGGGTGGCGAGTGCCTGGGTGATGGAACCGTTGCGCAGGTATTCGATCCCGGTCGCGACGCCATCGGTGATCAGGATCCGCTGAACGAACGCATCGGTGACCACGTTCAGATTCGCCCGGCCGAGGGTCGCCTCATCGAGGTACGCGTCGGAAGCGCTTTGTCTGTGGC
>NZ_JNXR01000147.1:0-346 GCF_000725475.1 Streptomyces durhamensis
GATCTCACCCACCGAGTGACCAGCCACAAAGTCCGGCCGCACACCCCACGACTCCAACAGCCGGAACAACGCCACCTCGACCGCGAACAACGCCGGCTGCGTCGAACCCGTCTGATTCAACTCCTCAGAGTCCACATCCACGGGCGCATCCAAAAGCACGCACACCTCGTCATACGCCGCCGCGAACACCGGGAAGACGTCGTAAAGTCCACGCCCCATGCAGATCCGCTGCGAACCCTGACCCGAGAACAGGAACCCGACCTTGCCCCCGACAGCACCGCCCACCGAAGCGGCCCCGGAAGCAAGCGCCTCCAGCCCCTGCCGGAACTCCGCGAGGTCCCCGCCC
>NZ_JNXR01000148.1:0-345 GCF_000725475.1 Streptomyces durhamensis
AGACAACCCTGATCGCATTGCCCGAGGGTGTGACGGACGGCGACGTGCAGTCGGTGCTGCAAGCGCTGCTCGACCGCCACGACATGCTGCGGTCGAAGCTGTACTCCGACCCGACCGGCCACCGGCTCGTGACGCGAGAGATCGGGTCGGTGAGCGGGGCGGACATCATCGAGACGGTTGTGGTCGGCGAAGACCCGGGCCGCGCAGTCGAGGACGCCGCCCGGATCGCAGCGGGACGGATCGATCCCGAAGCCGGCGCCATGATGGCCGCTGTTCGACTACAGAACCCGGTCGGTGGAGACGTGTTGCTCCTCGCCATCCACCATCTGGCGACCGATGCGGTGT
>NZ_JNXR01000149.1:0-345 GCF_000725475.1 Streptomyces durhamensis
CGACGCCATCACCACACACCCGCCGGTGACCAGCGGCAGGAACAGCTCCAGCCCCGAAATGTCGAACGAGATCGACGTCGACGCCAGCCACACGCTCTCACCGTCACCGCCGGCGACGTCCGCCATCGACATCAGCAGGTTCAGCAGCGCCTGGTGCGGGATCATCACACCCTTCGGCCGGCCCGTCGAACCCGACGTGTACAGCACGTACGCCAGCTCACCAGCCCCCGGCAGCACACCCAGCGACTCCGCCGACTCACCGGCGATCGCCTCCGCGTCCGCGTCCAGCAGCACCCGACGCCCGCCGAACTCCGCAGCGTCCACACCGGACTCGGTGATCAGGAC
>NZ_JNXR01000150.1:0-344 GCF_000725475.1 Streptomyces durhamensis
GGGCGGGCTCGACGTGCTGTTCGACGGGGAAGACGAACGCTCGACCACCTTCGCGGTCGCTGACTTCCCGCTGCCGGGCTGGCACCCGGCAGTGGCAGATGCTCTACGCCGAGTATTGGGGCCGTTGGGCTCGATCAGAACGCTCGGATCGGCGAAGTCGTACGTTCGCTCAGTCCGCCAGGCATTGCTAGTGCTGTCCGGCCTTACTGATCCACCTTCGAGCCCAAGGTCTTTGACGATTGCACATCTGGAGTCAATGTACGACCACCATCGCGGCCGGGGACTGCACGAATCGAGAGCCTGGAGCCGTGTAGCTGAGTTCGGCCGCTTCCTCTCTGTCAGCC
>NZ_JNXR01000151.1:0-344 GCF_000725475.1 Streptomyces durhamensis
ATCGGCCGGAACTTCCCCGAGGCGTTCCAGAAGGCGCTGCGCTCGCTGGAGAAGAAGGGCAGCCAGTTCACGTTCGTCGGCGAGACGGGCGACAAGGAAGCGCTGCTGCGCGAGGCCGTACGCCCCACCGACGGTCGGATCAACACCGTCATGCAGGCCATCCGCGCGGGCGCCACGCCGGAGGAGGTCTTCGAGTACACGAAGATCGATCCGTGGTTCGTGGACCAGCTGTTCCTGATCAAGGAGATCGCGGACGAGCTGGCCGGGGCCCCCGAGCTGACCGCCGAGCTGCTCGCCGACGCCAAGCGGCACGGGTTCTCCGACCAGCAGGTCGCCGAGATCCG
>NZ_JNXR01000152.1:0-343 GCF_000725475.1 Streptomyces durhamensis
GGTGTACACGGCGTCATTGAGGACCACGCGGTGCTGGTGGGCCGTGAAAGTATGCTCGCCGACTGGTCTCTGCCCCTCGAGGGCACGCTGGCCGCGGCCAAGACTGAGGCGGAGCAGATCGGGAAAACCGCTGTCGTGGTGGCCTGGGATGGCCGCGTCCGAGGCGTGCTCGTGGTCGCTGACACCATCAAACCGACCAGCGCCGCCGCGATCGCCCAGTTCACTGCTCTGGGCCTGACCCCGATTCTGCTCACCGGGGACAATCAAGGCGCCGCCGACCACGTCGCCGCCCAGGTCGGTATCACCGACGTCATCGCCGAGGTCCTGCCCCAGGACAAACTCG
>NZ_JNXR01000153.1:0-337 GCF_000725475.1 Streptomyces durhamensis
TCGCTGCCTGGAGATGGGGGAGTTCGATTACGTCACCGAGTTCGCCGGTCTGCTGCCGATGGATGTGGTGTCGGAGTTGCTCGACGTGCCGGTGGCCGACCGCGCCCATCTGCGTACCCAGTCCGACCTGCTGATCCACCGCGAAGAGGGCGTCTTCGATGTTCCCGAGGCTGCGGTGCTCGCCTACTTCGAGCTGACCCGCTACTACACCGAGCTGCTCGTCGAGCGCCGCAAGAAGCCGGGCACCGACCTGGTGTCCGCCCTCCTCGACGCCGAGGTACTCGTCCCGGGGCAGGAAGCCGATCTCCGCCGCCGGATAGTCCGGCGGCATCTGCGC
>NZ_JNXR01000154.1:0-337 GCF_000725475.1 Streptomyces durhamensis
TGATGTTGATGATGTGCAGGTTGCTGAGTTGGTGCGGGTGAACGAGAAAGTGGTTCGGGCACTGTCGTTTCAGGGCCTCAAGCGATTGCAGGAGGTGAATGATCGGGGTTTGTTTCGTAAGGCCGGTCATTCGACGTTGCACCGGTTTGTGATGAGTGAGTTGCGAGTCACTCGCGGTGATGCCTCGTCACGGTTGAAAGCACTCGATGCTGCCGGTGAGTTGTTGTCGATGCAGGGTGAGGCGTTGCCCCCGAAATGCCCGGCCGCCGCCCAAGCCCTCGCCGAGGCCCTGGGCGCGCGGGTCGACCAGATCGTCAAGGAGGCGCAGGCACGGTCG
>NZ_JNXR01000155.1:0-337 GCF_000725475.1 Streptomyces durhamensis
CGCCGGGCAGCGGCACGCCGTCAGCGCCGTAGTCGTGGTACTCGAGTACGTCGACGTGGGGTGAAGCCCCCAGCAGCTGATAGTCACCGCCGGCCGACCCACATTGCCCGCCACCGAGCAGGCCTGCCCAAATTGGGGTGGACGGGTCCGCCGCCCGAACCTTGGCTCCGGCTTGGTCGAAGAAGTTCCGCAGGATCTGACCAGAGTCCGACGGGCACGTCCGGTTCTGCCAACTGCACGCAGAATCGCCGCACAAGCTCGTCTCGGGTTCGCCGACCAGTTCCCAACCGGCCAGCGCAGGCGACGACTTCCACCGGTTGACCGCGGTGGTCACCCA
>NZ_JNXR01000156.1:0-335 GCF_000725475.1 Streptomyces durhamensis
GTTTCGATCGCCGAACCGTAGAGCTCGCCCAAAACGCCACACCAGTACCACCGTGCGAGCCGCTCGCTCACGCCGATCAGATCAGCATCCTTTCCAAGCCCGACCTTGATTGCTGCCAGCGGCACTAGTTGCTTGGGGTAGGGGATGTCGCGTCGGGCAAAGATATGCCGGTCGGCGAGGAAAGTGGCTGACCAGATGAACGCCTCGCGCAGTGGATCACGCCATTCCAAGTAGTCCTCTAGGGTCAGCTTCAGGACGTCTTCTCGTTTCGCCGATATCGCTGGCGGCCTGTCCGAGCTATCTGCTAGATGGCGTTTTCGGGTAGTCAGCATCGT
>NZ_JNXR01000157.1:0-331 GCF_000725475.1 Streptomyces durhamensis
CAGCCACCTGCTCGTCTACAGCAGCGCCGGCCACCCCCCGCCCGTCCTGCTGCACCCGGACGGCTCCTGCGAGCTGCTCGACCAGGCCACCGACCCACCACTGGGCGCCCGCCCCGAACACGTCCCCCGCCCCCAGGCCAACGCCACCTACACGCCCGGCGACACCCTCGTCCTCTACACCGACGGCCTGATCGAACGCCGCGATGAGGACATCGACGTCGGCCTGGCCCGGCTGACCTCCACGCTCGCCACCTGCACCGAGTTCGGCGCGGAACACCTCGCCGACGCCCTCCTCGCCCGCCTCGACGTCGCCAGCGGGGGCAACGACGAC
>NZ_JNXR01000158.1:0-331 GCF_000725475.1 Streptomyces durhamensis
GTCGTCGTTGCCCCCGCTGGCGACGTCGAGGCGGGCGAGGAGGGCGTCGGCGAGGTGTTCCGCGCCGAACTCGGTGCAGGTGGCGAGCGTGGAGGTCAGGCGGGCCAGGCCGACGTCGATGTCCTCATCGCGGCGTTCGATCAGGCCGTCGGTGTAGAGGACGAGGGTGTCGCCGGGAGTGTAGGTGGCGTTGGCCTGGGGGCGGGGGACGTGTTCGGGGCGGGCGCCCAGCGGTGGGTCGGTGGCCTGGTCGAGCAGCTCGCAGGAGCCGTCCGGGTGCAGCAGGACGGGCGGGGGGTGGCCGGCGCTGCTGTAGACGAGCAGGTGGCTG
>NZ_JNXR01000159.1:0-327 GCF_000725475.1 Streptomyces durhamensis
GTGTCGTCGAGCGCCGGTAGCGGAGGGGTGACCATGCTGATGCCGGGTGTCTGTGCCGCCGCCGTGGCAGCCTGCTGCGCCTGGGCCGAGGGTGCAACGATCTGGAGCATGCCGGGGGCGCCCTCGCCCATCTGCTGCTGAACCAGTTCATAACCCTGGCGCACTGGCGCATCCTCGGGCACCACCGAGATCGACGGCATAGCCACTTTGAGCCCGATGACCGGGATGGCCAGCACGATCAGAACGGCCAGCGAACCGAGTGCGAACGGCCACGGGTGGTCGTGCAGGATCTTGCCCCACCGTTCGAACAGCGGCGAACGATGCTGC
>NZ_JNXR01000160.1:0-326 GCF_000725475.1 Streptomyces durhamensis
TGGCGCGAGGTGCTCGGCGACGATGAGCCGGCGTCGAGCAGTGGCGGGGATTCGTTTGCCGTGGCCCAGGCCGTGGCGCGCAAGTTCTCCTCTGGACGCACGGTTGTGGTGCTCGATGATCTTCACCGCGCCGACAGTGCGACACTGCAGATCTTGCGTCAGGTGTGTTCATGGTTGGCGGACCGGCCGGTCTTGATCCTGGGTGGTTATCGTCCGTCCGAGGCAGGCGTCGAATTGAGGGGAACGGTCACAGCGCTGCTGGCGCACACGGCCCAGTCCATCGAACTAGGTGGATTGAGCGACGACGGAATACAACTGGTGTGCGC
>NZ_JNXR01000161.1:0-325 GCF_000725475.1 Streptomyces durhamensis
GCGGGTGGTTCTGATTTCTGTGGTGACCCGTGATCCAGTCGGCCGTGGTGACGACGTTGATGCCCGCTTCGAGCACACGCTCGTACAGTTCTTCGTCCGGGAACACTCCGTGAAACGTCAACACATCCGGCTTCGCAGCGATGATGTCGTCCACCGACCCGGTGGCGATGACCCCGTTCGGCGCCAGGCCCGCTATCTCGCCCGCGTCCCGGCCCACCTTCTCCGGGGTGTAGCAGTGCAAGCCGATCAGCTCGAGGTCGGGATGACTTGCGATCCGCTTGATCATCTCGGTTCCCACATTTCCTGTGGCCACCTGGAATACGCG
>NZ_JNXR01000162.1:0-325 GCF_000725475.1 Streptomyces durhamensis
GACCATATCCACCGCGTTTCGGCAGGCACTTGCCAGTGCGAAGGAAGAAGTCGACCATTGGCAGATGAGCGACGAGACGGTTGACGACGACTGGCTGCGGAGGGAGCGCAACGAGACTCCCACGCAGCGTCTCGACCGCAACTGGGCGAGTCTGCTGCAGGAGCTCCGGGTGGTGCAGACCGGAGTTCAGCTGCTGACCGGATTCCTGCTCACGGTGCCGTTCCAGGACCGCTTCTACGAGCAGGATGGTCTGTTCCAGAACGTTTACCTCGTGACGGTGACCGCTTCGGTCGGCGCAACGGTGTTGCTGCTCGCACCGGTGGCC
>NZ_KL647055.1:0-235 GCF_000725475.1 Streptomyces durhamensis
CTACGGCCGGCGCGACCGCGACGACAACCGCGGTGGTGGCTACGGCGACCGCGGCGGCGACCGCGGAGGCGACCGCGGAGGCTTCCGCCGTGACGACCGCCGTGACGACCGGCGTGATGACCGCCGTGACGACCGGCGTGACGACCGGCGTGGTGGCGGTTACGGCGACCGCGGCGAGCGTGGTGGCTTTGGCGGTCGTAGGGATGACCGTCGTGAGGGTGACCGTGGGCCGCGT
>NZ_KL647055.1:305-626 GCF_000725475.1 Streptomyces durhamensis
CGTGACGACCGGCGTGGTGGCGGTTACGGCGACCGCGGCGAGCGTGGTGGCTTTGGCGGTCGTAGGGATGACCGTCGTGAGGGTGACCGTGGGCCGCGTCCGGCGTACCAGCGCGACGACCGCGACCGCGGGCCGCGTCGGGACGACCGCGGCGGCGACCGCGGCGGCTTCCGTCGCGACGACCGTGGCGGAGACCGTCCGCCCTACCGCCGTGAGGACGACCGTGGCGGCTACGGCCGGCGCGACCGCGACGACAACCGCGGTGGTGGCTACGGCGACCGCGGCGGCGACCGCGGAGGCGACCGCGGAGGCTTCCGCCGT
>NZ_JNXR01000165.1:0-320 GCF_000725475.1 Streptomyces durhamensis
AGCCCGGGGTGATGGGCGGCAGCTGGTTGGTGCGGAAAGTGACGTCGGCACCCTTCTCGCACCACTCGCCGGCGAGCTGCCGCACCTGGTCGTACGGGATGGTGTCGTCGTTGATGCCGCTGGTCACGAACACCGGACTCGCTGGTGTGAGCGTGCCGATGCGTTGTTCCTCGAAGATGGGAGCAGCTTCGGGAATGGTGTCGAGGTTCTCGAGTAGAGACTTGCCGTCCCTGGTGAGCGAGCTGGTGCGCAGGAACGGCTGCTGGAAGATGACATCACCGATGCACTCTGTTCCCAGCCGATCGAGCATTGCCTGTCCC
>NZ_JNXR01000166.1:0-320 GCF_000725475.1 Streptomyces durhamensis
GGCTCGCGCACTCGCCGACCACCACCACTTCGGGGAGGAGAACCCGCACGCCGCCATCTCTCGGACGACGAGTTCGCCGCCCTGCAAACACCGACACCAACACGCGGCCCACTCGCACAACCGCCCAGCGATACGCGACACCAAGACGCCTCGCCCCGGCGAAGCGGATACGACGACCCACTCCGCCGCCGGCGAGACGGGCCACGCCGGTAGACCGTTTGACCGACCCCACGGGCTGATTGCAAGCCCTGCAACACTTGTGGCCATGACCCGGCACCGCGTGTTCTCACTGGCCCGCATCACTGGCCATAGTGTGTGGT
>NZ_JNXR01000167.1:0-320 GCF_000725475.1 Streptomyces durhamensis
CTCTTCAAGACCTGCTGAGGTGCTGGACCGGCATCTGCAACACCTGCGGCCGACCCCTGGCGACCAGCAGAACCAGAACCTAACGAAGCACTACTAGTGCGATTTTACGGCTGGCTTGCCTTGCCGCGGCGCCCTCGGAGCACTCGACCGATGTCACGGTGCTGATCGTGATTACGGCGTAATCACCGACACGCATCCAGCCTCTGCACGAAAGGAGGCCGAGGGTCTGCTGCGGGTTTGGGTGACAGGTTCGGTCACGCGGCCTGGAGGGCCGGTGTGGTCATGACGGTTTCGTATTCGACGGGAGTCAGTCGGCCGAG
>NZ_JNXR01000168.1:0-319 GCF_000725475.1 Streptomyces durhamensis
GCCCAGAACAGGTCCGGCTCTGCACCTGCGTCGACACGTCGGATGTTCCCGTCCGGGGTGACGACCTCCAGCGATCGCACATGGTCGGCCGCGTAGCCGTAGGCGCGGCCCAACGGACTCAAGCCCCCGCCAAGGGTGTAACCGACCACTCCTACGGCCGATGCGGACCCCACCACGCCGGTGAGACCATATGGCGCGGTGTGAGCGACTACATCACTCCACCGAGCTCCGGCACCCACACGGGCCAGTCGCTGTACCGGGTCGACCACGACCTGGTTCATGCGCCCGGTGGTGATGGTGAGGTAGTCGGTGCCCTCGG
>NZ_JNXR01000169.1:0-318 GCF_000725475.1 Streptomyces durhamensis
GAACACGACTCGACGTAACTGGTGTCCGCCAACGTTCATCGGTCACTCAGTTCGACACCCTCGGAATCCTGACCGCACCGGACGGATCTGAGATCGCCCGAGTCAAGTCGACCTTGGCGTACGAAACACTGGAGCCTGCCGAATGAACACGCTAGAGGTCGGTACTCAGCTCTTCGAAGCCACCGAGACCATTGATCAGCTCACCGTGATCGGCGAGGTCAAAGGCGACATGGAGCGGCCGGTCCCGATGGACCGTGTGGTGGTCGGGGATGTGGGCTACGGCAAGACCGAAATCGCCGTCCGCGCGGCGTTCAAGGC
>NZ_JNXR01000170.1:0-315 GCF_000725475.1 Streptomyces durhamensis
CGGGTCCGTCGGCGAGACCCGCTCGGCGGGCATCGGATTCGAGCAGGGCCGGACCGAGAGGCGGTTGCCCGGCGAGCGCGGCGTTGTCCTGCAGTGTTGCAAGGGCTTCGGGACCGCCGGCCACCCGAGGCATCGACGACAGCGGAACAGTCGCGGGCCGGGTCCCTGGGAAAGACACCGTCGATTCGACCGCAAAGATCTGCACCGCAGGCATTCTCGGACGCAGACCGTCGTCTGCGACCACATCCTCGATGGTGTTCGGTCCGACGTCCGGCCCGAACCGCGCGACCGGCACCATTCCCGGCGATGCCGCGA
>NZ_JNXR01000171.1:0-313 GCF_000725475.1 Streptomyces durhamensis
CTCGCGGTGTCCGGTCTCGGACGCACCCGTCTGGCCAAGTCCGTGCACGACGCGGGATGGTCCGCGTTCGTCGGCATGCTGGAGTACAAGGCGGTCAAGTACGGCCGTACCTTCGCCAAGGTGGACCGGGCCTTCCCCTCCTCTCAGGTCTGCTCGGCCTGCGGATTCCGGGACGGCCCGAAGCCTCTCCACGTCCGTGAATGGGCGGGTGCTGAGTGCGGCACGGTGCACGACCGCGACCACAACGCAGCCCGCAACGTCCTCTTCGAAGGACGCCGTATCGTCGCCGCCGCACGGGCGGAGACGCTAAACG
>NZ_JNXR01000172.1:0-310 GCF_000725475.1 Streptomyces durhamensis
CCACCACCACCGCTGGACCGAACAGTGCTTGTGCGTCGGCGCCTACAACAGCCCCTTTCGCGCCCGGTGCCGCGGTTGCACCTGGCGCTCGGAGCTGGTGGCCAGCGAAACCGACGCTGTGCTTGCTGCTCTGGACCATTCGCACCCCGGCTGGCGCGACAGCCCCATCGTCGGATCACGCCCCTTCGACGGCACCAAGAAGCAGCAACGGTGGGACGTCGAAGTCGCCGGCCTCTACGGCGATCGCCCCGACGGCTGGCCCATCATCACCGCCCGCCCAGGAGACGGTGATCGCGCCGTTCCCGGCCGC
>NZ_JNXR01000173.1:0-310 GCF_000725475.1 Streptomyces durhamensis
ATCATCCTTGATCGACCGGATCCGACGGCGATTCTCGACGCGATCGAACGGGAGAAAGCCACCAATCTGTTCTGCCCACCGACGGTGTGGGGTGCACTGCTCCGCTCGCCTGCCCTAGCCGGCACCGATCTGACCTCACTGCGCAAGGGCTACTACGGCGCGTCCGCGCTGCCGGTGGAGATGCTGCGCGAACTCCGCCGCCTGGCGCCCGAGCTACGGCTGTGGAACTTCTACGGGCAGACTGAAATGGCATCGCTGGCCACGGTCCTCGGTCCCGACGATCAGGACACCCGCGGCGGGTCAGCGGGCC
>NZ_JNXR01000174.1:0-309 GCF_000725475.1 Streptomyces durhamensis
GCAGGTATGAGGCGAGGGCGGTCTGTCGTCTTCAGGGGGCCCGGGACCGGCCTCGAGTGCGCAGAACGCGATGTGCTCCCGGCGGAGCCCCTTGAACTCGTGGTGAGGGTGACGCATGCGGGGGTGTGCGGTTCCGACGGACACCATCTCACCGGAGATGTTGCCGGGTCTGCAACCGACCGGGGATACAACAACATGGGTTCGTATCATCTCGGGCACGAGGGCGTGGGAACGATCGTGGAATTGGGAGACAGTGTTCACGCCGATCGGGCGGGGACCCCGATCGCGTTGGGCGACAGGGTGTTCTGG
>NZ_JNXR01000175.1:0-307 GCF_000725475.1 Streptomyces durhamensis
GACGCGCACACCCGAGCGCAGTGCCTGATCAGCCGCGTCCTGGATCGTCGGGCCGTCCATGACCGGGTCGGAGTACGGGACCCCGACCTCGATGATGTCGCAGCCGGCGTCAACCATGGTGCGCATCGCGTCCAGCGACCCCGGAAGATCCGGGTAACCCACCGGCAGGTACCCGATCAGCGCGCTGCGCTTCTCCTCGCGGCAACGGGCGAACAGGGGGCCGAGCCGGGAGTCGGCCGTCGGGGATTCAGACATGACCATCCACTTCGAAGAGTCCGAACCACTTGGCGGCGGTGTCGACGTCTTT
>NZ_JNXR01000176.1:0-307 GCF_000725475.1 Streptomyces durhamensis
CTCGCGGTGTCCGGTCTCGGACGCACCCGTCTGGCCAAGTCCGTGCACGACGCGGGATGGTCCGCGTTCGTCGGCATGCTGGAGTACAAGGCGGTCAAGCACGGCCGTACCTTCGCCAAGGTGGACCGGGCCTTCCCCTCCTCTCAGGCCTGCTCAGCCTGCGGATTCCGGGACGGCCCGAAGCCTCTCCACGTCCGTGAATGGGCGGGTGCTCAGTGCGGCACGGTGCACGACCGCGACCACAACGCAGCCCGCAACGTCCTCTTCGAAGGACGCCGTATCGTCGCCGCCGCACGGGCGGAGACGC
>NZ_JNXR01000177.1:0-274 GCF_000725475.1 Streptomyces durhamensis
GCAAAACAAGTTCGGCGAATGGCTCGCTGCCAAACATGGTCAGTCCACTTAGCGGCGGGACGCGAACCCGGGATGACTGAATGGCAGACCACGTGAGAAGGCGACGCCTATGGTCGCGCCCGCGCCATCGATGATTCCCCACGTCGTTTCCAACAGGTGTGCGGCGAAGAACTTGTCGTCCACCCCTTGCTCACGACCGCCGTCGGTCCACCACTGCGTCGCAGATAGACCAGAACCCAGAATGGACGCCACGGCCATGGGAATAATCGAGGTA
>NZ_JNXR01000178.1:0-305 GCF_000725475.1 Streptomyces durhamensis
CACACGTCGCACTGTGTGCGGCTTTGTGCCCGGCGGTGGCGATTACTTCACCACCGCTCCCGAGATCACCACAGCTTGCCCATTGAAGGTGTCTGATGACTGACCGAGAATCCGAGCAGGGCTGGGCGAGCGACCCCCAGGTAGCCCATTGGCTGGGCGAACACACCGACCCCTCACCCGACACGATCACCTCGGCCGACCCACCGGTCAAGGCAGAGCCAGGCTCCACACAGTCCGGATGGTCCCCCGACACGACCGTGTGGGCCCAGAACGCAGCGGTCAATGGCTGGCTCGCTTCTGAAACC
>NZ_JNXR01000179.1:0-304 GCF_000725475.1 Streptomyces durhamensis
CTCCCAGATCGTCGAGAGTGCGCTCGACGAATGCACGATGCTCCGGCGGGATCATGGAATCGAGGTCGACTTGCGACCCCTCGGTGGGGATCTTCGCCGGCATCACCACATCTACGCCGAACGGTTTGCCGTCGGTGTTCTCGCGCATCCAGTCCAGGGTGGCGTCGAGCTCTTCCGCCTCGTTGAACCGGACGCAACCGAGCACACCCATACCGCCGGCCCGGCTGATCGCAGCGGCGACGTGCTCCGACGGTGTGAAACCGAAGATCGGGTATTCGATCCCGAACTCGTCTGACAGGGAGGT
>NZ_JNXR01000180.1:0-303 GCF_000725475.1 Streptomyces durhamensis
CGGCGCCGGCGACGATCAGCAGCGGTGACCCCGCATGGAGCACCGCAGCCCTCTGTTGGGGGTTGAGCCCATCGAGCAGCTCAACAGCACGCCGCGAGGGCGTACGGGTGTTTTCCTGCAGGTTTCCAGTGGCCAGACCCGGCAGCGACGGATTGGGAGCAGCGCTTTTCATCGTCTTACAAAGTTACCCGCTCGCCCCGACAACTCACGCCACCGAACCACCTGTCGGCCCGCCTGGGTAGCATCGCCTCGACTGATGGTCAGTGGTCGCGGGCGTCTCGATGGGAGGCCACCCGCGGCGGG
>NZ_JNXR01000181.1:0-302 GCF_000725475.1 Streptomyces durhamensis
GTACACGATACCGCAAGTATCGGATATCGGAAATGCCCCGGTCGTGCGATGACCGAAACCGCCCCGATCCAGGGCCGCGCGATAGGGAGCGGTGGCTGGCAAGACGGCTAACCAGCGAGACGCAAAGACGGCATGACGGCCTGGGCCGCGCGGTCGCTACAGGCGCGTGTGTACAGGAATGGAACGTATATGTACACGCGGAGGGTCGGACGGTGTTGAAATCATCGAATTGTGCACATGTCAGAACAGAGCGGGCGGGCGGTGTCGTCGTGCGCCGGTTGCCCCCGTGTCGCTTCGGCGGG
>NZ_JNXR01000182.1:0-299 GCF_000725475.1 Streptomyces durhamensis
GTCGTGGCGTCCGTCCGCGTCGGCCCACTGGCGGGGTTGTGGCGTCCGTCCGCGTCGGCCGACTGGCGGGGGTGTGGGGGCCGTCCGCGTCGGCTGACGGGCGTCGGTCCTTGGGTTTGTCTTGGCCCGCGGGGCAAACCAACCCCAAGACCCAACCCCCGCCAGCCGCCGCGGACGGCCCCCAAACCCCCGCCAGTCGGCCGACGCGGACGGACCCCACAACCCCGCCAGTGGGCCGACGCGGACGGACGCCACGACCCAGCCAGTCGGCCGACGCGGACGGACGCCACGACCCAGCC
>NZ_JNXR01000183.1:0-298 GCF_000725475.1 Streptomyces durhamensis
CGACTCCAACAGCCGGAACAACGCCACCTCGACCGCGAACAACGCCGGCTGCGTCGAACCCGTCTGATTCAACTCCTCCGAGTCCACATCCACGGGCGCGTCCAAAAGCACGCACACCTCGTCATACGCCGCCGCGAACACCGGGAAGGCGTCGTAGAGTTCACGCCCCATCCCCAGCCGCTGCGAACCCTGACCCGAGAACAGGAACCCGACCTTGCCCGCCGACTGAGCCCGTCCGGTGACGACGTTCGCCGCCGGTTCGCCTGCCGCGAGGGCGGCCAGCCCCGCACGCAGCTCT
>NZ_JNXR01000184.1:0-298 GCF_000725475.1 Streptomyces durhamensis
GGGAGCCCCGATTTCCTCGGCCAGGCAGCGGTCGATGTGCAGCGACAGCTGCTCATGGTCGACCTGCTTCCACTTGCCGGGGCCGGCAGCGAGGGCCAGGTATGCCTTGACGCTTTCGGGAAGGACGTAGTGCTTGGTCTGAGCCCCCTTCTCGGCGCCGTAGATCCAGTCGTTCGGCGTGCAGTGCGGCTTGGCCTCGGCGGCCTCGAAGCCGCTGGAGTCACGCATCAGCTCGACCTTCAGCTTCGTGTGTCCTGCGGGCAGGGTCGGCGGCGTGCCGCAGTCCCCGCCCTTTCCG
>NZ_JNXR01000185.1:0-298 GCF_000725475.1 Streptomyces durhamensis
CGGAAAGGGCGGGGACTGCGGCACGCCGCCGACCCTGCCCGCAGGACACACGAAGCTGAAGGTCGAGCTGATGCGTGACTCCAGCGGCTTCGAGGCCGCGGAGGCCAAGCCGCACTGCACGCCCAACGACTGGATCTACGGCGCCGAGAAGGGGGCTCAGACCAAGCACTACGTCCTTCCCGAAAGCGTCAAGGCATATCTGGCCCTCGCTGCCGGCCCCGGCAAGTGGAAGCAGGTCGACCATGAGCAGCTGTCGCTGCACATCGACCGCTGCCTGGCCGAGGAAATCGGGGCTCCC
>NZ_JNXR01000186.1:0-295 GCF_000725475.1 Streptomyces durhamensis
CGCCAGGAAGGACGCCGCCGGCACCCCGGCCACCTTCGTCCGCAACCAGCTGGAGATCGCCACCCTCCCCGGCAACCCCGACAAGGTCACCACCCTCAAGGACCTCACCAAGTCCGGCCTCAAGGTCGTCCTGTGCGACAAGACCGTGCCCTGCGGCACCGCCGCGCAAAAGGCCCTGGACGCCGCCGACCTCAAACTCACCCCCGTCTCCTACGAACAGGACGTCAAGAGCGCCCTGAACAAGGTCGAGCTCAAGGAGGCCGACGCCGCCGTCGTCTACAAGACCGACGTGCAC
>NZ_JNXR01000187.1:0-295 GCF_000725475.1 Streptomyces durhamensis
GTGCACGTCGGTCTTGTAGACGACGGCGGCGTCGGCCTCCTTGAGCTCGACCTTGTTCAGGGCGCTCTTGACGTCCTGTTCGTAGGAGACGGGGGTGAGCTTGAGGTCGGCGGCGTCCAGGGCCTTTTGCGCGGCGGTGCCGCAGGGCACGGTCTTGTCGCACAGGACGACCTTGAGGCCGGACTTGGTGAGGTCTTTGAGGGTGGTGACCTTGTCGGGGTTGCCGGGGAGGGTGGCGATCTCCAGCTGGTTGCGGACGAAGGTGGCCGGGGTGCCGGCGGCGTCCTTCCTGGCG
>NZ_JNXR01000188.1:0-292 GCF_000725475.1 Streptomyces durhamensis
CTTCCCGGTCCTCGCGGCCGCGCTGTTCGCCCTGGAGGCGGACCGTAAATTCGGCGCCCATGTGTTCGACGCCGCGAACGGCGGCGCCCTGCTGTGGCAGCACCTCTTCTGGTTCTTCGGCCATCCAGAGGTGTACATCATCGCCCTGCCGTTCTTCGGCATCATCAGCGAAGTCATCCCGGTGTTCTCCCGTAAGCCGATGTTCGGCTACATGGGTCTGATCGCCGCGACCATCGCGATCGCCGGTCTGTCCGTGACCGTGTGGGCCCACCACATGTACGTCACCGGCGGT
>NZ_JNXR01000189.1:0-292 GCF_000725475.1 Streptomyces durhamensis
CTTCCCGGTCCTCGCGGCCGCGCTGTTCGCCCTGGAGGCGGACCGTAAATTCGGCGCCCATGTGTTCGACGCCGCGAACGGCGGCGCCCTGCTGTGGCAACACCTCTTCTGGTTCTTCGGCCATCCAGAGGTGTACATCATCGCCCTGCCGTTCTTCGGCATCATCAGCGAAGTCATCCCGGTGTTCTCCCGCAAGCCGATGTTCGGCTACATGGGTCTGATCGCCGCGACCATCGCGATCGCCGGTCTGTCCGTGACCGTGTGGGCCCACCACATGTACGTCACCGGCGGT
>NZ_JNXR01000190.1:0-291 GCF_000725475.1 Streptomyces durhamensis
GCCCGAGAAGATGCCGGCGCGCATCGACCCGCGCTCGCGCAGGTGCCGGGTCAGGGCCCGCGTGTCGATCCCCGAGATGCCGACCACACCCTGGCGCTCCAACTCGTCGTCCAGGGAGCGCTTGGCCCGCCAGTTCGACGGCACGCGCGCGGGGTCGCGCACGACATACCCGGAGACCCAGATACGCCCCGACTCGTCGTCCTCGTCGTTCCAGCCCGTGTTACCGATCTGCGGGGCCGTCGCGACCACGATCTGCCGGTCGTACGACGGATCCGTCAGGGTCTCCTGGTA
>NZ_JNXR01000191.1:0-289 GCF_000725475.1 Streptomyces durhamensis
CGAGCTGGAGCTGATGCGCGACAAGCACGACAACGTGGTGGTCGTCTGCTCGATCGAGAACTTCGACCCGATGGGCGTGCACACCGGTGACTCGATCACCGTCGCCCCCGCGATGACGCTGACCGACCGCGAGTACCAGATCCTGCGCGACATCGGCATCGCCGTCATCCGCGAGGTCGGCGTCGACACCGGTGGCTGCAACATCCAGTTCGCGGTGAACCCCGAGGACGGTCGTGTGATCGTCATCGAGATGAACCCGCGTGTGTCGCGGTCCTCGGCGCTCGCGTCC
>NZ_JNXR01000192.1:0-289 GCF_000725475.1 Streptomyces durhamensis
GGACGCGAGCGCCGAGGACCGCGACACACGCGGGTTCATCTCGATGACGATCACACGACCGTCCTCGGGGTTCACCGCGAACTGGATGTTGCAGCCACCCGTGTCCACCCCGACCTCACGGATCACCGCGATGCCGATGTCGCGCAGGACCTGGTACTCACGGTCGGTCAGCGTCATCGACGGCGCCACCGTGATCGAGTCACCGGTGTGCACGCCCATCGGGTCGAAGTTCTCGATCGAGCAGACGACCACCACGTTGTCGTGCTTGTCGCGCATCAGCTCCAGCTCG
>NZ_JNXR01000193.1:0-284 GCF_000725475.1 Streptomyces durhamensis
GTCGGCGACGTGGTCGGCCACGGGCTGACGGCCGCCACCGTCATGGGCAGGCTCCGCAGCGCGCTGAGCGCCGCCACCCGTACCGTCCACGGCCCCGCCCAGGCACTGGAGGTCCTGGGGCTGTACGCCCGCTCGGTGGAGGGAGCCCTGGCCGCCACCGCCGTGCAGGTCCTCGTCGACTGCCACAGCCACCTGCTCGTCTACAGCAGCGCCGGCCACCCCCCGCCCGTCCTGCTGCACCCGGACGGCTCCTGCGAGCTGCTCGACCAGGCCACCGACCCACC
>NZ_JNXR01000194.1:0-283 GCF_000725475.1 Streptomyces durhamensis
GGCGTTCGCCAGCGCCTGCCGGATCACCCGCTGCTGCGCCGGCCCGTTCGGAGCCGTCAGACCGTTCGAGGCGCCGTCCTGGTTCACCGCCGTACCGCGTACGACGGCCAGCACCCGGTGGCCGTTGCGGCGGGCGTCGGACAGCCGCTCCACCAGGAGCATGCCCGCACCCTCGGCCCAGCCCGTACCGTCCGCAGCGGCACCGAACGCCTTGCACCGACCGTCCGCCGACAGGCCACGCTGACGGCTGAACTCCACGAACGTCGAGGGAGTCGCCATGACG
>NZ_JNXR01000195.1:0-280 GCF_000725475.1 Streptomyces durhamensis
GCTGCCCACCAAGGGCCGCGCGTTCATCTCGGTCGCCAACCGCGACAAGCGCTCGATGATCTTCCCCGCGCGGGAGCTGGTCGCGCACGGCTTCGAGCTGCTGGCGACCTCCGGCACCGCCGAGGTCCTCAAGCGCAACGGCATCCACGCCACCGTGGTGCGCAAGCAGTCCGAGGGGACGGGCCCGAACGGGGAGCGGACCATCGTCCAGCTCATCCACGACGGCGAGGTCGACCTCATCGTCAACACCCCCTACGGCACCGGTGGCCGTCTGGACGGT
>NZ_JNXR01000196.1:0-280 GCF_000725475.1 Streptomyces durhamensis
TCGCGGCGTCGGTCTCGTGGAGCGAGGTCACGGCTTGAGGAATCCGGCCTGGCTGAGGACCTTCTGGCCCTCGGGGGACTGGACGAGGGCGATGAAGGCCTTGGCGGTCCGGGTGTTGGGGGCGTTCTTGAGCAGGACGATCGGGTAGTCGTTGATCGCCTTGGCGGACTCGGGGAACGGGACGCCCTGCACCTTCTCGCCGGCGGCGTGCACGTCGGTCTTGTAGACGACGGCGGCGTCGGCCTCCTTGAGCTCGACCTTGTTCAGGGCGCTCTTGACG
>NZ_JNXR01000197.1:0-280 GCF_000725475.1 Streptomyces durhamensis
TCGCGGCGTCGGTCTCGTGGAGCGAGGTCACGGCTTGAGGAATCCGGCCTGGCTGAGGACCTTCTGGCCCTCGGGGGACTGGACGAGGGCGATGAAGGCTTTGGCGGTCCGGGTGTTGGGGGCGTTCTTGAGCAGGACGATCGGGTAGTCGTTGATCGCCTTGGCGGACTCGGGGAACTGCACGCCCTGCACCTTCTCGCCGGCGGCGTGCACGTCGGTCTTGTAGACGACGGCGGCGTCGGCCTCCTTGAGCTCGACCTTGTTCAGGGCGCTCTTGACG
>NZ_JNXR01000198.1:0-280 GCF_000725475.1 Streptomyces durhamensis
ACCGTCCAGACGGCCACCGGTGCCGTAGGGGGTGTTGACGATGAGGTCGACCTCGCCGTCGTGGATGAGCTGGACGATGGTCCGCTCCCCGTTCGGGCCGGTGCCCTCGGACTGCTTGCGCACCACGGTGGCGTGGATGCCGTTGCGCTTGAGGACCTCGGCGGTGCCGGAGGTCGCCAGTAGCTCGAAGCCGTGCGCGACCAGCTCCCGCGCGGGGAAGATCATCGAGCGCTTGTCGCGGTTGGCGACCGAGATGAACGCGCGGCCCTTGGTGGGCAGC
>NZ_JNXR01000199.1:0-267 GCF_000725475.1 Streptomyces durhamensis
CGGCAGCGCGGGCAGCATCGCCTCCGGCCGGGTGTCGTACACGTTCGGGCTTGAGGGCCCGGCGGTCACGGTCGACACGGCATGCTCGTCATCGCTGGTCGCACTGCACCTGGCGACCCAGGCACTGCGGAGCGGCGAGTGCACGATGGCGCTGGTCGGCGGTGTCACCGTCATGGCGACTCCCTCGACGTTCGTGGAGTTCAGCCGTCAGCGTGGCCTGTCGGCGGACGGTCGGTGCAAGGCGTTCGGTGCCGCTGCGGACGGTAC
>NZ_JNXR01000200.1:0-265 GCF_000725475.1 Streptomyces durhamensis
GGGCGCTCCTTGGCGATGATCTTCTCGACGAACTCGGGCGTGATCGGCTCGACGTAGGTGGCGTCGGCGATCTCCGGGTC
Source organism: Streptomyces durhamensis (assembly GCF_000725475.1). Classification (NCBI taxonomy): domain Bacteria; kingdom Bacillati; phylum Actinomycetota; class Actinomycetes; order Kitasatosporales; family Streptomycetaceae; genus Streptomyces; species Streptomyces durhamensis. The sequence goes on from NZ_JNXR01000200.1 coordinate 81, forward strand.
CGTCATGATCGTCGCCGGGTTGGAGTTCACCAGGATCACGCGCAGGCCCTCGGCCTTGAGCACGCGGCACGCCTGGGTGCCGGAGTAGTCGAACTCGGCGGCCTGGCCGATGACGATCGGGCCGGAGCCGATGACCAGGACGGACTGGATATCGGTGCGCTTAGGCACGCTGGCCCTCCATCAGG
>NZ_JNXR01000201.1:0-260 GCF_000725475.1 Streptomyces durhamensis
AACAGCGCGGCCGCGAGGACCGGGAAGGCGAGCAGGACCAGCACGGCGGTCAGCAGCACGTTCCACACGAAGATCGGCATGCGGAACATGGTCATGCCCGGGGCACGCATGCAGATGATCGTGGTGATGAAGTTGACCGCGCCGAGGATGGTGCCGAAGCCGGAGAAGGCCAGACCCATGATCCACATGTCGGCGCCGATGCCCGGGCTGCGGACCGCGTCCGACAGCGGGGAGTAGGCGAACCAGCCGAAGTCGGCCGC
>NZ_JNXR01000202.1:0-260 GCF_000725475.1 Streptomyces durhamensis
ATCAACAGCCCGCGCTTCCTGCGCCGGGCCGAGAAGAAGCTCAAGCGCCTTCAGCGGGAGCTGTCCCGCAAGGCCAAGGGATCGAAGAACCGGGCCAAGACCCGCATCAAGGTCGCACGCCAGCATGCCACGGTGGCGGACCGGCGCCGGGACTGGCACCACAAGGTATCCACACAGATCATCCGCGACAACCAAGCGGTGTATGTGGAAGACCTCGCGGTGTCCGGTCTCGGACGCACCCGTCTGGCCAAGTCCGTGCA
>NZ_JNXR01000203.1:0-256 GCF_000725475.1 Streptomyces durhamensis
CCGCAGGTACCACCACCACGAGATGACCTTCTCGATGGTGTACGCCTACAGCGAGAACTACGTCCTGCCGATCTCCCACGACGAGGTCGTGCACGGCAAGCAGGCGCTGGTGTCGAAGATGCCGGGCGACTGGTGGCAGCGGCGCGCGAACCACCGTGCCTACCTGGGCTTCATGTGGGCCCACCCCGGCAAGCAGCTGCTCTTCATGGGGCAGGAGTTCGCCCAGGGAGCGGAGTGGTCCGAGGCGCACGGCCCC
>NZ_JNXR01000204.1:0-256 GCF_000725475.1 Streptomyces durhamensis
CCGCAGGTACCACCACCACGAGATGACCTTCTCGATGGTGTACGCCTACAGCGAGAACTACGTCCTGCCGATCTCCCACGACGAGGTCGTGCACGGCAAACGGTCGCTGGTGTCGAAGATGCCGGGCGACTGGTGGCAGCAGCGCGCGAACCACCGCGCCTACCTGGGCTTCATGTGGGCCCACCCCGGCAAGCAGCTGCTCTTCATGGGGCAGGAGTTCGCCCAGGGAGCGGAGTGGTCCGAGGCGCACGGCCCC
>NZ_JNXR01000205.1:0-253 GCF_000725475.1 Streptomyces durhamensis
AGCAGGAGCGCGGTGAACAGCTCGATCTGGTTGCGGTCGTTGTCGAGCAGGGGCGCCAGGCGGCGGCGGATGCCGATGTTGGCGCGCATCCGCGGGTCTTTCGCGTACTCGGCCCACATGTAGTCGCGCTCTTCGTCGGTGACCATTTCGAGGGTCAGCTCGTCGTGGTTGCGCAGGAAGACGCCCCACTGGCAGCCGGAGGGGATGGCCGGCGTCTTGGCGAGGATCTCGGAGACGGGATAGCGCGACTCCC
>NZ_JNXR01000206.1:0-253 GCF_000725475.1 Streptomyces durhamensis
GGCTGCAGGCGACAACGCGGCCATGGAGTCCTTCTTCAGCCTGCTGCAGAAGAACGTCCTCGACCGTCGGACCTGGGCCACCCGTGCAGAACTGCGGATCGCGATCGTGACCTGGATCGAACGGACCTACCACCGACGCCGCCGACAAGCCTCGCTCGGCCGACTGACTCCCGTCGAATACGAAACCGTCATGACCACACCGGCCCTCCAGGCCGCGTGACCGAACCTGTCACCCAAACCCGCAGCAGACCCT
>NZ_JNXR01000207.1:0-250 GCF_000725475.1 Streptomyces durhamensis
GGGCGGCGGGCTCGGGCACATCGCGGTGCAGCTGGCCAAGCACCTCGGCGCAGAGGTGATCGGCACGGCGAGCGCGGCCAAGCACGACTTCCTGCGTGGCCTGGGCGCGGACCTGCTGATCGACCACCGGACCCAGGACTACACCGAGGTACTCCGGGACGCGCCGGTGGACGTGGTGCTGGAGACCCTGGGCGGCGGGAACGCCGAGCGTTCCTTCGGCGTGCTGCGGCAGGGCGGAGTGCTGGTGACG
>NZ_JNXR01000208.1:0-247 GCF_000725475.1 Streptomyces durhamensis
TCTTGAGGAGGGGTTGCGTGGGCTGGCGCTGAGGGCGAACACGTCGCTCAAGAGTGTGCTGCTGGCGGCTCATCTGAAGGTGATGAGCTCGCTGACCAGTGAGGACGCGTTCCATACGGGTGTGGTGTTCCACGGCCGTCTGGAGGCTCCGGGCGCTGACCGGGTGCTGGGTATGCACCTCAACACGGTGCCGTTCCCGGCGGTCCGGCCGGCGGGCACCTGGCGCCAGCTGGTGGAGCAGGTGTAC
>NZ_JNXR01000209.1:0-247 GCF_000725475.1 Streptomyces durhamensis
TCTTGAGGAGGGGTTGCGTGGGCTGGCGCTGAGGGCGAACACGTCGCTCAAGAGTGTGCTGCTGGCGGCTCATCTGAAGGTGATGAGCTCGCTGACCAGCGAGGACGCGTTCCATACGGGTGTGGTCTTCCACGGCCGTCTGGAGGCCCCGGGCGCTGACCGGGTGCTGGGTATGCACCTCAACACGGTGCCGTTCCCGGCGGTCCGGCCGGCGGGCACCTGGCGCCAGCTGGTGGAGCAGGTGTAC
>NZ_JNXR01000210.1:0-243 GCF_000725475.1 Streptomyces durhamensis
CCGGTCGACGGCTCAGGCTCTGGCCTTGCGGTCCCGGATCGTTCTGGAGTGTGCCGAGGGGCACTCGATCATGGAGGTGTCACGGAGGCTGAAGGTCGCACCGACGAGTTCGTCGTGGCTCAACCTGGTCGAGCGGTGGTTCGGCGAGCTGACACAGAAGAAGCTCAAGCGCGGTGTCCACCGCTCCGTCCAAGCCCTCGAACGCGACATCCGAAACTGGCTCGCCGACTGGAACGAGGCCCC
>NZ_JNXR01000211.1:0-242 GCF_000725475.1 Streptomyces durhamensis
CCCGGTCGCTCCCTGGCCATGCCGAAGCTCGGCCAGGTGGAGATCTGGCGGTTCGTCACCGACTTCCACCACCCCGTCCACCTGCACCTGGACCCGTTCCAGGTGGTCAGCCGCAACGCGGCCGCCCCCGGGGCGTTCGACGCGGGCTGGAAGGACACCGTCGACGTGCTGCCCGCACAGGGTGTCGAGGTCGCGGTCCGCTTCACCGACTACGCGGGCCGGTTCCTGCTGCACTGCCACAA
>NZ_JNXR01000212.1:0-234 GCF_000725475.1 Streptomyces durhamensis
GGCCGAGAAGAAGCTCAAGCGCCTTCAGCGGGAGCTGTCCCGCAAGGCCAAGGGATCGAAGAACCGGGCCAAGGCCCGCATCAAGGTCGCACGCCAGCATGCCACGGTGGCGGACCGGCGCCGGGACGGGCACCGCAAGGTATCCACACAGATCATCCGCGACAACCAAGCGGTGTATGTGGAAGACCTCGCGGTGTCCGGTCTCGGACGCACCCGTCTGGCCAAGTCCGTGCA
>NZ_JNXR01000213.1:0-223 GCF_000725475.1 Streptomyces durhamensis
GGGGCTGACACCAGATGGCACCGGCCGCACGGCCGGGGCGTAAGCGATACCGTCACGTCTCCCCGCTCGCCCGTCCAGGACGCCGCCCAGGTACTACGGCCGCGGCACCCCCACCGTGTGCCCCCCTGCCGGGAGAACCTGACCGGTCCCGCCCACGGCACCCCCTTCTCATACCGGTAGTGACAGCTGCCTGCGGGCGGCTGCTGCTGCACCGTGTATGTGG
>NZ_JNXR01000214.1:0-223 GCF_000725475.1 Streptomyces durhamensis
CGACCGCGACGACAACCGCGGTGGTGGCTACGGCGACCGCGGCGGCGACCGCGGAGGCGACCGCGGAGGCTTCCGCCGTGACGACCGGCGCGACGACCGCCGTGATGACCGGCGTGATGACCGCCGTGACGACCGGCGTGGTGGCGGTTACGGCGACCGCGGCGAGCGTGGTGGCTTTGGCGGTCGTAGGGATGACCGTCGTGAGGGTGACCGTGGGCCGCGT
>NZ_JNXR01000215.1:0-214 GCF_000725475.1 Streptomyces durhamensis
AGACCCGCGGATGCGCGCCAACATCGGCATCCGCCGCCGCCTGGCGCCCCTGCTCGACAACGACCGCAACCAGATCGAGCTGTTCACCGCGCTCCTGCTCTCGCTGCCCGGCTCACCGATCCTGTACTACGGCGACGAGATCGGCATGGGCGACAACATCTGGCTCGGCGACCGCGACGCCGTGCGCACCCCGATGCAGTGGACCCCCGACCGC
>NZ_JNXR01000216.1:0-214 GCF_000725475.1 Streptomyces durhamensis
AGACCCGCGGATGCGCGCCAACATCGGCATCCGCCGCCGCCTGGCGCCCCTGCTCGACAACGACCGCAACCAGATCGAGCTGTTCACCGCGCTCCTGCTGTCCCTGCCCGGCTCGCCGATCCTGTACTACGGCGACGAGATCGGCATGGGCGACAACATCTGGCTCGGCGACCGCGACGCCGTGCGCACCCCGATGCAGTGGACCCCCGACCGC
>NZ_JNXR01000217.1:0-212 GCF_000725475.1 Streptomyces durhamensis
CCGGACTGGTTCAAACGCGCCGTCTTCTACGAGGTCCTGGTCCGCTCCTTCCAGGACAGCAACGGCGACGGCGTCGGCGACCTGAAGGGCCTGACCGCCAAGCTCGACTATCTGCAGTGGCTGGGGGTCGACTGTCTGTGGCTGCCGCCGTTCTTCAAGTCACCGCTCAGGGACGGCGGTTACGACGTCTCCGACTACACCGCCGTCCTGCC
>NZ_JNXR01000218.1:0-211 GCF_000725475.1 Streptomyces durhamensis
GGCCGCCCGCACGTGGGAGGAATCGATCACCGCCCGCGACCAGTCCAGCTTCTTCGCCGACCGCAGCTTCCCCAGCAGCACCAGATGCAGCTTCTCCCACACACCGGCCTCGTTCCACTCGGCCAGGCGCCGCCAGCAGGTCATCCCGGAGCCGAAGCCCAGTTCCTGGGGCAGGTACTCCCACTGGATCCCGGTGTGCAGCACGAACAGG
>NZ_JNXR01000219.1:0-208 GCF_000725475.1 Streptomyces durhamensis
CCAGGCCCTGGCGTCGGCCGGCCTGTCTCCCGCCCAGATCGACGTCGTGGAGGCGCACGGTACGGGGACCCGGCTGGGTGACCCGATCGAGGCGCAGGCACTCATCGCCACGTACGGCCGGGAGCGGTCGCAGGACCGGCCGTTGTGGCTGGGTTCGCTGAAGTCGAACATCGGTCACGCCCAGGCCGCCGCCGGTGTCGGCGGCATC
>NZ_JNXR01000220.1:0-208 GCF_000725475.1 Streptomyces durhamensis
CCAGGCCCTGGCGTCGGCCGGCCTGTCTCCCGCCCAGATCGACGTCGTGGAGGCGCACGGTACGGGGACCCGGCTGGGTGACCCGATCGAGGCGCAGGCGCTCATCGCGACGTACGGCCGGGAGCGGTCGCAGGACCGGCCGTTGTGGCTGGGTTCGCTGAAGTCGAACATCGGTCACGCCCAGGCCGCCGCCGGTGTCGGCGGCATC
>NZ_JNXR01000221.1:0-205 GCF_000725475.1 Streptomyces durhamensis
CGACTCCAACAGCCGGAACAACGCCACCTCGACCGCGAACAACGCCGGCTGCGTCGAACCCGTCTGATTCAACTCCTCCGAGTCCACATCCACGGGCGCATCCAAAAGCACGCACACCTCGTCATACGCCGCCGCGAACACCGGGAAGGCGTCGTAAAGTCCACGCCCCATCCCCAGCCGCTGCGAACCCTGACCCGCAAACAGG
>NZ_JNXR01000222.1:0-205 GCF_000725475.1 Streptomyces durhamensis
GATCGAGCACGACTACCACGAACTCAAGCACGGCCTGGGCCTGGACCACTTCGAAGGCCGCACCTGGCGCGGCTGGCACCATCACGTCACTCTCGTCACTGCCGCCCAGGCCTTCCTCACCCTGCGGCGGCTCGACCCAAAAGCCCAGACGCCGGCCTCACCCTCTACCAGGTCCTCGACCCTCTTCAAGACCTGCTGAGGTGCT
>NZ_JNXR01000223.1:0-202 GCF_000725475.1 Streptomyces durhamensis
GGCGTTGTTCGCGGTCGAGGTGGCGTTGTTCCGGCTGTTGGAGTCGTGGGGTGTGCGGCCGGACTTTGTGGCTGGTCACTCGGTGGGTGAGATCGCGGCCGCGCATGTGGCGGGTGTGCTGTCGCTGGAGGACGCGGCGAAGCTGGTGTCGGCGCGTGCGGCGCTGATGCAGGCGTTGCCCGTGGGCGGGGCGATGGTCGCC
>NZ_JNXR01000224.1:0-202 GCF_000725475.1 Streptomyces durhamensis
GGCGACCATCGCCCCGCCCACGGGCAACGCCTGCATCAGCGCCGCACGCGCCGACACCAGCTTCGCCGCGTCCTCCAGCGACAGCACACCCGCCACATGAGCAGCCGCGATCTCACCCACCGAGTGACCAGCCACAAAGTCCGGCCGCACACCCCACGACTCCAACAGCCGGAACAACGCCACCTCGACCGCGAACAACGCC
>NZ_JNXR01000225.1:0-202 GCF_000725475.1 Streptomyces durhamensis
CGACCACATCGCGGACCTTGTCGATGAACAGCGGGTCCGTGGACAGCTTGAACGTCTCGGAACGGTGCGGGGCCAGGGCGAAGGCGCGCCAGATCCGTGCGAGGGCCGACTGGGACATCCCGGTCGCCGCCGCCATCGACCGGGTCGACCAGTGCGTGGCGTTCGCCGGCTTCTCCTCCAGCGTTTTGACGATGACCCGCTC
>NZ_JNXR01000226.1:0-202 GCF_000725475.1 Streptomyces durhamensis
GAGCGGGTCATCGTCAAAACGCTGGAGGAGAAGCCGGCGAACGCCACGCACTGGTCGACCCGGTCGATGGCGGCGGCGACCGGGATGTCCCAGTCGGCCGTCTCACGGATCTGGCGCGCCTTCGCCCTGGCCCCGCACCGTTCCGAGACGTTCAAGCTGTCCACGGACCCGCTGTTCATCGACAAGGTCCGCGATGTGGTCG
>NZ_JNXR01000227.1:0-200 GCF_000725475.1 Streptomyces durhamensis
TACGCCTCCTTCGTCGCGACCTCCTCGTAGAGGCTCGCGCCCTTCATCTGCGGCTGGGCCTGCACGCGCTCCAGCAGCTCGGACTCGGCGGGGATCGTCTCGCCCGAGAAGATGCCGGCGCGCATCGACCCGCGCTCGCGCAGGTGCCGGGTCAGGGCCCGCGTGTCGATCCCCGAGATGCCGACCACACCCTGGCGCTC
>NZ_JNXR01000228.1:0-200 GCF_000725475.1 Streptomyces durhamensis
TACGCCTCCTTCGTCGCGACCTCCTCGTAGAGGCTCGCGCCCTTCATCTGCGGCTGGGCCTGCACGCGCTCCAGCAGCTCGGACTCGGCGGGGATCGTCCGGCCCGAGAAGATGCCGGCGCGCATCGACCCGCGCTCGCGCAGGTGCCGGGTCAGGGCCCGCGTGTCGATCCCCGAGATGCCGACCACACCCTGGCGCTC